>MEIE01000014.1 GCA_001750625.1 Candidatus Amphirhobacter heronislandensis
GCGGCTGTACGAGGGGGTCGGCGCCGACATCATGTTCTACGGCGAGATCGACGGCTCGGTCCAGGCGGCCAGCGAGCCCCTGAGCAGGCGGCCGCAGCTCAGCGCCGAGGAGTTCAAGCCCTACGGCGAGCGCCTCAGCAAGCTGGCGGCCCACGCCAAGGGGCGCGGCGTGCGGCTGTGCTTCCACCACCACATGGGCACGGCGGTCCAAAGCGCCGAGGACGTGGCGCATCTCATGGAGCACAGCAGCGAGGACCTGGGCCTGCTGGTGGACTCCGGCCACTGCGTCTTCGCCGGCGACGACCCGGCCGAGATGGTCCGGCGGCACGCGGCGCGGGTCGCCTACGTCCACTGCAAGGACCTGCGGCAGGAGCGGCTGCGGCGCTGCGTGGCCGAGGACTGGCTGTTCACCCGGGCGGTGATGGAGGGGGTGTTCACGGTCCCCGGCGACGGCTTCATCGATTTCGACGCCTTCCTCGGCGCCCTGGCGGCGGCGGGCTACGGCGGCTGGATGGTGGTGGAGGCCGAGCAGGACCCGCGGCAGGCCAGCCCGAAGCAGTACGCCGTCAAGGGCCGGGAGCACCTCGAGCCGCTGCTGGCGAAGCACGGTTTTTCGGTCTCCCGGGCCTAGGCCGGGCGGGGGCCCGCAACCCCGATTTGGCGCCGGGCGCCAATCCGTGCTACAATACGCAGTTCCCGGAGGGGTACCCAAGTGGTCAACGGGATCTGGCTGTAAACCAGACGGCTTAGCCTTCGTAGGTTCGAATCCTACTCCCTCCACCGGCGCGAACCCAGGGTGATCTTGAAATGAAAGACAAGCAGCAACCGCAAACATACGAGCACGGCGGGTGTAGCTCAATGGTAGAGCAGAAGCCTTCCAAGCTTACGATGAGGGTTCGATTCCCTTCACCCGCTCCCGCAGCCGCAGGAGTCGCCGAGTAAGCGGACCCTTCCCGCCCCTTGCCGGAGCCACGGCAGGGCGGCGGATCGACGCCTAGACCCACCAACGACACAGGAGGCACCACAGACATGGCAAAAGAAAAATTCGAACGCTCCAAGCCGCACGTCAACGTCGGCACCATCGGCCACGTCGACCACGGCAAGACGACGCTGACCGCGGCGCTGACCAAGGTCCTCGCCGAGAAGCACGGCGGCGAGGCGCGCGCCTTCGAGCAGATCGACAACGCCCCCGAGGAGCGCACCCGCGGCATCACGATCAGCACCTCGCACGTCGAGTACGAGACCGACAAGCGGCACTACGCCCACGTCGACTGTCCCGGCCACGCGGACTACATCAAGAACATGATCACCGGCGCCGCCCAGATGGACGCGGCGATCCTGGTGGTCACGGCGACCGACGGCGCCATGCCGCAGACCCGCGAGCACATCCTGCTGGCGCGCCAGGTCGGCGTCCCGCGGATGGTGGTCTTCATCAACAAGGCCGACCAGGTCGACGACAAGGAGATGCTGGACCTGGTCGAGGAGGAGCTGCGCGACATCCTGACCGAGGCCGAGTACGACGGCCAGGCGACCCCCTTCGTCGTCGGCAGCGCCCTGCAGGCGCTCGAGGGCAAGGACGGCGAGCTGGGCAAGGACGCCATCCTCAAGCTGGCGGACGCGCTGGACTCCTACATCGAGGAGCCCAAGCGGGACCTGGAGAAGGACTTCTTAATGCCGATCGAGGACGTGTTCACGATCGAGGGCCGCGGCACCGTCTGCACCGGCCGCATCGAGACCGGCGTGCTGCAGGTCAACGAGGAGGTCGAGATCGTCGGCCTCAAGGAGACCGCCAAGACCACCTGCACCGGCGTCGAGATGTTCAAGAAGATCCTCGACCGCGGCGAGGCGGGCGACAACGTCGGCGTGCTGCTGCGCGGCACCAAGCGCGAGGAGGTCCAGCGCGGCCAGGTGCTGGCCAAGCCGGGCTCGATCACGCCGCACACCGAGTTCGAGTGCGCGGTCTACGTGCTGACCAAGGACGAGGGCGGCCGCAGCAAGCCCTTCGTCACGGGCTACTCGCCGCAGTTCTACTTCCGGACGACCGACGTCACCGGCGAGATCAAGCTGCCGGACGGCGTCGAGATGGTCAACCCCGGCGACAACGTCTCGTTCAACGTCAAGCTGCTCAAGGAGATCGCCATGGACAGCGGCGTGCGCTTCGCGGTCCGCGAAGGCGGCCGGACGGTCGGCTCGGGCACGGTCACCAAAATCGTCAAGTAGCAGGAGGTTGAGAGATCTGGACGCGTGGGCCAATAGCTCAACTGGTAGAGCAGCGGTCTCCAAAACCGCAGGTTGGGGGTTCGAGTCCCTCTTGGCTCGCCCTGGGCCAGGAGGGCTGGCGTACTCATGACCGCGGCGGACAAGGCCAAGGTGTTCCTGGCGCTGGCGATCGCGCTGGCCGGGATCTACCTGAGCCTGCTGCAGCTCATCCAGACGCAGGCGCTGCTGCGCGCCCTGGTGTTCTTCGGCTCGCTGGGGACGGCGGCCGGCATCATGTACTTCTCCGATCCGGGCCGGCGCTTCGTCGTCTACGCCCGGGAGTCGCTGGGCGAGCTGCGCAAGGTGGTCTGGCCGCAGCGGGAGGAGGTGCTCAAGATGTCCGGCGTGGTCATCGTCTTCGTCACCCTGGTGGCGATCTTCCTGTACCTGGTCGACGCGCTGCTGTCGTGGCTGCTCGGCTTTCTCGCGCTGTGAGATGGAGCTGATGGTGAACTGGTACTGCGTCCACGTCAAGGCCAACCGCGAGAAGAGCTTCCGGCAGCTGCTCGCGCAGCGCATCGAGCAGGCCTGCGAGAAGGACCCGGACGTCAAGGAGCAGTTCGGCGAGATCTTCAGCCCGGCCGAGCAGGTCGTCGAGATGAAGAACAAGAAGCAGAAGGTCTCCAAGCGGGTCTTCTTCCCGAACTACATCTTCATCCAGATGGAGATGAACCACAAGACCTGGCACATCATCAACCAGATGAGCATGACCCGGGGCTTCGTCGGCGACACCAACTCGGGGCCGAGCGCGAACGCCTCGGTCAGCATCGACGAGGACTCCTGGCTGCCGCCGCAGCCGGTGACCATGGCCGAGATCGACAAGATCCGCTCGCGGGTCGACGAGGGCATGGAGAAGCCGCGGCCGAAGGTCATGTTCGAGATCGGCGAGTCGGTCCGCATCAAGGACGGCCCGTTCACCAACTTCAACGGCACGGTCAACGACATCAACTACGACACCAGCCGCATCAGCGTGGCGGTCAGCGTCTTCAACCGGCCCACCGACATCCAGCTCGACTTCGAGCAGGTGGAGAAGATGTAATGGCGAAAAAACGCGACGACGCCAAGCAGGACAAGACCATCAAGCTGCAGATCCCGGCCGGCCAGGCCAAGGCGGATCCGCCGGTCGGCCCGGCGCTGGGCCAGCACGGCGTCAACATCGGCGAGTTCATCAAGCGCTTCAACTCGGACACGTCCCGCCACGAGGCGGGCCTGCTGCTGCCGGTGGTCATCACGGTCAAGCCGGACCGCAGCTTCAGCTACGTCATCAAGAAGCCGCCGGTGCCGGTCCTGATCAAAAAGGCCCTCGGCATCGACAAGGGCAGCGGCCGGCCGCACCTCGACAAGGTCGGCAAGCTCACCAAGGAGCAGGTCCGCGCGATCGCCGAGGACAAGCTCGAGGAGCTCAACACCGAGGACGTCGAGCAGGCGATGCTGATCGTCGCCGGCACCGCCCGCAGCATGGGCGTGGAGGTCGCTTCCTAATGGCCAAGGACGGCAAGCGCATGCGCGCCCTGCGCGAGCAGGTGACCGAGGAGAGCCTTGAGGTCGCCGTGGCGATCGCGAAGGTCAAGGGCGGCGCGACCGCGAAGTTCGACGAGTCCATCGACGTGGCGATCCGCCTCGGCGTCGACCCGCGCAAGTCGGACCAGGCGGTCCGCGGCGTGGTCGCGATGCCGGCGGGCACCGGCAAGGACGTCAAGGTCGCGGTGCTGTGCGAGGGCGACAAGCAGGCGGCGGCCAAGGAGGCCGGCGCCGACATCGTCGGCTTCGAGGACCTGCTCGAGAAGATCGGCAAGGGCGAGCTGGGCTTCGACGTGCTGATCGCCGAGCCGACCGCGATGCCGCAGCTCGGCAAGCACGGCAAGGTGCTCGGCCCCAAGGGCCTGATGCCCAATCCCAAGCAGGGGACCGTCACCGCCGACGTGGCCAAGGCGGTCAAGCTGGCCAAGGCCGGCCAGGTCGCCTACCGGGCCGAGAAGACCGGCATCATCCACGCCGCGATCGGCCGCGCCTCTTTTAAAGAAGAGGACCTGCAGGCCAATTTCCACGCCCTGGTGGGCTCCCTCAAGCAGGCCAAGCCGGCCGCCGCCAAGGGCCAGTACCTGGTCAGCGCGACGCTGTCCTCCACCATGGGCCCGGCCGTCGCCGTCGACGTGGTGCCGCTGCGATGAGTGCGCCGGCCGCC
The DNA here is from genome assembly GCA_001750625.1 of Candidatus Amphirhobacter heronislandensis. Classification (GTDB taxonomy): domain Bacteria; phylum Pseudomonadota; class Gammaproteobacteria; order Tethybacterales; family Tethybacteraceae; genus Amphirhobacter; species Amphirhobacter heronislandensis. The sequence goes on from MEIE01000014.1 coordinate 4,445, forward strand.
GCCGAACGCATGAGCGTCCAGCGCCGCCGCAAGGTGGGCATGGCCGAGCTGTTCGCCGCCGACTGCGGCGCGGCCGAGGGCGTGTTCGTCGCGGCCTACGCCGGCCTGAGCGTGGCCGACATGATGGCGCTGCGGCGCAGCGCGCGCGCGGCCGACTGCCGGGTGCGCGTGGTCAAGAACACGGTCGCCAAGCGCGTGCTGGCGGCGGACGAGCGCTTCGCGGCGCTCGCTTCGAGCCTGCAGGGGCCGCTGCTGTACGGCACCGGGGCCTCGGCGCCCGCGGTGGCGAAGATGCTGCGCGACTTCGCCAAGGAGAACGACAGCCTCAAGCTGGTCGCCGGCGCGGTCGACGGCGGCGTCCTCGACGTCGCCCAGGTCGAGAAGTTCGCGTCCTTGCCGTCCCGCGACGAGCTGCGCGGCATCCTCGCCGCGACCCTCAACGCCCCGATCGCGAAGCTGGCCCGAACGCTGGCCGACGCGCCCGGCCGCCTGGCCCGCGCCGTCGCCGCGGTCCGCGACGGCAAGGCCGCCTGATCTTTCCATCCACCCGCCCATCCCCACCCACCCCCACGAGGAGCAAACACAATGAACAAGCAAGAAATCCTGGACTCGATCTCGAGCATGTCGGTGCTCGAGCTGTCCGAGCTGGTCTCGGCGATCGAGGAGAAGTTCAACGTCTCGGCCGCCGCGCCGGCCGCCGTCGCGGCCGCGCCCGCCGCCGCCGGTCCGGCCGCGGAGGAGCAGACCGAGTTCGACGTCGTCCTGACCGGCGCCGGCGAGTCGAAGATCAACGTCATCAAGGCGATCCGCGCGATCACCGGCCTGGGGCTCAAGGAGTCCAAGGACATGGTCGGCGAGGTCCCGAAGGCCGTCAAGGAGAAAGTCAGCAAGGACGAGGCGGAGGAGATAGCCAAGAAGCTGTCCGAAGCAGGCGCGACCTGCGAAATCAAGTAAGCGCCCCGCTTGCCATCCCGCCCTGCATGGCCGCCCGGCCGTGCGGGGGCCTCGGCCGCCTTGCGGCGGCCACCGCTTCGTTCGCCTAGAGCACCCGACCCATGAGCCTCAACTTCACGCAAAAGCGCCGTCCGCGCGCGACCTTCGGCCGCCACCAGGCGGACGTCGAGATCCCGTATCTGCTGCAGATGCAGAAAAACCTCTACGCGCGCTTCTTGCAAAAAGACGTCGCGCGCGACAAGCGGGAGGACTACGGCCTGCAGAAGGCCTTCAACCGGATGTTCCCGCTCGAGAGCAACAACGGCCTGGTCGAGATGACCTTCCATGGCTACGAGCTGGAGGACCCGATGTTCTCGGTGCGCGAATGCAAGGAGCGCAACCTCAGCTACAACGCCAAGATCAAGGTGCACTTCAAGCTGCACATCCGCTCGCGCGAGGACCGCAGCAAGGTCAAGGAGGTCCGGGAGGAGAAGGGGGTCTACATGGGCGAGATCCCGCTGATGACCGACAACGGCTCCTTCGTCATCAACGGCACCGAGAAGGTCATCGTCTCGCAGCTGCACCGGGCGCCGGGCGTGTACTTCATGCGCGGCGACGTCCGCCAGCAGCAGAGCGGCCGCATCGGCTACCTGGCGCGGATCATCCCCAATTCGGGCAGCTGGCTGGACCTGGAGTTCGACGCCAAGGGCCACCTGCACTTCCGCATCGACAAGCGGCGCAAGATGTACATCACGCTGCTGCTGCGGGCGCTGGGCTACGAGAACCGCGACATCATCGAGGAGTTCTACGACAGCGAGACCTTCGTGCTGGGCGCCGCCGCCGAGGCGGGCGCCGAGCAGCAGGCGGTCAACGACTACCGGCTGCAGCCGCTGCTCATCAAGGGCATGTCGCTGCCGTTCGACATCGTCAAGCCCGGCGGCGGCCTGGTCGTCAAGGCGGGCTCCCGCATCAAGGAAAGCGACATCCGCAAGCTGGCGGAGCTGGGCATCGAATCGCAGAAGGTCACCGACGACTACATCGTCGACGGCGCCGACAAGAGCGTGTCGCGCCGCGCCTGGGAGGAGATCGTCGACCCCAACAGCGGCGAGGTGCTGGTGCAGGTCAACGACAAGATCACCCATGAGACGCTCGCGGCCCTGCGCAAGTGCGGCATCACCGAGCTCAAGACGATCTACTCGAACATCTACGACTGCAACCAGAACATCGCGACGACGCTGCGCTTCCAGGAGAGCGACTTCCCCTGCAACAGCATCGACAAGGCGCGGGAGATCATCTTCAAGCACCTGCGGCCCGGCGACCCGACCAAGCCGCCCGAGGTGATCGCGAAGGCCTTCAACAGCACCTTCTTCGATCCGGAGCGCTTCAACATGTCCAAGGTGGGCCGGATGAAGATGAACCGGCGCCTCGGCCACGGCGTCGAGGTGCGGCCGACCCGCCTCAAGGACCACGTCCACGAGGAGCGGCCGGCGATGGAATGGTGCGTGCTCGCCCAGCGCAACCAAAAGGCGCGGATGATGCCGAAGTTCGAGGAGCTGCGGGCCGAGATCGACCCGGGGCAGCTGTCGGACGAGATGCTGCGGCTGGCGCTGCGCGACATCAAGGACGAGGGCCCGCGGGTGCTGGCCTGGCACCTCGAGGAGGCCGCCGCCGCCAAGCTGAAAAAACGCCTCGACGCCATCGGCCTGGTGGCCTCGGTGCGCGAGCAGAACGTGCTGTCGCGCGAGGACATCGTCAACACCATCAAGACGCTGATCAACCTGGTCAACCGCCGCGGCGCGGTCGACGACATCGACAGCCTCGGCAACCGCCGCATCCGCATGGTCGGCGAGTTCATCCAGCAGGAATACGAGAACGGCCTCAAGCGCTTCCACCGCGCGATCATGGACCGGATGCAGCAGGTCGACAGCGACAACCTCAAGCCCTCGGACCTGGCGAACGCCAAGACCATCGGCCAGAGCGTCCGCGAGTTCTTCAACTCCAACCAGCTGTCGCAGTTCATGGACCAGACCAACCCGCTGGCGGAGATCACCCACAAGCGGCGGGTGTCGGCGCTCGGCGTCGGCGGCCTGCAGCGGGACCGCGCCGGCTTCGAGGTCCGCGACGTCCACCCGACCCACTACGGCCGGCTGTGCCCGATCGAGACCCCCGAGGGCGGCAACATCGGCCTGATCAACTCCTTCGCCCTGTTCGCCGACACCAACGAGTACGGCTTCATCACGACGCCCTACCTGGTGGTCGAGGACGGCCGCGTCTCCGACGAGATCGCCTGGCTGAGCTCGGCCGACGAGGCGGGGCTGTCGATCGCGCAGGCCAACTCGAAGGTCGACGCCAAGGGCCGCTTCAGCGACGAGCGGGTCACCTGCCGCCGCGACGGCGAGTTCACGACCGCGCGGCCGGCGGACATCGACTACATGGACCTGGTGCCGTCGCAGATCGCCTCGGTGGCGGCGTCGCTGATCCCCTTCCTCGAGCACGACGACTCCAACCGCGCGCTGATGGGCTCGAACATGCAGCGCCAGGCGGTCCCGAGCCTGCGGCCGCAGAAGCCGCTGGTCGGCACCGGCATCGAGGAGAAGGTCTCCGCGGACTCGGGCCAGGCGGTCCAGGCGCGGCGCTCGGGCGTGATCGACTTCGTCGACGCCTCGCGCATCGTGGTCCGGACCGACGAGGCCGGCGACGACGACTTCGGCGTGGACATCTACAACCTGACGAAGTACATGCGCTCGAACCAAAACACCACGATCAGCCAGCGGCCGATCGTCGGGACCGGCGACAAGGTCGTCGCGGGCGACACCATCGCCGACAGCGCGGCCTCGGACAACGGCGAATTGGCGCTGGGCCAGAACGTGCTGGTGGCCTTCATGCCGTGGTACGGCTACAACTTCGAGGACTCCATCCTGGTGTCCGAACGGATGGTCATCGACGACCGCTTCACCTCGGTCCACATCGAAGAAGAGACCTGCAAGGCGCGCGACACCCGCAACGGCGCCGAGCAGATCACCCGCGACATCCCCAACCAGGCGGACAAGGCGCTCGCCTACCTCGACGAGTCCGGCATCATCCAGGTCGGCACCGAGGTCGAGCCCGGCGACATCCTGGTCGGCAAGGTCACGCCGAAGGTCGAGGCGCAGCAGACCCCCGAGGAGCGGCTGCTGAAGGCCATCTTCGGCAACAAGGGCGAGGACGTCAAGGACACCTCGCTCAAGATGCGCATGGGCAGCCGCAGCACGGTGGTGGACGTCAAGGTCTTCACCGCCAACGCCGCCGAGCGCGACGAGCGGGCGCTGGCGATCATCCGCCAGGAGCTCGCGGCGCTCAAGAAGGACCAGAACGACAAGATGAACATCTACGTCGAGAACTCCGACTACGAGCGGGCCAAGATCGCGGTCGGCCAGACCGCGGCCAAGGCCGTCAAGGGCAGCCTCAAGGCCGGCACGAAGGTCACCGCCGCGTGGTGGAAGAAGGCGACCTCCGAGCAGAAGCTCGCGCTGTCGCTCAAGGATGAAAAGGCGCAGCGGGCGCTCGAGGCGATCGACGCGCGGATCCGCAAGCTGCAAAAGAGCCTCGACGAGGAGTTCCGCGTCCAAAAGCGCAAGCTCGAGCGCAACGACGAGCTGCAGCCGGGCGTCAACAAGAGCATCAAGGTCTACCTGGCGACCAAGCGCCGCCTGAACGTCGGCGACAAGATGGCCGGCCGCCATGGCAACAAGGGCGTGGTCTCGCGCATCGTGCCGGTGGAGGACATGCCGTACCTCGCCGACGGCACGCCGGTCGACATCGTCCTCAACCCGCTGGGCGTGCCCTCGCGGATGAACATCGGCCAGATCCTCGAGACCCACCTCGGCCTGGCGGCGAAGGAGCTGGGCCGGCAGATCGGCGAGCGGCTGGAGCTCGAGCGGGCCAAGGCGATCAAGGAGCTGCGGGCCGTGCTGCCGAAGATCTACGCGCGCAAGAAGATGGCGCGGCCGCTGGACTTCGCCGACTACAGCGACGCCGAGCTGCTCGCGGCGGCGCGGCGCCTGCAGGACGGGGTGCCGTTCGCGACGCCGATCTTCGACGGCGCCACCGAGGAGGACATCGTCTCGATGCTCGGCCAGGCCGGGCTGCCGGAGACCGGCCAGATGCAGCTGTTCGACGGCCGCACCGGCGACCCGTACGACCGGCCGGTGACGGTGGGCTACAAGTACATGTTCAAGCTCCACCACCTGGTGGACGAGAAGATGCACGCGCGCTCGACCGGCTCGTACTCGCTGGTCACGCAGCAGCCGCTGGGCGGCAAGGCCCACGGCGGCGGCCAGCGGCTGGGCGAGATGGAGGTCTGGGCGCTGGAAGCCTACGGCGCGGCCTACACGCTGTGGGAGATGCTCACGGTCAAGTCCGACGACCGGACCGGCCGCAACCGCATTTACGAGACCATCACCAAGGGCGACGTCAGCCTGGAGCCGGGAACGCCCGAGTCGTTCAAGGTTCTCAAAAGCGAGCTGCGCGCGCTCTGCATCGACTTCGAGGAGGAATAGACCATGGACGAACACACCCTGCCTTCGCTGGCGGCCGCGTCGGCCGCTTCGCCGGCGTTCCCGTTCTTCCCGAACCAGACCCAGGACCGCAACAGCGTCAAGGGCGTCCGGCTGGAGCTGGCGTCGCCCTCGAAGATCAAGGAATGGTCCAGCGGCGAGGTCCGCAAGCCGGAGACCATCAACTACCGCACCCACAAGCCCGAGCGCGACGGCCTGTTCTGCTCGGTGATCTTCGGGCCCGAGCGCGACTACGAGTGCCTGTGCGGCAAGTACAAGGCGGTGCGCTTCGAGGGCATCATCTGCGAGAAGTGCAACGTCGAGGTCGTCAAGTCCTCGGTGCGGCGCGAGCGGATGGGCCACATCGAGCTGGCCTGCCCGGTGGCGCACATCTGGTTCGTCAAGTCGCTGCCGTCGCGCATCTCCGTGGTGCTGGGCATGAAGCAGCGCGACGTCGAGGGCGTGCTGTACTTCGAGAAGTACGTGGTCTTCGATCCCGGCCGCTCGCACTACCAAAAGGGCGACCTGCTGACCTTGCAGGAGTACCGCGAGTTCATCGAGAACCACCCGGACACCGGCCTGCGCGCGGTCATCGGCGCCGAGGGCCTGCGGGACCTGTTCGGCGAGATCGACGTCGACGAGGAGGCCGAGGACCTGCGGTCCAAGCTTGCGGCGACCCGCGCGGTCACCAAGCAAAAGGAGCTGTCGCGGCGGCTGAAGATCATCGACCAGTTCCGGCGCAACAACATCCGGCCCGAATGGATGATCCTCGAGAACCTGCCGGTGCTGCCGCCGGGGCTGCGGCCGCTGGTCGCGCTCGAGGGCGACCGCTTCACCTCGTCGGACCTCAACGACCTGTACCGCCGGGTGATCAACCGCAACAACCGGCTCAAGAAGGTCCTCGAGCTGCACGCGCCCGAGATCATCGTCAACAACGAGAAGCGGATGCTGCAAGAGGCGGTCGACGACCTGATCGACGGCAGCCGCCGCAACAAGGTCAAGGGCGCCGCGAGCGGCCGCCTCAAGTCGCTGACCGACGTGGTCAAGGGCAAGACCGGACGCTTCCGCCAGAACCTGCTCGGCAAGCGCGTCGACTTCAGCGGCCGGACCGTCATCGTCGTCGGCCCCGAGCTCAAGCTGCACCAGTGCGGCCTGCCGAAGGAGATGGCGGTCGAGCTGTTCAAGCCGTGGATCTACAACCTGCTCGAAGCCCGCGGCCACGTCACCAACCTGCGCCAGGCGCGCCGGCTGGTCGAAGAGCGCAGCCCGGAGATCTGGGACTGCCTCGAGGACGCGATCAAGCAGCACCCGGTGCTTTTGAACCGGGCGCCGACCCTGCACCGGCTGGGCATCCAGGCCTTCGAGCCGGTGCTGATCGAAGGCCGGGCGATCCAGCTGCATCCGCTGGTCTGCGTCGCCTTCAACGCCGACTTCGACGGCGACCAGATGGCGGTGCACGTCCCGCTGAGCGTCGAGGCCCAGGCCGAGGCGCGGATCTTGATGCTGTCGTCGAACAACATGCTGTCGTCGGCCAACGGCAACCCGGTGATCCTGCCGTCGCAGGACATCGTGCTCGGCCTGCACTACCTGACGCGGGAGGCCAACGGCTGCCGCGGCGAGGGCATGGCCTTCGCCGACCCCGAGGAGGCGCGCCGCGCCTACGAGTCGGGCGCGGTCGACCTGCACGCCAAGTGCAAGGTGCGCATCGTGCCGAAGTACCGCAGCGACGAGGGCACCGTCGAAAGCATGCCGGCGAAGATCCTCGACACCACGGTGGGGCGGGCGATCATGTCGCTGAGCATGCCGCCGGGCATCAACCTCGAGCAGTTCAACCGGACGCTGAAAAAAGGCGACCTGGCGAAGCTGGTCGACTCCTGCATCCGCAGCTGCGACCAGCGCGCGACGGCGATCTTCGCCGACGACCTGATGCGGCTGGGCTTCAAGTACTCGACGCGGGCCGGGATCTCGATCTCGATCGCGGACGTGGTCAAGGTCCCCGACAAGGAGGAGATCATCGCCAAGGCCTACCGGGAGGTCGCGACGATCGAGGGCCACTACGAGCAGGGCGTGCTGTCGCAGGACGAGCACCGCAACAAGGTCAGCGAGGCCTGGAAGCACGCCAAAAGCGCGGTCGAGCACTCCTTGATGGAGTACTTCGACAACGAGCCGGCCTACCGGGTCGACGCCAAGGGGCGGCGGGTGCCGCTCAAGGACGACCAGGGCGAGGCGCTGCGCAACCCCTCCTCGAACTCGATCTACATGATGGTCGACTCGGGGGCGCGGGGCTCGCGCGACCAGCTGATGCAGCTCGCGGGCATGCGCGGCCAGATGGTCAAGCCGGACGGCTCGATCATCCCGACGCCGGTCATCGCGAACTTCCGCGAGGGCATGAACATCCTGCAGTACTTCATCACCACCCACGGCGGCCGCAAGGGCCTGACCGACACCGCGCTCAAGACCGCGAACTCGGGCTACCTGACCCGGCGGCTGGTCGACGTCACGCAGCACCTGGTGATCACCGAGGAGGACTGCAAGACCTCGGCGGGCATCGCGCTGCGGCAGGAGAGCTACTCGTCCGGGGTGACGGTGTCGCTCGGGACGCGGGCGCTGGGCCGAGTGCTGGCGCAGCCGGTCAAGGACCCGCGCAGCGGCGCCGAGCTGCTGGCGACCGGCACCGAGATCGACGAGCGTTCGGCGGACATGCTGGACGAGTACAAGATCAGCGAGATCAAGGTGCGCAGCGCGGTGACCTGCGAGGCGCAGGTCGGCCTGTGCGTCAAGTGCTACGGCCGCGACCTGGGCCGCGGGCAGACCGTGCAGGTCGGCGAGGCGGTCGGCGTCATCGCGGCGCAGTCGATCGGCGAGCCGGGGACGCAGCTGACGCTGCGGACCTTCCACACCGGCGGCGTGTCGAAGCGGACCAAGGAGCGCTACAACGTCGCGAAGGACTACGGCGCGGCCAAGGCGGTCGCGCGGCTCGAGCACATCCGGACGATCAAGAACAGCAAGGGCGAGGAGGTCGTGGTCTCGAACAACGGCGAGATCGCGATCGAAGACGAGCACGGCCAGGAGCTGGACGTCTTCGAGGTCCCGTACGGCGGCACCATCTTCGTCAAGGACGGCGATCCGGTCAAGTCCGGCCAGCAGCTCAGCGAGCAGGACCCCTTCAACGTCCGCGAGATCTGCCTGCACGACGGCTACGTGCGCCTGGAGAACATGGGGCCGGAGGTCCTGCTGGAGAGCCAGGAGCGCCGCACGGGCAAGACCACCTTCAAGATCGACACCAGCCGGCTGGCGACCAAGAAGGACGACGAGCCCGGCGGCCGGACGGCGACGCGCAGCGGCAAGTCGGGCAAGTCGAAAAAAGAGGAGTCCAAGCCGCAGATCAAGCTGGTCAAGAAGATCCTCGAGGACCCGACGAAGGAGGAGCCGGTCTACACCGACAAGGAGAACAACATCGCCTACAGCATCTTCCTCGAGCACGACACCACGGTCCAGGTCGAGCCCGGCCAGAAGGTCGGCCGCGGCGACTGCGTGGCGCTGGTGCCGCAGAAGGACGTCTCCTCGGACATCACGCGCGGCCTGCCGCGGGTGGTGGAGCTGTTCGAGGCGCGGGCGCCGAAGAAGCCGGGCATCCTGGCGCAGGCCGACGGCCAGATCTTCTTCCGCCGGCTGGTGCGCAGCAAGGAGCTGTGGGAAATCGTCGACGCCGAGGGCAACGTCCACGAGCACTATGTCCCGGCGGGCCAGGCGCGGCTGATCCACAGCGGCGACCAGGTCAAAAAGGGCGAGGCGATCTTCGACGGCGAGGAGGACCCGCGGGAAATCCTCAGCCTGCGCGGCAAGGAGGCGCTGACGCACTACATCGTCCGCGAGGTCCAGAGCGTCTACAACTCCGAGGCGGTCGCGATCAACGACAAGCACATCGAGGTCATCATCCACCAGATGCTGCAGCGGGTCGAAATCATCGACGGCGGCGATTCGGAGTTCATCAAGGACGAGCACGCCAGCTACGTGCGGGTGCGCAAGGCCAACGAGGAGCTGCAGGTCGAGAAGAAAAAGCCGATCGTCTACCGGCCGCTGCTGCTGGGCATCACCAAGGCGGCGCTCAAGACCGACTCGGTCATCTCGGCGGCCTCCTTCCAGGAGACCACCAAGGTGCTGACCGAGGCGGCGCTCAGCTGCGTGCGCGACAGCCTGACGGGGCTCAAAGAAAGCGTCATCGTCGGCAAGCTCATCCCGGCGGGCACCGGGCTGCTGTACTACAAGCAGCAGGAGCACGAGCGCATGCTGATGGAAGAGCGGATGGCGGCCGCGGCCGAAGAGGACGACGGGGCCCCGGCGCCTGACGGCGACGGCGACGGCGCGAAGCCGGCCGCGGCCGGCGAAGCCTAGGCCTGCTGTTTCGCGCGCCGCCGGGCGCGGCGGCGCTCGGACAGCGTGAAGGCGATCTGGACGGCGACGTAGCCGGCCAGCATCATCGCGATCGACACGAACAGCGCGCCGACCATCACGTACTTGAGGCCGCCGGCGAACAGGGCCAGCGTGCCTTCGGCGGCGGCGGGGACCTCGGCGCCGGCGAGGATGAGCTCGCCGAGGCGGTACTCAAGGTAGATGATCGGCGCCAGCGTCAGGGGGTTGGAGATCCACACGATGATGATCGCGACCGCGAGGTTGCCGCGCAGCAGCCAGCAGAACAGGATCGCCGGGATCATCTGGAACGGAATCGGGATGAAGGCCCAGAACATGCCGGTGGCGGTGCCGCGGGTGACCGAGCTGCGGTTCCAGTGGACGAGGTCCGAGTGCAAAAAGCGCGCCAGCCAGCTGCCGCCGGTAGGCGGATGGCTGCGGCGCAGCAGCAGCGAGCGGTACTTGAGCCAGCGGATCACCGCGCCGGCGGCCGGAACGCCTCAATGACCTCGGGGCGGGTGTCGATGAAGGGGCCGCCGAGCAGGTCGATGCAGTAGGGGACGGCGGCGAAGACGCCGTCGAGGGTCTCGGCGATGGCGCGGGGCCGGCCGGGCAGGTTGATGACCAGGCTGCGGCCGCGGACCGCGGCGACCTGCCGCGACAGGATGGCGGTGGGGACGTGCGCGAGGCTGATGGCGCGCATGCGCTCGCCGAAGCCGTCGAGGACGCGGTCGCAGACCGCGAGCGTGGCCTCGGGGGTGATGTCGCGCGGCGCGGGGCCGGTGCCGCCGGTGGTGAGGACCAGGCAGCAGCCTTGGTCGTCGACGAGCTCGCGCAGGGCGGCCTCGACGGCGGGGCGCTCGTCGGGGACCAGCCGGGCGCATTCGCGCCAGGGCGTCGCGAGGGCCTTGGCGAGCCAGGCGCGCAGGCCGGGGACGCCCTCGTCCTCGTACTCGCCGGCGCTGGCGCGGTCGGAGACCGACAGCAGCCCGATGGCCGCTTCGGCGGCGCTCACCGCTCGAGGACGAAGCGGAACCGGTCGCCGTCGCGCTCGGCGGCGTGCAGCCGGCAGCCGGCGAGCTTGGCGAAGGCGGGGATGTCCTTCATAGTGTCGGGATCGGTGGCGATGACCAGCAGGCGCTCGCCCTCGGCTAGGCCGGCGAGGGCTTTTTTCGTGCGCAGGACCGGCAGCGGGCACTTCAGCCCCGACAGGTCGATGGTGGCGGCGGGAGCGGCGGCGTCCATTGCTTGATTTTAGAACGCTTTGGCGGCGAATGGGATAGAATAGCGGCTGGAATCATGTTGTGGGCGAGGAAAAAAGCCGCGTGGACCGCCGCCTTGGCGGTGCTGGCGCTGGGCTCGGGAACTGAGGCGATGGCGCAGACGCAGGTCGTCATGGAGACCGACAAGGGCGAGATCGTCATCGAGCTCTTCGACGCGCAGGCGCCCAAGTCGGTCGCGAACTTCCTCAAGTACGTCGAGGCGGGCTTCTACGACGAGACGATCTTCCACCGCATCATCGCGGGCTTCGTCGTCCAGGGCGGCGGCTACAAGGCCGACGGCCGGGAGCGGCGCAAGGACATCAACTCGCTGGACTACACGCCGGTCGAGAACGAGGCCGAGAACGGCCTCAAGAACCTGCGCGGCAGCCTGTCGATGGCGCGCACCAGCGATCCGCACAGCGCGACCTCGCAGTTCTTCATCAACCTGAACGACAACGCCTTCCTCGACCATCCCGGCCAGGACGGCTGGGGCTACGCGGTCTTCGGCAAGGTGACCTCGGGCATGGATGCGGTCGACGCGATGGCGAAGGTCCCGACCGCCGCCGGCGACAAGCCGGTCGAGGACATCGCGGTCATCAAGGCCTACGTCAAGCAGTAGGCGGCCTCCCGCCTTTTTGAAGCCGGTCCATTTCGCCGCCGACGTCCACCTGGAGGACGGGCGGCCCGAAGGCTGGCAGGGCTTTTTCTCCTATCTCGCCGGGCCGGCGCGGTCCTGCGGCCAGCTCTACCTGCTCGGCGACGTCTTCCACGCCTGGCTCGGCGATGACGACCGCCGGCCGCTGGCGCAGGAGGCGATCGGCCTGCTGCGGCAGCTGACCGAGGCCGGCGTCGGCGTCGCGCTGCTGTGGGGCAACCACGACTTCATGCTGGGCAGGGGCTTCGCCCGGGCGACCGGCGCGGCGGTCCTCGGCGAGCAGACGGTGGCCGAGCACGGCGGGACGCGGGCGCTGCTGCTGCACGGCGACGTCCTGTGCACCGCGGACCAGGGCTACCAGCGGGCGCGGCGCCTGTTCCGGCGGCCCGAAGTGCGCTTCGCCATGCGGCATCTGCCCTGGGCCGCGCGCCGCCGCGTCGCCGGCCGGCTGCTGGGCGGCGCCGCCGGCCGGCCGCGGCACGCGGACATCGACGAGGTCCGCGCGCAGGAGATGCTGGCGGCGGCGGACGCGCAGGTGCTGGTGCACGGCCACGTCCACCAGCCGGGCTTCGCAAAACTGCCCGACGGGCGCGGCCGCTGGACGCTGCCGGCCTGGGAGCCGGCGGGCGGGCCGGGCGGCTGGCTGGAGCTCGGCCCGGAGGGATTCAGCCAAAAAGGCGGCTGGGCTTCCTAGCCGGGATGCGCCGCCGCGGCGACGAGCGCAGGACCCAGACGCCTTCGGTGGGGCGGCGGCGCAATGCTTAATGCGGCGGGTTTTCGCGGCGGCTTGAATTTTTGGGCTTTTGGGTTAATATATGGACTAGCAGCGCCGGGATGAGCGATGACGGAAGAAAAAGATCAAACAGAGGAAAGGCCCGAAGACAATCCCTATTGGGACGTCCATCCCCTGTCCTACTGGCGCGAAGCTTTCAGCGAGGCGAATGGCGAAGAAGAGCCTCGATGAAGTTGCCGGACTTCATCGCATGGCTCCTCAATTAATTGTGGATATTGACGACTACGAAATTCTCAGGGGCGGCCCGTGCTATTAATAATCGAGGGAGAAGGCCACCTCATCGACTCCGGCCCCTGCTGAACTGGCAAGCCAGAATCACCGGGACGGACCCGTGCTTGTAGATGTCGTAGAATTGACGGCGTCATGAGGGGGGGGGTATCTACCTGACGCGCAGCCGCGGCGGCTAGGCCGTGCCTGCTTCTTCCTTATATTGCTGCTGCTGGCGGCTGCGTTCATCACGCCCAAGGCGTGGGCGCAGGCGGGGTGGCAGACGCTGTCCCTCCACAACAGCGTCGCGAACGACAATCTGACGGCTGCCGGCCTGAATTCGACAGCGAATAGAACTTACCCGAAAACTGGACTTACTGTCCATGTGCAGGCAGCTAATTGCCCCGGTCACCAGATCATTACTGACCCAAGCACAACCGACTCATTCGTTTTGGAATCTCGTATGGCCAGCACGAATGGATTGGTGGCTCGAACAAACCAAGTGCCTGGGCTAAATGATGATTTTTATGTTGATGTTGTTTTTGATGATTCTGGCGCTGGTGGCACTAGATATACGCACAGCGAAGCCACGTTGACGGTGTTACTTACTCTTACCACTCCTGGCTGCACTACTAATCCGCCAGATCCCCTTACCCTGGCCTGGGCGGTGACGGTGTCCGACCCTTGGACCGACGCAGGCTCGCACAGCGACGCGGCGGCCAGCGTGTTCTCGCCGGTGATCATCGGCGCGAGCGCAAGCCGGACGGAGACCGGCCTGGCCTTTCACCAAAGCCCGGCGACCTGCCGGCAGATCGACGTGGCGCTGGCGTCCGGCGCGCCGGACAGCGTGGAGCTGGTCCGCTATGACGGCAACAGCCCGGCGAGCAATGCGGCTCTCAGCAACATCCACATGGAGAGCGGCAACGCGAATGACAACCATGTCAAGCTGATGTTCAAGGCGGGGGCGACGCTGACGGCGGGCGATGTCCTGACGATGACGGTGAATGGGACGAGCAACTCAAGCTGCAGCGTGAGCGGATCGCGGAGCTACGAGTGGAAAGTGACGGTCGGGACGCCGGCGAGCTGGGTCGACGGCGCGGATCATGATGTGACCGCGGCTGACGATCTGGCGCTCGAGACCCTGAACGCTGCCACCACGGACACTTACACTGGCCTGGCCTTCCACCGCACGGCGGCCGGCTGCGACGCGCGGCGGGCGGTGCTGGCGAGTTCCAGCCGGACTATCTTCGGCCTGCACAAGTATGACGGCAGCACGCGGGAGACGAGCTCGCTGGCCAACGACGTGCCGTTCACCGGGACCGAGCACGTGCGGATCTACCTGCGCAGCAGCTACCAGCAGCACACGGTCCGGACCCTGCAGGCGTCGTTGGTGATCAGCGGCGACTGCGACGTTGCGACCAAGCCCGCGCCGCTGACGCTGGCGTGGCCGGTAACGGTGGTGAGAGATCCTGATGAATGGCGGGAGCGGGGCGACGACGAGACCGCGGCGAGCGGGACCTTCAGCAGGTACGACTTGCTGGATTCGACCTCGCCGACGGCGACGGGGATTCAGATCCATCGCAGCTCGGACGGCTGCACCAACACCGATGTGGCGCTGGCCACGGGCACGCCTGCTTACCTGGGCCTCGACGTCCACGGCGACGGCAGCGGGGTGGCACTGGCGGCCAGCCAGGCGACGGTGCCGATGCCCGGGACCGGCGCGGGCGACCGGCACGTCCGGCTGTACTTCGTGGCCGGGGCGAACGCGCCGGCGGGCGTGCTGGCGGTGACGGCGACCATCAGCGCGGGCTGCGCGGGCTCGGGCGCCACGCAGCAGCAGCTGGTCTACCGGCTGACGGTGTCAGTTAATCCGGATGCATGGCGGGCGTGGGACGATGACGAGACCGCGGCGAGCGGGACCTTCAGCAGATACGACTTGCTGGATTCGACCTCGCCGACGGCGACGGGGATTCAGATTCACCGCAGCTCAGACGGCTGCGCCAACACCAACGTCGCCTTGGCCGCGCAGACTCCCGCTTACCTTGGCCTCGACGTCCACGGTGACGGCAGCGGGGTGGCGCTTGCTTCGAGCCAGGCGGCGGTGCCGATGCCGGGGAGCGGCGCGGGCGACCGGCACGTCCGGCTGTACTTCGCGGCCGGCGCGGACGCGCCCGCCGGGGTGCTGGCGGTGACGGCGACCATCAGCGCGGCCTGCGCGGGCTCGGGCGCCACGCCGCAGCAGCTGGTCTACCGGCTGACGGTGTACACGCCGGCGGCGCATGCCTGGGAGGTTCTCGACGACGACCGGCAGACGCCGGGCTCGTCCTTCGAGTGGTCGGCCATGGTCGCCAATCCGCTGGCCACCGGCATCCAGTTGCACCGTAACAGCGAAGACTGCAAGTACACCGACGTCGAGCTGCTGAGCGCGTCTGAATACTTGGAGCTGGCGCGCTACACGTCCGCGGGCGCGGTCGACGGCACGCCGGCGACGCGGCTAGCGGCGGTGCGGATGGAAGAGGGCGTCGCGGCGGATCGGCACGTCCGGCTGCGTTTCAGGACGGGCGTCCTGCCGCCGCCGGCGGTGACGGCGCGGCTGCGGGTCGCGGCGGCCGCGGGCTGCGGGACGCGACGCAATCCGGCGCCGGTGACGTTCAGCTACGTGCTCAACGTCGACGCGGACTTCGATCCGGCGCCGCAGCTGCGGGTAACGCCGCTGAACGCGTCGATCGCGCGCAATGCGGCGACCACCGGCATCCGGGCGACCGCCACTGACAACGACGACGCCGACGTGGCGGTGGCGATTGATGCGGCCGCGGCGCGGATCTTCGAGCTGCAAGGCGCGGCCGGCCGCTACGAGCTGCGGGTGCGGACGGATGTTTCACTTGCCGTCGGCGGCTACACGGTGGTGTTCACCGCTACCGACGACAACGGCGGCCCAGCGGTGACGGCTCAGGCGACCGCCACGATCATGGTCCGGGAGGGCAGCGGCGGGACGACCGGCGCCGCGGCCGTCGACGCCGGCGGCGCGGTGGTGCGGGCGCTGGGCATGGGCGGCATCGACGAGATCCTGAACCGGCCGGCGCCGGCCGCCGGCGCGGGAACGGCCCTGCTCGAGATGCTCGCGGCGAAGGAGCATGAGCTCGAACGCGGTGAGATCGACCTGGCCGAGTTCCTCGATGGCCAGGCGGTGGCGCTGCCGCTGCAGCAGGCCCAGACCGGTGGCGTCGGCATCGGCGTCTGGCTCGCCGGCGGCCGCCGCGACGTCGGCGGCGTGGCCGAGGACGCAGACGATGTGGAAGTCTACATCGACGGCGAGCTGACGAGCGCGAACTTCGGGCTGGATCTCCGCTTCGGCCGGCTGCGCGCCGGCCTGGGCTACGGCCTGCACGAGACCACCGCGACCTACGGCCGCGAAGCGGACCGCAAGGTGGACGATCCCAGCGAGTACGAGCTGGACCTGCAGCTGCTGCAGCCTTACGTGGCCTTTGATTTCGGCGGCGGGCGAGCAGCGCTGGCGGCGGCGACCGGCAGCGGCGACCTGGTCCTGAGGCCCGATGGCGAAGAGGTGCAGGAGCTCGAGGCGGACTACCTGGGCTACGCCGTCGGCGTGGCGCAGCGGCTGCCGCTTTTTGGCGATGGCGAGCTGCGGCTGCGCGGCAGCTACGCGGCGGGCGAGCTCGACGTGGCTGAGCTCGCAGACGATGCGGCGGCGGCCAGCATGGACTCCGAAGGCAACTCCCTGCGGATGATCCTGGGCTACGGGCATGAGATTGCGGCTGGACAGGCGGCGAGCTTCACTCCCTTCATCGAGACCGGCTATCTGCTGCTCGACGGCGATGGCGCGGTC
>MEIE01000140.1 GCA_001750625.1 Candidatus Amphirhobacter heronislandensis
CACGACCTGCCCGAGGAGCTGGGCTACTCGCAGCAGTATTACGCCAAGCGCACCGCGCACCTGGTCGAGGTCTCCACCGACGAGGGGGTGACCGGCTGGGGCGAATGCTTCGGCCCCGGCCCGGTGGCGCTGGCGAACAAGGCGATCGTCGAGCAGGTGGTCGCGCCGATGGTGGTCGGCACCGATCCGCTGGACCGCGAGCGCACCTGGCACAAGGCCTACAACCTGCTGCGCGACCACGGCCAGAAGGGGATGTCCATGCAGGCGCTGTCGGGCGTCGACATCGCGCTGTGGGACATCGTGGGCAAAAGCACGGGACTGCCGATCGCGCAGCTCGCCGGCGGGCTGTGCCGGGACGAGGTGCCGGTCTACGGCTATGGCATGATGCTGCGGCGCCTGCCGGCCAAGGAGCTCGCGGCGGCCTTCAAGGACGAGGCGGCGGCGATCAAGGAGGCGGGCTTCGCCGCGGTCAAGATGAAGGTCGGGCTGGGCGCCCGCGACGACATCCGCCTCGCGGAGGCGGCGCGCGCCGGCCTGGGCGACGACTGCCCTTTGATGGTCGACGCGAACCACTGCTACGACACGCCGACGGCCTTCACGGTCGGGCGCGAGCTCGCGCGGCTGAACGTCCACTGGTTCGAGGAGCCGGTGGCGCCCGAGGACCGCGACGGCTACCGCGAGCTGCGCGCCGGCCTCGAGCTCAACATCGCCGGCGGCGAGGCGCAGTTCGGCCGCTGGGGCTGGCGCCGGCTGCTCGAAGCCCGCTGCATCGACATCGCCCAGCCCGAGGCCTGCGCCCTGGGCGGCATCAGCGAGTACCTCAAGGTCCTCGCGCTGGCGCACGCGAATTTCATCCCGGTGGTCAACCACGTCTGGGGCTCGGCGGTCGCGGTGGCGGTCAACCTGCAGCTGCTGGGCCACATGGCCGACCTGCCCGGCGGCCTGCATCCGGTCGAGCCGCTGCTGGAGTTCGACACCACGCTCAACCTGTTCCGCGACGAGCTGCCGACCGAGCCGCTGGACATCCAGGGCCAGGTCGCGGCGACCGGCCGCGCGCGCGTCCCCGCCAAGCCCGGCCACGGCGTCGAGCCGCGGCCGGACCTGCTTGACAAGTACCGCATCGCCTGAGCAAGGAGGCGCCGATGTCCCCATCCGCTCCCTATCTGGCCGCCGACGAGCTGCCGCTGCCGACGACCATCGCCGAGGCGCTGGTGCACAAGCTCGGCCCGCTGATCGTCGCGGGCGCCGCCAAGCCGGGCGAGAGCCTCGGCGACGAGTCCGAGCTGCTGCAGCGCTACGGCGTCAGCCGCTCGGTGCTGCGCGACGCCTTCAAGATCCTGGCCGGCAAGGGCATGATCGAGACCCGCCGCGGCGTCGGCACGCAGATTCGGCCGCGCAGCGACTGGATGATGCTGGACCGCGACGTGCTGGCCTGGCACCAGAGCGCCGGCGACGACCAAGCCTACCTGCCGCAGCTGCTGCAGGTGCGGCGCGCGATCGAGCCGCTGGCGGCGAGCCTGGCGGCGCAGGCCGAGGAGGCGCAGCGCGGGCAGATCATGGAAGCGTACCGCGGCATGGAGGCCGCGGCGACCTCGCAGCAGGACTTCGTGCACGCGGACACGCTGTTCCACCGCGAGCTGCTGCACGCCTCGGGCAACATCTACCTGATGGCGATGGAAGGCCTGGTCTTCTCGGCCCTGGCCCAGCAGATCAAGATGATCAACCGCACGGTCAAGGAAAACACCAATTCCCTGCCCCTGCATCTGGCGGTCGCCGAGGCGGTCGTCGCCGGCAAGCCCGAACAGGCGGAGAAAAGCATGCGGACCCTGCTCAATGACGCCCGCGAGCGGCTGGACAAGGCGCTGGCGGAGGACTGATTTCCCCACCCGGACGGGGCCGGCGGCGGCTCACAAAACGCCGCTGTGCCAAATAGCCTCGATTCATGCTAAATTACGCTTTCCTAACGGGCCCGTTGGAGGGGCTGGCGGCCGTGGACCGCAACATTGAAATCACAGCGGCGATGAGCGATGCGTTCGCGCGCCGCCGACTGGCGCAGGCGCCGGCCGCAGGCTGCGCAAGGAGCCGCCGGATTTGATGGGGGGGGGTCGGACATGATGCTTCCGCCACCGGCCGCTAGGCGCGCGCCGCCGACTAGCGCCGACGACGCGCTGGTCCCGACGACGATGGCCGAGGCGCTGGTGCACAAGCTCGGGCTGCTGATCGTCGCGGGCAAGGTCAAGCCGGGCAAGGTCCTCGGCGACGAGTCGGTGCTGCTGAAACGCTACGGCGTCAGCCGCTCGGTGCTGCGCGACGCCTTCAAGATCCTCGCCGGCAAGGGCATGGTCGCGACCCGCCGCGGCATCGGCACGCAGGTGCGGCCGTCCATCGACTGGATGATGCTGGACCGCGACGTGCTGGCCTGGCACCAGAGCGCCGGCGGCGAGGACGCCTACCTGCTGCAGCTGCTGGCGGTGCGCGAGGCCCTCGAGCCCCTGGCGGCGCGCCTGGCCGCGGAGGGGACGATGGCGAGCCGCAGCCAGGTGATGACGGCGTACCGGATCATGGA
>MEIE01000141.1 GCA_001750625.1 Candidatus Amphirhobacter heronislandensis
GCGTCGGCGATCTCGGCGGCGCGGGCGTAGCGGCCCAGCGGGATCATGCCCTGGATCTTCCTGCGGGTGTCCTCGTCGTGCAGCTTGACGAGGTCGGTGTCGACCACGCCGGGGGCGACGGCGTTGACGCGGATGCCGTCGCGGGCGCCGTCCATCGCCGCGGCCCGCGTCAGGCCGGCGATGCCGTGCTTGCTGACGGTGTAGCTGACGTTGCCGCCGAACAGGGTGGCGCGCTTCGCGGCGAAGGAGGCGACGTTGACGACGCAGCCGCGGCGCTCGGCGAGCTGCGCCCACAGCTGCCGCGTCAGGCGGAAGGCCGCCTGCAGGTTGACCTCCATGACCTCGTCCCAGTCGGCGTCGGTCGCCTCGGCGATCGAGGCCATGATCGAGATGCCGGCGTTGTTGACGATCACCGAGCAGCCGCCCATCTTCGCGAGCCGGGCCGCGATCTCGTCCATGCAGGTCGCCTCGCGCAGGTCGCAGACCAGATGGTCGGCGCCGGCGATCTCCGCCGAGCGCGGCGCGACCTCCGGGTCGCGGTCGACCATGAGCACCTTGGCGCCCTCGTCGCTGAAGACGCGGGCGATCGCCAGGCCGATGCCGCGGGCGGCGCCGGTGACGACCACGTTCTTGTCCTGCAGGCGAAGATCCATTCCGGGGACGATTGTATCATTATTTGGAACGCAATTCTAACATATGAAACGATGCTCTATAATATCGCCCGTGGCGAAACGGGGTCCAGAGCGAAAAAAAGACGGCGGCGTCCGGCCGCCGGAGGCCCTGTCGGCGACGCTGGCCAAGGGCCTGGACGTGCTCGACGCGCTCGAGCGCGCCGGCCGGCCGCTGACGCTGGGCGACCTGTGCGCGCGGCTGCGGCTGAGCAAGCCGACCGCGCACCGGCTGCTGGCGACCCTGGCGGCCTACGGCTTCGTCCGCCGCGACGGCAGGAACGGCTACCGGCTGGGGATGCGGCTGTTCGAGATGTCGCAGCAGGCCGGCCAGGACCTCGACCTGCGCGGCCACGCCGGCCCGGCGATGGAGGAGCTGCACCGCCAAAGCGGCGAGACCGTCACCCTCGCGATCTACGCCGACGGCGCCGCGGTCTGCATCGACGAGTTCGCCAGCGTCCACCACATGCGGGAGCAGAACCGCATCGGCCAGCGCATCCCGCTGTTCCACACCGCGGTCGGCAAGGCCCTGGTCGCGGGCCTGCCGTACCCCGAGCGCCAGGAGCTGCTCGGCCGCGTCGGCGAGCGCGAGCTCGCCAACCAGCGCCTCGACAGCCTCGCCAAGCTCTCGGCCAACCTCGACCTCGTCAGCGCCCGCGGCTACGCGATGGAGCTCGAGGACCACATCCCGGGCATCATCGGCGTCGCGGCGCCGATCGTCGACCACCGCGGGCTGGCGATCGCGGCCATCGGCCTGACCGGACCGACCAGCCGCCTCGACCGCGACCGGCTGCACGAGCTCGGGCCGGTGCTGATCGAGACCGCGCGCGCGGCCTCGCTGCAGGCCGGCGGCGCGCCGCGGCCGGTGTGCCGGGTGCCCAAGCCGCGCCAGCGGCCGGCCAAGGGCCTGCAGGTGGTCGCGGCGACCGAGAGCCTGATCGGCGAAAGCCCGCTGCCGGACCCGGCCGGCGGCCGGCTGTACTGGGTCGACATCTGCAAGCCGGCGATCCACTCCTGCGAGCTGGCGACCGGCGCGCTGACGACCTTCATGCCCGGCGAGATGGTCTCGGCGCTGGCGCTGACGGCCGATGGCCTGCTGGTGGCGGCGCGCTCGGGCCTGCGCCTCGTCGATCCGGCGACCGGCGAGCCGCTGCGGACCCTGGCCCACCCCGAGGCCGGCCGGCCGGCCAACCGCTACAACGACGGCCGCCTCGACAGCGAAGGGCGGTTTTGGGTGGGGTCGCTGTCGATCCTCGGCGAGGAGAACGCCGGCGCCCTGCACCGTCTCGATCCGGACGGCGGCTGCCGGCGCATGGAAAAGGACCTGACCCTGCCGAATGCGATGGACTGGGCGCCGGACGAAAGCCTGATGTACCTGGTCGAGACCAGCCGCCGCCTGGTCTACGCCTACGAGTTCGACCGCGGCAGCGGCGCCATCGCCGGCCGCCGGGTGCTGATCGAGTGCCCCGCCGACCGGCCCGGCGAGCCGGTGGGGATGGCGGTCGACGCCGAGGGCTGCATCTGGCTGAGCTACTGGGACGGCTGGCGGCTCGAGCGCTACGCGCCGGAGGGCAAGCTGATGGAGACCAGGTGGATGAGCGTGCCGCGGCCGACCGGCATCGCCTTTGGCGCCGGGCCCGAGCCGGTGCTGTACTGCGCCTCGGCCCGCATCCGGATCTCGCGCGAGGTGCTGCGGCAGGCGCCGGACTCGGGGGCGATGTTCGCGCTGCCGGTCTAGGGCGGAGCGGAAATTGTAGAATCCCCCGGCCTTGCCTGGCCAAGTAGCTCAGTTGGTAGAGCAGAGGACTGAAAATCCTTGTGTCGACGGTTCAAGTCCGTCCTTGGCCACCC
>MEIE01000142.1 GCA_001750625.1 Candidatus Amphirhobacter heronislandensis
CTCGGCGCGCGGGACCGGCAGCGGCTGCGGATCGCGCCCGGCCTGATCCGGCTGTCGTTCGGCCTCGAGGACGCGGCCGAGCTGCGCGCGGCGGTTCTGCGCGCCCTCGACGCGGCGGCCCGACGCTGAGCGAGGCGCAGCCAGCCGACAAGCGGCCGGCGGAGCCGCCGCCCGCGGTCCTCGACGAAGAGCAGCATCCGCCGGCGCCGGCGACCGACGGCTCGGACCTCACCACCGGCTCCATCGGCGCCCACCTGCGGCGCCTGTCGGTGCCCGCCGCGATCGGCAACTTCTTCCACATCCTGTTCAACGTCACCGACACCTTCGTCGCCGGCTACATCTCCACCGACGCCCAGGCGGCGCTGGCGTTTTCCTTCCCGCTGTTCTTTTTCATCATCGCCGCGGGGGTGGGGCTGTCGCAGGCGAGCACCGGCCTGGTCGCGCGCAGCAAGGGCGCCGGCAAGCCCAGCCACGGCCGCTACTACATCGGCCAGCTGTTCGCGGCGGCGCTCATCCTCGGCGTCGCGGTCGCCGCGCTCGGCATCCCGCTGGCGCGTCCCTTCTTGGACTTCCTCGGCGCGACCGGCCACCAGACCGAGCTGAGCGTCGACTACATCTACTGGCTGTACGCCGCCGGGCCGCTGTTCATGGCGGTGCAGATCTGCGGCGGCATCCTGACCGCGCACGGCAACACCGTCACCTACCGCAACGTGCTGGTGACCGCCTCGGTGCTCAACCTGCTGCTGGACCCGATGCTGGCCTTCGGCTGGTTCGGCCTGCCGGCGCTCGGCATGCACGGCATCGCCATCGCCACGCTGCTGTCGCAGCTGATGATGCTGGCGTGGATGGGCGCGGTGATGCTGAAGCTGCCGATGCTGCGCGACCTGCAGGCGGCGCACTTCGTCCCGCGGCGGCGCGCGCAGAAACAGATCGTCGCCCAGGCGGCGCCGATGTCCTTCAGCATGCTCGCGATCAACGCCGGCTTCGTCATCAACACCTATTTCATCGCGAGCATCGAGAACATCGCGGTCGCCGCCTACGGCATCGCGCTGCGCATCGAGCAGCTGGTGCTGCTGCTGACGATCGGGCTGTACACCGGCCTGCTGACCATCGCCGGCCAGAACTTCGGCGCCCGCCTCTACGCGCGCATGTACGAAACGCTGCGCCTCGCCAACCTCTGCGGCCTGGCGCTCGCCGGCGCCGGCGCCGTCGTCCTGCTCGCCGGCGGCCATTTCCTGGTAGGGCTGTTCAACGAGGACGAGCTGATCATCAAGCACGGCTTCGAGTATCTGGTGGTCGCCGCCGCCCTCGGGCCGGTGTACGTGATCAAGCACCATTACTCGTGCATGCTGCAGGCCATCGGCAAGCCGGCGATGGTCGCGGTCTTCGGCGCGGTGCGGCTGGTCGCCCTGCCGCTGGTGCTGTGCCCGCTGTTCGTGCTGGTCTTCGAGATGGGCATCCCCGGCATCTGGCTGTCGCTGTTTCTGTCCAACTTCACGGTCACGGTCTTCGCGTTCTTCTACGTCTCGGGCATGCTGCGGCGCCACGCGCCGCTGCCGGCGGCGGCCTGAGGCGATGCGGCGGCGCGCGCTGCTCGCCGGGCCGCTGCTGCTGCTGCTGCCGTGGCGCGCGCGCGCGGCGCTGCTGGAACAGGCGGAGGGCTTCATCGACGAGCTGGTCGCGAACGACGGCTTCGAGCGCGCCTACCTCGAGGAGGTCTTCGGCCAGCTGCGCCTCAACCCGAAGGTCATCGAGCTGATCAAGCCGCCGGCCGAAGGCGGCCGCGTCGTGCACTGGGACGAGTACCGCGGCCGGCACGTCACCTACCGCAAGATCCGCAACGGCGCGTCCTTCGCCCGCGAGCACGCCGAGGCCCTCGCGCGGGCTGAGGCGGCCTACGGCGTTCCGGCCGAGATCATCGTCGCGATCATCGGGGTCGAGACCCGCTACGGCGGCTACACCGGCAACTTCGGCACCGCCGAGGCGCTGGCGACGCTGGCCTTCGGCTATCCGCCGCGGGCCGAATACTTCCGCAAGGAGCTGCGGCAGCTGTTCATCTACGCCCGCAACGCAGGCTTCGACGTCCTGGAGCTGCGCGGCTCGTACGCCGGGGCGATGGGCGTCCCGCAGTTCATGCCGACCTCGGCGCTTGAGTGGGCGGTGGACTTCGACCGCAGCGGCCAGCCCGACCTCTTCGCGCCGGTCGACGCCATCGGCTCGGTCGCCAACTTCCTGCAGTTCCACGGCTGGGTCCGGGACGCGCCGGTCGCATTCCCGATCACGCCGGCCGCGGCCGCCGACCCGGCGGCGCTGCTGGCCGCCGGCATCATCCCAACGCTGCCGCCGGCCGCCTTCGCGGCCGCCGGCCTGCCCATCGACTTCGGCGGCGGCCCCGTCCACGCCGGCCCCTACGCCCTGGTCGACCTCGAGAACGAGGACGAGGTGGTGTACCGCGCCGGGACGATGAACTACTACGCGCTGACGCGTGAGATCAAGGAGCGCCTGTAGGCGGGAGGCCGGGCGATGGCCAAGCAGCAGCCCAAAACCGAACGCTTCGACGGTGGCGTCGAAGGGCTGCTGCGCTACCACCGCGCCCTCCATCTGCTGGCGAGCTGCCTGCTGGTGCCTTTGGCGGCTGCGGGAGTGCATTCACTCTGGCGGCTCCCAGGCACGGGCCCGCTGCCCGATGGTTTCATCCTCTTCTGCTCCTTGCCCTCGATCTGGTTCGCTTCCAGCAGCGCAAGGTCAATAGCCATTAGCAACCTGATCGTCTACGCCACCGATGGCGGGCCAGCGGAAAAAAGCGTCCGCTGGCGTTCGGCCCTGTGGCGCAACATAGGCTTCGACCTGGCATGCTGCGCCTGCTTTGCGGTTCTTTTAGGCATGCTGCACGCGCTTGCCGGAGAGCTGGAGCCGACCATCGACCTGCTTGTTGCTGAGAGCTTCCTGGTTTTAGCGCTCGGTTTATTGCCCGTCATGGTGGCTAACATAGCTGACAAGCACAGCATAGGAGCCCAATACTATCTTGGAGGCATGGCTTCTTATTTCTTCGTTTATCAAGAATATTCATGGAAGGAAGAATTCATCCTGCTGCCCGCCGCGCTGAGCCTCCTGCTCCTGCTCATAGGCCTGTTCACCCGTCGGCAGCCTCTTCGCAACTATCTGCTCGCCAATGCTTTCGAATTCATCGCCGTGGCGTCTTTTTTGATTGTCCTGGCAACGGTGGCCAACTTCAGCCTTGGACTGGACTGGAACAGGGTGGCCTTGCTCGCATCCGTCAGCGCCCTGTGCACCTTTGCGTTCTATGAGCGAATCCGGCGCGGTTTTTTCACCACCGACCCAGAGATTATTGCGAAGAAAATGTTCGGCAAACAGAGCCCTTCTGAACGCAAAATGTTCGGCGGCCAGCAGAAGAATCATCTTCATCGCCTTCTCAATCCGCTGGAAGGCACGCCACGGCGCTGGCAATGGGTGCGGCTGGTGCTGCGGCTCGCCCCTTACGCCTGGCTCATTGCTTTGATCTCAACTATTGCCGCCGTAACGGCCAGGCTGTCCCTTCTTTGAGATTCAGGACTGCATGGAGTCCAGCTCGGGGATACCCGCGCTCTTGAGATAGGCGTAAGTCCCGTCGTAGTAGTCGGCGCTACGCGTCGGGTCGGCGGCCGCGCCCTCGGGGACGCAGATCACCATGCCCTGCCGCGCGCGGGTCAGCAGCACGCGGTAGGCGTTGCGCTGGTAGGCCTGGCCCACCTCGGAGTTGATGCGCTGCCACTTGTTGCCGCGGAAGGAATGGTTGCTCCAGCCGCTGCCGATGTGGCGGAAGTCGCCGTCCCAGCACACGCAGGCCCAGTCCAGCTCCAGGCCCTGGACGTGGAACTGCGTCGCGACGTCCTCGAGGTAGT
>MEIE01000143.1 GCA_001750625.1 Candidatus Amphirhobacter heronislandensis
GTGCAGGTACAGGCTGCCGGTCGGCTTGAGCAGCCGGTGCATCTCCAGCAGGCGGACCGCCATGTAGCAGATGTAGGCGCCCATGCCGTCGCTGTGGACCTCCTTGGCCGCGAACACCGCCGCGCGCAGCTGGGCGTGCTCCTCCTCGTTGAGCTTGCGCAGCCAGTCGTCATGGACGTCCTCTTTCCAGGACCAGCGGTCCTCGAAGCTGGCGCCCGCGGCCACGCTGCCCGGGCTGGCGTGGAAGTCCCGTTTCTTGTTGAACGGCGGGTCGGTCGCGATGAGGTCGACCGATTCGGAGTTCATCGCGCGCAGGAACGGCAGGTTGTCGCCCTGGAACAGCGTCCTGTTGCTCCAGTTCGGCTCGCCCGCCGCGGCCTTCATCCCGCTGGCGTCCCTATGCGCAAAAAGCGAAATTCCCCATCCATGCCGTCATTCTAGCAAACCCGAATCTAGTCGCCCAGCCGGTACTCGATCTTGAATTCGTCCTCGACGCCGCCGGTCCAGCCGAGCAGCCAACGGTGCGCGCCGGCGGCCCGCAGCCGCAGCCCGAGGCTCCTGGCGCCGTCGAGCTCCCAGCCGCCGTACGGCGTCGCCAGCCCGTCAGGCACCGCGAAGCCGTAGCTGAGGTCCGCCCGGGCCCGCAGGCCGTGGACCTCGTGCGCCGGGAGCCCCTCCGCCAGCGCCGCCGCGCCGCCTGCGAGCAGCTCGTCCGGCGCCGACGCCAGGCCCCAGCTCGGGCTGAAAGCAAAGCCCAGGCCCAGGCCGCCGCGGCCGGGGCTGGCGCGGACGTCGAGCTCGGCGCCGGAGGCGGTCTCCTCCGCCGCCGCGTAGCGGTAGACGCCGCGGATGCGGACCGGGTCGGCCGGATCGTTCTGCAGGATTGCCGCCAGCATCCAGCTGCCCGCTTCCTCCGCGCCGTCGCCCCAGGCGTCGGCGTAGGCGATCTCCACGCCCGGCCGCAGCGGGGCGTTGGCCATCAGCTCGCCGTCGTGCGCGTAGGCCAGCGCCAGCCGCATGGCGCCGGCCGAGGAATCCAGCGGCGGGTCGCCGTCCTTGGTCTCGACGTCGATGTCGCTGTTCGCGGCCAGGGCGCGGACGTGCAAGACGGCGTTGAGGTCGCGGCGGTAGCCGATGGCGTAGCCGACGTAGTCGGCGTCGCGCCGGATGTCGCTCTGCGCCTCGTTGAGCGAGCTCAGCAGCAGCTCGCCGACGCCGCGGCCGGCCGCCAGCGCCAGCAGGCCGTTGTCGAAATGGGTGGCGACATAGGGGGTCGCGACGTTCAGGTCCATGCGGTAGGCGCCCTGGCTGTCGCCATCGACGTAATCGGCGTCGAGCTGGTGGCCGCCGTAGCTCAGGCCGATCAGCAGGCTGTCGCTGAACCACGCGTCCGCGCCGACGCGGGCGCTGAACATCTCGCCGTCGTAGCTGGCCTCGCGCTCGGTCGTGCCCTCCAGGCGGTGGACCTCGGCCTGGCCCCAGATGCTGAGGTCGTGCAGCCGGCCGCGGCCGCCGGCGGCGTCCAGGCCGATCGCGAAGGACTGCCCGTCGAGGAACTCCCGCAGGTCGATCTCGCCGTCCTCGAGCTGCTGCTCCTTCGCCGCGACCATCTCCAGCAGCGCCGTCGCCGCGTCGGTGTCTTCGGACTGCGGCCGCGCCAGCACCGCTTCGAGCGCGCCGGCGCCGATCAGCCGCGCGCCCGCGCCGCCCAGCTCGACGCCGACGTCCAGCTCTTGCCAGGCCTCGTGCAGCTCGTCGACCGTCAGGCGGTAGGCCAGCGTCAGCGGCGGCGGCGCCGAGCCGGTCGCGCAGCTCGCATGCGCCTGCGCCGCCAGCGTCACCATCACCGTGCTCAGCGGCGGCCGCGCCCCTTCCTTGAACAGGATCTTGACGAAGCGGTCGTCCGCCGACCGGTCGCCTTCCATGCGCACGTCGTCCAGCGCCGGCGCCGCCGCGTCGACCAGGCCGTCCGCGCTGCGGTACTTGACCATCATCAGATAGTCCGGCGTGCCGGGCAGCAGGCCGACGCTGACGCGGTGGCACTCCTCCCCGCTGCGCTGGAAGCGCAGGCCGGTCGGCAGCGGCGCCGGCGACGCGGCGATGTCGTCTTGGATGAAGACGCCGGCGGCGGCCGCGCTGTCCCTGCCATGCCGCACCCAGACCAGCTGTTTCGGCACGTCCAGCGTCAGCCGCCAGCTCAGCGTCAGCGGCGCCGGCGTCGTCGCGTCCGCGCAGGCCGCGTTCGGCGTCGCGACCATCGTCAGCCTGACCGTGCTGCCGGCCGCCGCCTGCGCGTCCGGCCTGAAGAACAGGCGGACGTGGCTGTCGTCGGCGTGGTCGCGCTCCATGCGGATGTCGTCCAGGGAAGTGTTCGCCGCGGCGCTGCCGCCCTGGTACCTGACCAGCTCGGCGTCGCCCGGCGTCCCGGCCGCGAGCGCGACGTCGATGCGGCGGCAGGCCGC
>MEIE01000144.1 GCA_001750625.1 Candidatus Amphirhobacter heronislandensis
GCGCGGGAAGAGGGCTGCTGCAAGGTGACGCTCGAAGTGCTCGAGCGCAACGCGGCGGCGCAGGCGCTGTACGCGAAGCTGGGCTACGGCGACGTGGTGCCGAACGAGGCCCTGGGCCGCACCCTGCACTGGGACAAGAAGCTGTGATTCCCAGCTGGTCTGCGGCCTGGTTTGTGGCGAGGCCTGGGCTGCGCCAAAACCGCTAGGAACTGACCTGGGCCCTTTTAAGGAGCATGGGGTAGTTCGCAACCCGTTTCATGCCGAGGGCGGCGCTGAACTGCGCGGCGGGGATGATGCGCACGTCGCCAAGTTCGCCATAGACGCTTTGAGAAGTGCAGAAACACTGCGGTTGCTTATCGTCTTCCCGGCGCCATTTGCCTAGCAGATAGGCCAGATCATCCGCGGTCTGCCCAAACACCTGGCTGTCGTCGCGCCACTTGACCGCGGCGAGCATGATGGGCCAGTCGCGGATATCCAGATGGCAGAGGCTTATTTCGACTTTCCGGTTCTGGCGCCTGAAGGAGACGTAGCCGAAATCGTCGAGTGGCTTGCTTGTGTCGAACTGGCTCAGCACCACCGCTTCGATCTCGCGCTCGGTTGGCGGCGGCGGGTCTGGAAACCCGGCGGCGACCAAAGCGGGGATTGAGCAGTTTTCCATGATGAACTTGCAATGGGTGTGCCGGTGGCGAGGATCTCTGCGGCTGAGATCGAACTTCTTGAAAGATCTGATGAAATAGACGGCTTCGAGAAAAGCCAGATATCTTCTCAGCGTGGCGGGTGCGGCCTTTATTTTTGCAAGGCAATCCTTTTGGCTGAACGGGTGCGTGCCGTTTTTCACAAGGAACATCGCCAGCTGATGCAGCAAGAAGATGTCGGATGTCCCCAGCAGGTAGGGAAGGCTGTCGTCGATGATGTTGATGACAAGATTCCTGTGCAGCAGGCTGCTGGCCGATTCGTCGTCAGAGCCGTCGCCAAGGTTTCCTTTTTCGAACAGCAGCTCTGGGAACGCGCCGGATTGGATGTAGCCGGTGAACTCTTTGTTGAGCTCGGCAAGTTCGGCGGCCGGCAGGCGGGCTTGGACCATGGCGTCGAAATCGCCGCGCGGGAGCCGGGAAGGCCAGGCGTTGCGGAACTCCAGGTATTCGCAGAACAGCGGCGGCGGCATGTGGAACCACTGGATGCGCCCAAGACCCGAGTCGGCGCGGGTTTTCTTCAGCGCCGTCGCCGCGGAGCACGCGGCCACGCATTTGATCCGGGGCTCGTGATCGGCTATGTTCTTCAGCCTAGCCTCCCAGTCCTCAAAGAACTGGACTTCGTCGAGCAGCAGCAGCCAGTCCTTGTCGGGGTTGACCAGGGTGTCCTGGCACGCGCGGACGTGCTCCATTATGCATCGCTTCCTGATGTCGTAGTTCCTGGCGCTGAGCAGGACTATCTGGCCAGGCGTGTAGATTCCCTGCGCCAGCGCGTCGCCTACCAGCTGCCTGAGCATCTGCGTCTTGCCGATGCGCTGCATGCCCGTCAGCGCGGTTGTCCATCCCGGGCGGGAGTTGAAGACCCAGCTGGCGAAGCTGGGGTAGTACAGCCGTCGCGGCTCATTGTGCTCGGGCGGCGGCCTGCCGTCGGCCCGCCAGGGGTTGAGATATTCAAAGGCCCTTTGGCGGACCAGGGGGTAGGCAAAGGATGTTTCCATGCCGCTATTATATTACATTGATAATTATTTACCTACATGAGCGCGCATTGCAGGAAAAACCGCCTCTCTTCGTCGCTCTAGCCGCCGCCGTCGCGCGCCGATCCGGAATCGCGCCAGGCTCATGAAAAAATAAAAAAAGCAAGTTTCTTGTTCTTTTCGCGAACATCACGCATCGCACTGAAAGTTGTAGCTAAATTTTGGCTTTGCAAAAAAAGCAACTCCTTTCCTTTTTCCCTAAGGCGCTCGCAACCATATGAAAATAGACGATAATTTTGTGAAATTACCCATCATGCCTAAATTTGGGCTTGGGGGCGGAATCGGCCGGCTCGGCCGTTGCATGGAGGCCAGGGCCGCGGCCTTGGCCGGCGGACCTACTTGTGCTCTTCGAAGGACTTGTAGGTCTCTTCGCGCGCGTCCTTGAGCAGGGCGAGCATCTTCTTCTCCGCCTTGGCCGGCTCGCCGGCGAGGATGGCCTCGGCCACCGCCAGGTGCAGCGGCAGGCAGCCGGTGTTGACCTCGGCGGTGCGGTTGATCAGGTTGATCTGCCGCTCGAGGACCGAGAAGATCAGATTGCCGTTCGCCATCAAGAAGATGTTGCCCGAGGCGTGCAGGATCGCGCGGTGGAACTGCGTGTCCTTCTCCACGAACTTCGGCAGCGAGTCCACCGAGGTTTCCATGATCCGGTACGCCGTCATCACCTGGCTGCGGCTCGCCATCGTCCCCTCCGCGGCCAGGCGCGCCGCCAGGGGCTCGAGGGCCTCGCGCAC
>MEIE01000145.1 GCA_001750625.1 Candidatus Amphirhobacter heronislandensis
CAAAGGAAACATACGATCATTTCAAGAAAAGCCGCAGCGAAATTACGATTGGAAGCGACATGCATGGCGGGAGAAATCTGGCTTCGCTGACAAGCCTCGGGAGGGAGACAATTAACATGGGACTCCCACTGCGGAGCTATGGTCCACGCGTTTCCCCCTCTGCCGGCTTGGCGCCGCCACCTGCGGATCTGGGCCGGCTGGCGCTGCATAAGCAGGCGCGGATCGCGGTCGCCGAATCCTGCACCGGCGGCCTGCTGGGCGCGCGGCTCACCGAAGCCGCCGGCGCCTCGACGTGGTTCGCCGGCGGCGTCATCGCCTACGACGAGGTCGCCAAGCAGCAGGTGCTGGGCGTGCGCAGGTCGACGCTGAAGAAGTTCGGGCCGGTCTCGGCGCAGACCGCCTTCGAGATGGCGGCGGGCGTGGTCAAGGCCATGCCGGGCGCCACCCATGGCGTGGCGATCACCGGCTGGGCCGGCCCCGACGTGGCGCCAGGAGCCCGGCGCGGCAAGGTCTGCATCTGCTGCGTCGACCGCGGCAGCGGGGTGAAGAAAGGGGAGTTCCACTTCAAAGGCGGCCGGGATGCGGTCCGCGAGGAGGCGGTGGAACAGGCGCTGCTGCTGCTGGGGGATCTGCTTTTTGCCAAATAAGTAGAATCCAGTCCATGGCGAAGAAAATCGCTATCGCGGCGGCCCTGCTGGTCGCCATCGGCGCCGGCTGGTGGTTCAGCCGGGACTACCTGACCTTCGCCGCCATCAAGGAGGGCCAGGCGCAGCTGCAGGCCTACTACGAGGCCAACCGCGTCCTGATGCTGGCCGGCTACTTCCTCGGCTACGTCGCAATCACCGCGCTGTCGCTGCCCGGGGCGCTGATCATGACCCTCGCGGCCGGCGCGCTGTTCGGCTTCGTCGCCGGCAGCCTGCTGGTGTCGTTCGCCAGCAGCATCGGCGCGACCCTGGCGTTCTTGGTCGCGCGCTACCTGGTCGGGGACGCGGTGCAGAAACGCTACGCCGACCAGCTGGCGAAGTTCAACGCCAAGTTCAGCGAGGAGGGGCCCTTCTACCTGTTCGCCCTGCGCCTGATCCCGGTGGTGCCGTTCTTCTTGATCAACATCCTGATGGGCCTGACCCGCATCAAGGCGGTGACCTTCTACTGGGTTTCGCAGCTCGGCATGCTGGCGGGGACGCTGGTCTACGTCAACGCCGGCACCCAGATTGCTAAAATAGACGCCCCGGCCGACATCGCCTCGCCGGCGCTGCTGGGATCCTTCGTGCTGCTGGGCATCGTCCCGCTGGTCGCGAAGAAAGCCGTCGCCGTGCTCCGCGCCCGCCGCGGACCCGCCGCCGGCTCCTGAGCTTTCCCGCCATGGCCAAGTACGACTACAACCTCATCGTCATCGGCGGCGGCTCCGCCGGCCTGGTCACCGCCATCGTCGCCGCCGGCGCCAAGGCCAAGGTCGCGCTGGTCGAAAAGCACCGCATGGGCGGCGACTGCCTCAACACCGGCTGCGTGCCCTCCAAGGCGCTGATCCGCTCGGCCAGCTTCATGCGCGACGCCAAGCGCTGCAAGGCGCTGGGCTTCGAGTCCGCGAAGGTCGAGTACGACTTCGCGGCGGTGATGGAGCGGGTCGCGCGGATCATCAAGGCCATCGAGCCGCACGATTCGGTCGAGCGCTTCACCAAGGAGGGCGTCGAGTGTTTCGCCGGCGAGGCGCGGATCAAGTCGCCGCACGAGGTCGAGGTCGACGGCAAGGTCATGACCACGAAGGCGATCGCGGTGTGCTCGGGGGCGCGGCCCTTCGTCCCGCCAATCAAGAACATCGAGAACGCCCCGCACCACACTTCGGACAGCATCTGGGAGCTGCGCGAGCGGCCGCGGCGCATGCTGGTCCTCGGCGGCGGGCCGATCGGCTCGGAGCTGGCGCAGGCCTTCGCCTACCTCGGCATCGAGGTCACCCTGGTCCAGGGCAACAGCCAGCTGCTGCCGCGCGAGGACCCCGACGCCGCCAAGCTGGTCTACGACGCCATGCACGACGCCGGGGTCGAGGTCATGCTCGGGACCAAGGCGCTCGAGTGCGTCGAAGGAGACGGCGGCTGGGCGCTGCGCTGCGAGGGCGCCGGCGGCGGCATCAAGGAGATCGGCTTCGACGTCCTGCTGGTCGCGGCCGGCCGGACCCCGAACGCCCTCAACCTGCCCGGCCTCGCCGAGGCCGGCGTCAAGGTGGACGGCCGCGGCGCGGTGCAGGTGGACGAGTACCTGCGCACCTCGGTGCCGGGCATCTACGCCTGCGGCGACGTCATCGGCGGCTACCAGTTCACCCACACCGCCGGCCACGCGGGGTTTTTCTGCGCGCTCAACGCCCTCGCGGCGCCGTTCTTCCGCCTCAAGGTCGACTGGTCGGTGGTGCCGTGGTGCACCTTCACCCATCCGGAGGTCGC
>MEIE01000146.1 GCA_001750625.1 Candidatus Amphirhobacter heronislandensis
CCGTCCACCGCCAGGCCGTAGCTGACCCCCGCGCCGCCGCGCAGGCCGCCGCCGTACTCATCCAGCGCCAGGGTTTCGCCGGCGCCGAGATCGGCGAGCATCTCCGTAGCCCCCGCCAAGCCGTAGCCAGGATCGGCCTCGAAGCCCAGGCCCAGGCCGCCGAACTGGTAGCCGAAGCGCAGCGCCAGGTCGTAACCCGACAGGGTGATGTCGTCGCCGATGGCGTGCTGGTAGGAGACGCCGCCGGCCAGCGGCCCGCCCGTGAACTCGATTCCTCCCTGCAGCAGGGCGCTGCTGGCGGTCGCGCCGTCGCCGTCGAGCAGCAGGTAGCCGGTCTCGACGAAAGGAGTGAAGCTCGCCGCCTGTCCAGCTGCAATCTCATGCCCGTAGCCCAGGCCCATCCGCAGGGAGTTGCCTTCGGAGTCCATGCTTGCCGCCGCCGTCGCGCCACCCTCTGGCTCTGCGACGTCGAGCTCGCCCGCTGAATAACTGCCGCGCAGCCGCAGCTCGCCGCCGCCAAAAAGCGGCAGCCGCTGCGCCACGCCGACGGCGTAGCCCAGGTAGTCGGCTTCGAGCTCCTGCTCTGCTTCGCCATCGGCCCGCAGGACCATGTCGCCGCTGCCGGTCGCCGCCGCCAGCGCCGCCCGCCCGCCGCCGAAATCGAAGGCCAGGTAGGGCTGCAGCAGCTGCAGGTCCAGCTCGTACTCGCTGGGATCGTCCACCGTGCGATCGGCTTCGCGACCATAGGTGGCAGTGGTCTCGTGCAGGCCATAGCCTAGGCCCACACGTACCCGGCCAGCGCGGAAATCCAGCCCGAAGTTCGCGCTCGTCATTTCGCCGTCGACGTAGACCTCGATGCCCTCGGCGTCTTCGTCCACCCCGCCGACGTCGCGGCGGCTGCCGGCCAGCCACATGCCGAACTCGGCGCCGCCCGTCTGAGCCTGCTGCAGCGGCAGCGCCACCGCCTGGCCCTCGAGGAACTCCGCCAGGTCGATCTGGCCGCTTTCGAGCTCATGCTCCTTCGCCGCGAGCATCTCGAGCAGGGCGGCTCCCGCGCCGACATCTGGCGCCGGCCGATCGAGAATTGCGTCGATGCCGCCCATGCCCAGCGCCCGGACCACGGCGCCGCCGGCGTCGATGACGGCCGAATCAGTCACGGATGCGCTGCCAGGCCGCACCACAATCGTGGCGGTCGCCCGAGCGGTGACCGCGGGGCCCCCGTTGTCGTCGGTCGCAGTGAACGCCACCGTGTAGCTCCCTACTTCGAGCGTCGCATCGGTCCGCACCCGCAGCTCGTAGCGGCCGGCCGCCCCGCGCAGCTCGAAGATCCGCGCCGCGGCCGCATCAATAGTCACCGCCACGTCGGCGTCGTCGTTGTCAGTGGCGGTCGCCCGGATGCCCGTGGTCGCCGCGTTGCGCGCGATCGACGCATTCAACGGCGTCACCCGCAGCTGCGGCGCCGGGTCGAAATCCGCATTGACGTTGAGCACGTAGCTGAACGTCGCCGGCGCCGGATTGCGCCGCGTACCGCAGCCCGCAGCCGCCGCGACCCGCAGCCGCGCCGTCACCGCCGCCGGCGGCAGCGCGCCCGTCCTGAAGCGCAGCCGCACGTGCCGGTCGGCCGCGGCGCCCTCCTCCATCCGCACCGCCGCAAGTCTCGTCGCACCAGCGCCGTCGACCGCGCCCGCCGCCGTGTAACGGGCCAGCTCGAAATGCTCGGTGGCGCTCAGCAGTTCGACGTCGGTATGCTTGCAGTCTTCGCTGTTGCGGTGCAGCTGGATGCCGGTCGCCAGCGGACCGGCAGCCATGGCTGACCAAGCGAAGGACGAGCCCGGCGTCTGCCGGTCGGCGTCCAGCACTTCCCAGGCATGCGCCGGCGGCGTGAACACCGTCACCGCCCACGCCAGCGTCACCGGCGCGGGCTTGGTCGCCACCGCACAGTCGCCGGACACCACCAGCGACGCCTGCAGGGTCCGGGGCGTGTGCTGCTGGTAGCTGCTGCGCAGGTACACCCGCACGTGCTCGGCCCCGGTGAACGGCACGTCGTTCGCCAGTGAAGAACTTTCCCTGGTGCTGCCGTCATACCGATGCAGGCCGAAGATCGTCCTGCTCGAACTGGCCAGCACCGCCCGCCGCGCGTCGCAGCCGGCCGCCGTGCGGTGGAAGGCCAGGCCCGTGTAAGTGTCCGTGGCCGCCGCGTTCAAAGCCAAATCCGTCAGGTCGTCGGCCGCAGTGTCGTCATGGTCAGCGCCATCGGCCCAGCTCGCCGGCGTCCCGACAGTCACTTTCCATTCGTAGCTCCGCGAACTGCTCACGCTGCAGCTTGAGTTGCTCGTCCCGTTCACCGTCATC
>MEIE01000147.1 GCA_001750625.1 Candidatus Amphirhobacter heronislandensis
TCCAGTATTTCATGGACAAAACTCCCGTACCGTTCCCTCCGCTCGCCTATGTTCTGCGGGCGGTCTTCCCTAAGCCGTAAAACTTTGCTGGCGTAATACTGGTAAGGACACTCCATCAATTTGACGCAGGAGCTGACGCTGGTGTTTTCAATCCCATGGTACAGGCGGGCCTTGTGGCCTGTCAAGGCATCGTTTCCAACTGCTTTGTCCCAGGGACGCTTCAGCTTCTCCAGCTTCACATCGTTCTTCCCCGTCTCTTTCACTTTCTTTGTGTGCTCGAGCATGAGTTCAATATAGGGGCTTACGCCAGCCTCCCCATGCCAGACCGTGCCAACCTGCTTTGTGTTTTCCAGCATCCAAGCCAGCGCTCGGCGCTGCTTTTGGATTTTCTTGGCAATGTCAGGCAGGCCAAGCATGGCGCGCACTTTGTCGTTGAACAGCTGCGGCGCGGTTGCTAGAGGCAGCTGCGTGGAGTCGGCGCCGGCAAGAAGCACGGCGTCAAATTTGCGGGTGGTGAAGCGCCCTGGCCGGATCAGCTGGATAGGGCTTTCATTGTTAGAGGGGACCAGATTGGTCGCGGCCAAGCTGTCAAAGAGCAGTCGCTTGACCTCATCAATGCGGTAGTCGCCGTCAGAATCGTCCTCTTTTTCTTCAACGTCCTTGAATTCATCCGCAAGCATGCGCAGCAGCTTGCGCAGCGAATGGGCCGCGTCATCCTGATTGAAGAAGCTGCCGTAAATTTCACCTTCCGCCTGGTCGGCAAGCCCGTCAAACCATGCGCTGATTTTGCGTTTGCCTTTTGACTTGCATATGAAATCGTCCAGATCTTTCTCGAGCTTTTTCATATCTTCCCATTTTTTCGCCCATTTCTCTTGTTTCGCAGAGCTCGAGGCTAGATAACGCGGCGTTTGCCACCAGCCGGATTGGAGCCGTTCGCGGACGGCGATGTTCTGGGTATTGCGCAGGAGATCCTTGGCTTCCATGCCGCTCGTGGAAGCGAGCGCCAGCAAAGCCTTGCCAATCAGAAGATTGTTGGCTGGCCAGCCAGTCGTGTCCTGCAGATGGATGTCGTCCTGCAGAAGCATGGAACTAAGGCGCCGCACCAGCTGCCGGTCATAGGCAAGGATGCCAATCTTAAGGGCCTTGTCGGGGGGCTCTGGCGGCAGCCACGAATACAGCATGCGCTTGGCGGCTTCCGCAGCTTCTTCAAGGGTCTGCGCTTGGTATGCCAGAGCAGATTTGAATTCCAGCTTCGCGTTGATTCCTTCGCCGCGCCAGAGCCGATCCAAAAGTTTAGCTTTGCCTTCTTCGGTTTCGAGCTCATCCTCGCAATCCAGCTGCTTGTCCTTGGACTTTTCGACTTCGAAATCAGCCTCGTAGATTGCGACAGGCGCTCCTTTCTCCTGCGCGGATTTGAGAAACTCGACGATTTGCTTGTCCTCATCGCCCCAGTGCAGGTAAGCAACCGGGCTTTTGCTGTCCGCCAGTTCCTGCGCGTAGTTCTCCAGCCTTTTCCTGCGGTCCACGCGCAGAGGCTTGATGAATGCGTACCACAGTTCGCGGACGAAGCAGAACTCCTCCACATAGGCGTCGTCATCCGGGCTATTGGCGATGTCTTCCGAGCCGCGCTCGTTTTCCATTTCGATCAGCACGTCGCGGAACATGATCGAAACCGCCAGGGGGTTTTTGAATTTCTTGCGGCGGTTCTCTTTCCTGAGGTAGCCGTAAATCTGCACCAGCAGGCGCATTTCCGCCGCGGTTTTCGCCAGCTGGTAGTCCTCGTTGACGTAGGTCAGGGCGGCCAGCGAGATCTTCTGATCGCCGTAATCCGCCGCCGCCAGCAGGCTGCCGGTCTGGACGATTGAGGCACCGATGCTGTTTTCCAGTTTCTTGGCGACCGCTGTCCGGTCATGGCTGTCGGAGATCAGAATCAAGGGGCGGGCGCCGGACTTGAGCTTTCCCTCAATGTACTTCGCCAGCACTGCCGGCGCCTGGCTGGCGGCCACTTTGCTGCGATTCAGCCCATCCACGCCGCTACTCCTCGATCAGCTTGGTCTTGTCGGGCTTGTTGGCCCAGTCGTCGGCGTCCGGCGGCGCCGGCTTCTGCGCCAGCAGCACCGGCCAGACCTTGGCGAACTTCTCGTTGATCGCGAAGTACGGCTTTTGCTCGGCGGGGACGTCGTCCTCGTGGTAGATCGCGTCCACCGGGCATTCGGGCACGCACAGGGCGCAGTCGATGCACTCCTCGGGGTTGATCACCAGCATGTT
>MEIE01000148.1 GCA_001750625.1 Candidatus Amphirhobacter heronislandensis
CTCAACCCGTCGCAGGGCGGCCAGGTGACGCTGAGCCAGGAATTCGTGCTGGGGCCGGAGCAGGTCAACGATCAGATGGTCCAGGTGCTCGACGACCGGTTCGGCGTCGACTTCACCGGGCTGAGCAGCAGGATCGAGGGCAACAACCCGGTGACGAACACGGTGCAGTGGACGCGGGGCATCTACGTCAAGCCGGGGGCGGTGTTCGCGGGGCCGATGTCGCTGACGGTGCTCGTGCGCGCCGGACCCGACCCGCGCAACTTCAACGCGCCGGGGCTGCGGGAGGCGGTCGCGGCCGCCATCTCGCCGTCGTACCAGATTTCGGAGGACAACGAGCGGCTGCTCACGAACTACGACCAGGCCGGGGTGAGCACGCTGGTGATCGGCATCGACAGCCAGCCGCGGCTGGCCATCGTCGGCGAGCAGGCGATCCTCGATCCGCTGTCGCGGCTGACGGTAGCCAGCGGCCTGACCCTGGTCAAGAGCTTCCACACCGGCAGCCTGAGGTACTCGGACGAGGGCGCGAACCTGGTCCTGCCCGGGCACGACCTGATTTACCATCACGACTTCGATCGCCGAGGAGGTTACGAAGGGGACGACCGCACCGAGTTCCCGATCAGCGTGAACATGGCCAACGCGCGCCACGCGCTGCGCAGCGTCGGCTGCGGCATGTACGAGCTGCCGGTGACGATCAACGCCAGGGAGCGGGTGACCAACGGCGGGCACCGGCGGCGGGCCTCGGCGGTGTTCACGCTGACGCTCAGCGGCGCTGCGGGGGTGGACGGCCTGGCGACCGTGAGCGGGACGCCGCGGCGGCGGGGGCCGGCGGACGTCGCGGCGGACTTCGCGACCGGGCTGGCGTTCGAGTGCGCCGGGCCGGGCTTCGTCTTTGAATCGAGCAACGCCGCCTTCGCGCTCGCGGGCGCCGGCGAAAGGCGCGGCATCGTGGTGCGGGCGGGGACGGCGAACGACGACGCGCTGACGACGCGGATCACCTACCGGCAGGGCGAAGGCAGCGCGGCGCGCTCCTTCGATCTGACGATAGGGGTGTTCAGCACCATCGCGGTCGAGGGGACGCCGGGCGCGACGACGGGGCTGCCGCAG
The DNA here is from genome assembly GCA_001750625.1 of Candidatus Amphirhobacter heronislandensis. GTDB lineage: Bacteria > Pseudomonadota > Gammaproteobacteria > Tethybacterales > Tethybacteraceae > Amphirhobacter > Amphirhobacter heronislandensis. The sequence goes on from MEIE01000148.1 coordinate 1,105, forward strand.
CTGCGGGTCAAGGGCACGCTCGCCGGCATTCCGGGCGCGAGCGTGACCGCCGACCACCATCTTGAAAGCGGCGGCGCCGGCATCGAGTACAGCGGCGTCGGCAGCTTCCTGCTGCGGGGCTTCACGCTGACGACCTACCACGAGGCGGCGGGCGCGACCATCTACGCGACGACCGCCTTCGACGCGGCCGCCTATAACGAGCGGCTGGTGCAGGTGGACGACGACCGCTTCGGCATCGACTTCGCGGGCTACGCGGCGGCCGCCGGCCGGCAGAGCTTCCGCGGGCTGTACGTCAAGGCGGGCGCGGTCTTCACCGACCCGCTGGTGACGATCACGCTGGCGCTCAACAGCGGCGCCTACCTCAAGGACTTCGCGACCGGCGCGCTGGGGCGGCGCATCGACGAGGGCGGCGTGAAGCTGCTCGATCCGCAGGTCGCGGACGCGGGCTTCGCGAACACGGCGGCGGCGGAAGTGGCGCTGACGCTGCGGGTCGCGCCGCGGGCCTTCGTCAGCGGGGCCGCGGTGACGATCGAAACCGGTTCGGGCAACACCAGCGCGGTGACCACCGGCCTGACGCTGCACGTCTCCTATCCGGGCAACGTCAGCATCGTCAGCGTCAACCCGGCGATCAAGCTCGGGACGGAGGCGAGCGGCGCGTGGCCGATCAGCGTGAACCGGGTGAGCATCGACAGCACCTACACCGTGCCGGAGGGCTGCGGCATCAGCGAGATGCCGGTGAGCCTGCGGATCAACGGCCACGGCGCCGGCGCCCTGGGAGCCGACGCGCGCTTCGGCCTGAGGCTGTACGACGACGATGTCGTCAGCACCAGCACGCGGCCGAACTTCGTGGTCGGCGCGGTGCCCGAGTTCCTGCTGGCGGGGACGCTGACGGCGCAGATGAAGACCGGCTACGCCATCAACTGCGCGCACAGCAGCTTCGCGGCGTCGTTCTCGAACAGCGCCCTTGAAATCATCGGCTCGGGAGCGGGGCGGGAGATAGCGGTCAAGGACGACGCGGTGCTCACGACGCCGGCGCTGACGTCCCGGGTGGTCTACCAAAACGGCAGCAACACCAACCATACGGTGTTCGTCACGATTCCGGTGCTGTCGACCCTGGCGTGGACGGGGGCGACGGA
>MEIE01000149.1 GCA_001750625.1 Candidatus Amphirhobacter heronislandensis
ACAGCTTCGGCGACTGCGGCCACCAGACGCGGCCGCCAGGGCCGGCGGTCTATGCCTACCGCCTGCGCCACCAGCTGTCCGGCAGCGAGGTGGATGACGGCAAGTGCATCCTGCAGCCCGCGAAAATAACGACCGTGGGCCTGCATGAGTTCGAGACCAGCGACATGGGGCGGAACACGGCCGACGACAGCGGCCGGACGTTTGCCATCAAACGGCTGTTCACCAAGGACAGCCTCTCCAACAGCCTGATCCAGCTCAACCACTACGCGACCAAGTCGGTCGAAGAGCATGAAAAGCTCTTTCAAAGGGGCCATCTGCACGGCATCAGCCATCTCAACCGCCGCAAGCGCTTCCACGACAAGCGCGACCGGCTCAACCGCGACACCTGCGAGGACGACGCCGCGCCCGCTTTTCTCAAAAGGCGCGGCATAGCCAGCCCGGAGCAGTTCCAGGCCTACATGGATGAACGCCGGGCGCTGGACTGAGCCAGGCCGCCCCTAGGGGCGGCGGCCGGTCAGCTTCTCGCCTCGACGTAAGCCTGGTAGTCGGCGCAGCTGCCCAGCCCGCGCCTTTGCAGGAATTCGATCGCCGCGTCGTCCTCGACGGTGTCGCGGCTGAGGATGTCGATCTGGCTGATGACCTTCGGGCCGCGGAACTGCGGCGAGTCGCCATGCCTGATCGCCTTGGACTTGGCGAGGTTCTCCGCGATCGACTTGGTGCGGTAATGGTTGAGCTGCAGATGCTCCCGCGACCGGAACTCGGGGACGTGGCGCTTGCGGAAGGACGGCTCCACCCGGCCCTGGTCGTTGGCGACGGTCTCGCCCATGCCGCGGGTGTGGAAGTGATGGATGGAGGCGGTGTGGATCTGGCACGGGTCGACGATGCACTTGAAGTGCTCGTGGGCGTACCGGGACTGCTGGTGCCGCAGCCTGTAGGCGAAGACGCAGGGCTCTGCAGGCCTGGTCTCATGCCCGCAGTGCCCGAACTGGTTCCACGGCAGCGCGATGCAGGAAAAAGAGGCCAGCTGCTCCAGGGCCGCGCCGATGCTGTCGTGCCGGCGCGGGAAAATGAACTCGTCGGCGTCGATGAAGGCCATCCAGCGGTGCCGGGGGCCGTAGTTGAGGATCGCATGGACGTAGGCCAGCTCCTGGTCGCCGGCGAGGCGCCCGCCCGCGGCGCCGCGCATCTTCCAGGGGAAGACCCGCACCGCGGCCTCGGCGCCGTCGTGCCGCCGCGCCCGGGCGGCGGTGCCGTCGGTCGAGCCGTTGTCGTAGAGGTAGAAGTGCCGCACGCCGGCGAGCTCGTGGAACCGGATCCACTCGTCGATGTCGGCCGCGACGTTCTTGCAGAACAGGACCAGGGCGAGGTTCGGCTCCTGGCCGCCGGCGGCGGGAGGGTCGATGCCGTATTCCTCGAACTTGTCGACCGCCAGCCAGAGCTTCTTTTCAAGCTGCCGGTATGACAGAAGCGAAAGCATGGCTAAACAAGGCATTCTAACAACAAAAAGCCGGCCGCGCCCGCCCTTAAAATAGCCTTGCGATGAACGAAACCCGCCGAGGCCCGGTCCTCGTCTTCGGCTGCGCCTGGCTCGGCGACATGGTGATGAGCCAGTGCCTGCTGCGCGCCCTGCAGGCCCAGGGCGCCGGCCCGATCGACCTGATCGCCTCGTCCTGGAACGCCGCGGCCGCCGCGCTGCTGCCCGAGGTGCGCGAGCTCATCGTCGCCGATTTCCGCCACGGCGTCCTCGACTGGGGCAAGCGCCGGCGGCTGGGCCGCGAGCTGCGGGCGCGGGAGTACGCCGCCGCCTACGTCCTGCCGAACACCCTCAAGTCGGCCCTAGTGCCCTTCTGGGCGCGGATCCCGCGGCGGGTGGGCTGGCGGGGCGAGTGGCGCTACGGCCTGCTGACCGACTGCTACCATCCGCGCCACGCGCCGCCGCACCGCGCCCGCTCCTTCGCCGCCCTCGCCCACCCGCCGGGCGCCGAGTTCGAGCTGCTGCCACCCGCCCTGCGGCTGGATGAGGCCCGCATGGCGGCGTTCCGCGAGCGCCACCCCGACTACGCCAGCGGCGAGTGGATCGCGCTGTGCCCCGGCGTCGCCCGCCACCCGATCAAGGCCTGGCCCGCCGAGCGCTACGGCCAGCTGGCGGACTGGCTGGCGGGCAAAGGCCGCAAGGTGGCGCTGCTCGGCAGCAAGGAGGACGGCAAGTACGCCCAGGC
>MEIE01000015.1 GCA_001750625.1 Candidatus Amphirhobacter heronislandensis
TCGTCGTAGGTCCCTTGCTCGTATCGGATGTTGTCGACGTAGATGCCTTTCTTGGTGGCGTTGACCAAGGCGCCCTCGACATTGGCGACTTTGACCCGCTCTCGATCCAGCTTTGTCCAAACGCTTCCTTGGATATCCGTATCGGTTCTATCGGCCGGATTCTTGTGGAATTCCGAATAGTGATTGGAGGGGTGTATATCAAGCGTCACGAGGCTATAGAAGGTCGATTGCTCGGTGATCGGATGATCCGATCCACCGACATCGATGCCTGAATTGGTGACCGTCAGTTTGCCGTCGTCGTCGACGGCGGTGATGGTGAAGGTGGTGGCTCCGTCGATCGCACCTTGATTGTGATCGTGGAAAGCGGTGTAGACGGAGTACAGTCCGGGAGGACTGTTTCGATAGTACTGGAGCACGGCTTTCTTATCGTCATTGTCATCGAGACTGTAGCCTTTGAGCCCTTTGATATATTTGGTGTCTTGATGCTCGAAATCTGGGGCACCGGCACCGGTCACAGTCTTCCAGTCGCCGTCGCCGATGCCGACACCTCTTTTATCGTCTCCCGGATAGACGATATCGACGGTTGTTGAGAAGTTATTCGCCGCATCTCCAGTATGGGCGAATTCGACCTTGTTGATGGACGGACCTTCGAGTCTTTCGCCGACTTCCAGCATGATCGCCAAGACCCAGCTCGAGGGAACATCGCGGTAGCAACGAAGCACGATCTTATCGTCTTCGGCCCATGCATGCCCATCGTCCAAGCGGAATGCCAAATCCATCTCGGAGGTGGTGGCGAATACGAAATGACCCTCGAATTGCCCATTGCCGCCGCCGGTGGGATTCCAGTTGAACTGCGCTCCGATGGCCGGATCGCTGCCGTTCGGACGAGGGCTCGAGATATAAAAGCGAGAGATTTTATCTTTTTTATTAGCCCCGGACGCCGATGCGCTATCCCAAACGCAACGGGAGAAAGATTTGGCTACGTTGAAGCCCGTCGGGGCGGTAGCGGTGGAGCGATTCGAGCCGGTGGAAGCGGTAAGGGCGCCACCCTTGGCGTAGATGCTATCGAGACCCTTGCCGCTCCAGTGATCTTTGATGATGGTGCCCTTCGCACGAACGCCCCAACCCCAGCCTCCGGAATCGTCCGTTGTGGGAAGAGCGTCGTCGAAGCCGTAGGGCTGACTCGAAGCGGCCACTGCGCTATCGTGATGGTCGGTCAGGCTGCTGCTCGAGTGGGCGAGGGCTCCTTGCATGGCCAAGCAGCCCGCCGCCGCGATCGCCAAGTGTCCGGAGATTCGAAGCCCTCTCGTCGGAGTGCGGGTGAAGCGGACGCTTTTCTCGTTGTCTTGCGCAGGTTGCGCATGCCCGGTTGCAGGCAGGCTCGGTGCAACGATGCCTCGTGCGAGCCCGGGGATTCTCATGCGGGAGATCCGGCGCAAGAACGAAAGAGGGAGCGAGATCAGGCTGGCCATGGTCACTTCCTTATCAGATGGTACTAGCGGCCCGAAGGCCCGGCGGATGCGAGACGATGCGAATCGGTCGGGAGGCTTGCAAGGGATCATGACAGCTCTGCCAAAGCCGTGTTCGCTCCTTCCCTTGGGAGAGATTCGCTCGAAGGATATCCTCCGACGTCTCCTGTCTATCGGCTTATTCTAAACCAGAACCAATCGATTTTACACTGTATATCGCATCGGGTTTTTCGCTCGACTTCTCGTTTCCTCGATCTTTAGGCTTAGGCATTTTCATTTCCCCCCGCTTTTTTCGATGTCTTCTCGGTGAGATGGATGATTTCGAGTCTTCGGCGGCGGCAGGAGCAGGGGCGGCCGGCTTGGGCGCGGGCGCCGGGGCGGCAGGTTTCGGCGCGGCCGCGGCAGGCGCGACGGCGGGTTTGGGTGCCGGGGTCGGCGCAGCGGGCTTGGGCGCGGGCGCGGCGGCGGGCGCAGCAGGTTTGGGGGCCGGCGCGGCGGCGGGCGCGGCAGCAGGCTTGGGCGCTGCGGCTACAGCGGCGGCGGGAGCAGGGGCAGCCGGCTTGGGCGCGGGCGCAGCCGCGGGTGCGGCGGGTTTGGCGGCCGGCGCCGGGGCGGCGGCAGGAGCGGCAGGCTTGGGCGCGGCGGCGGGTGCAGCCGCAGGAGCAGCTGCCGGCGCCGCGGCGGGCGCGGCCGGCTTGGCGTCGCCGCCACCGACCGAGACGCTCAGTTTCAGGCCGCCGCTGGGCTTGGCGGCCGGCTTGGCGGCGGCAGCGGGCGCGCCTGCGGGAGCGGCCGGCTTCGCGTCAGCCGGCTTGGCCGCTGCAGGTTTGGCGTCGGGCCGCGCGTCGGAAGGCTTGGCGTCCGGCCGCGCGTCGGGGCGGGCGTCGGGCCGCGCGTCGGCCTTGCGGGAAATCGTGACCCCCCGGCTGGGCTCGGTGTCCTGGCTCTTCTTGAGCTCCGCGACCGAGGCCTTCTCTTGGTTCGCGAACTGCATCCGCTCGTCGATGACGTCGAGCAGCTGTTCGAAAAGCCGCTTGTCTTTTTTCGCGATGATCTCGTTCTTTTCGAGCAGGGTCCGCGCCGTCTCGCCGTCGTTGTTCTCCAGCGAAACGAAGGCGCCTCCCAGCAAAAAGGCCGCCACCACCATCGGGGTCTCGGACTTGGCGCAGGCGAGCATCAAAGGCGTGTTGCCGTCCGCGTCCTGCTGGTTGATGCAGTCCATCCCGTCGTTCTTCAACAGGGACTCGATCACGATCGGGTAATGGGTGTGGGCCGCGGCGAAGTGCAGGGCGGTCATGCTGCGCTCCCGCGACATGATGCTCACCCGCGCCGCCGATTCCAGCAGGTAGTTGACGAACAGCGGCGGCTTGTTGTGCTTGCAGGCCAGCATCAGCGGGGTGTAGGCGGCGGCGCCGTCGCGCGAGTTGACCTCCGCGCCGTTGATCACCAGCTCGTGGGTGACCTCGAGATGGCGGTTGTACATCACCGCGATCGACAGCGGCGTCAGGCCGTGCTTGTTGCGGTCGTTGAGCCGGGCGCCGAGGCGCTTCATCAAGGTGATGAGGCCGGGCTTGGTGACCGAATGCGAGGCGACCATCACCGGGGTCTCCTCGTTCAGAGGATCGCGCAGATGGTTAGCCTGGTTCTTGGCCTTGAGGTAGGCCATCAGGTATTTGCCGGGCGTGGCCGTCTTGTACCAAGACTGGGTGAGGAGCTCTTTCAAATCTTTTGCAGCGCGGGCTCGCGGACTCGGTTATTTTATTATAAGGCGGGACCCGGCTCCCCTAGCAGGCGCTCTGGTGGCCCCAGGCGTCGGCCAGGGCCACGAAGCCCTCGTAGCCGGCCGGATGCCGCACCGGCAGGTAATCCCCGTAGGGCTGGCCGTTGACCTCCAGCAGCACCCCGGCCGCCAGGTCGACCACCTTCGCCGCCTCCGCCAGCGGGTCGTACAGCAGCGGGGTCCGGGCCCGGATCACCACCCGCCGGCCCGGCGCCACGTCGCCGCGGCGTACGTAGCCGACGCTGCCGTTGTGCAGGCAGACCTTGTGCCAGTCCGCCGTCGAGGCGATGCGGATGAAGGGGTAGTCCTTGCCCACCAGCGCGATCTTCGGCGAGGTCTCGGTCGGGCCGCCGTAGATGATCACCGGCAGCCGCCGCGCCATGAACTCGGCGCTCGCCGCCGCCGCCGCCAGCAGGGCCGCCAGGCCCAGCGCCGCCGCCGTCCGCCGCGTCCCTGCCGTCATTTCTTCTTACCCCGGTGGGTCGGCTGGCCCTCGTCCAGCCAGGCGCGCAGCCCGCCCTTGATGGTGCTGACGTCCTTCATGCCGGCCGCGTGCAGCTTGCGGGCCTGCGCCGCCGAAATCGTCCCGGTCGCGCAGACCAAAAGCAGCGGCCGCTTGCCCGCCAGCGCCGAGGCCTTGGCCGCGATCTCGGCCGCCGGGACGTGGCGCGAGCCCGGCAGCCGGCCCCGCTCGAAGTCCTCCTTGGACCGCAGGTCGATGACCTGGGCGTTGTCTTGGTTGATGCGCAGCACCGCCGCGTGGACGTCCAGCGCGAAGCTGCTGCCCGCCTGCGACCACATGTACAGCGTCATGCCGCCCAGCAGGCCGCAGCCGACCGCGAGCACGATGTTGTCCAGCAGGAACTCGGCGAACACCCTACGCCCCCTCCTGCGCCGGCTCGGGGGCCGCCGGCCGCCGCCGCCGGCCGAGCCGGCTGGTGAAGCCGTCCAGCCGCCGCCAGCCCCGCGCCCAGGCGCCGTGCAGCGCCAGGCAGGCCGGCATGAAGAACAGGATCAGCACGGTCGCGAATCCCAGGCCGAAGCAGATGCTGATCGCCATCGGCAGCAGGAACTGCGCCTGCACCGAGGTCTCGAACATCAGCGGCGTCAGGCCGCCGACCGTCGTCAGGGTGGTCAGCAGCACCGCCCGCAGCCGCAGGCAGGAGGCCTCGACGATCGCCTCGTTGTAGCGGCGCGCGTCGAGGTTCTCGACCCCGAGGCCCTTGAAGCAGTCCACCAGGACGATGGAGTTGTTGACGATGATCCCCATCAAAGTGAACATGCCGAAGAACGACAGGATCGACATCGTCACCCCCATCGCCCAGTGGCCGAGGATGGTGCCGATCACCCCCAGCGGCATGGTGATCATGATCGCGATCGGCAGCGACCAGGAGTTGAACACCCAGGTCAGGATGATGTAGATCAGCACCAGCGCCAGGACCATGCCGGTCATCATCTCCTGCGCGGTCTGCTGCTCGTCCCGGGTCGAGCCCTCGAAGCTGTAGGTGATGCCCTCGGCCGCGTACAGGTCCTCGAGGACGGTCGCCTCGAGCTCGGCGAGCACCGCCCCGACGGTGGTCGGCGCGTCGTCGGCCAGGTCCGCCGAGACCACGATCGCCGGCTGGCCGAACTGGTGCAGGATGGTCTCGAAGCCCTGCTCGGTGCGCCAGGTGACGATGTCGCGCATCGGCACGTACTCGCCGCTGTCGAGCCGCAGGTACATGGTCGCGAAGATGTTGTCCGAGTCGTGGCCGGCCATCAGCACCCGCAGGTCGATCTCGTCGACGCCCTCGGTGAAGGACTGCGCCTCGTAGCCCGACAGCGCGAAGCGCAGCTGGTCGGCGACGTCCTGGATGTCGACGTTGAGGCTGCGGCCGAGCGGCGTCAGGCTGAAGATCACCTCCTCCTTGCCGTAGGGCGTGTCGTCGGCGATCGCCTGCAGCCCCGGCGAGGTCGCCATCGCGTCCTTGAGCCGCTGCGCCGCCGGCTTGATCTGGCTGACCTCCTGCGCCGCGAGCCGGATCTCGATGTCCTTGCCCGGCGGCCCGCCTTCCTCGCCGCGGATCTCGAGCTTGGTGATGCCCGGGACCACCTGCGCCCGCTCCTGCAGCGCCTCGACGTAGTCGTTGACCGACAGCTCCCGGAACTCGGCGTCCACCAGCTCGATCACCAGCTGCGCGCTGCTGTCGCGGTTCGGGCTGTTTTCGCCGCCGTAGCCCAGCTTCGCGATCGCGTGCGCCACCAGCCGCTCGTCGGGATGCAGCGCGGCGTCGGCGTCTTCGAGATGCGCCAGCAGCTCGTCGACGTAGGCCGCGACCGTCGCCCGCGGCGTCCCGCTGGCGAACTCGACGTTCGCGAAGAACTTGTTGCCCTCGGCGCCGGGGAAGAAGCGGTAGGGCACGAAGCCGTTCGCCAGCAGCCCGATCGCGAGGAACATCATCACCAGGCAGGCGGTCGCGGTCGCCATCGCGTTGTTGACCGAAAACCGCGACGCCGGACGGAAGATGCGCTCGCGGAAGTAGCGGAAGCCGTTGTCGAGGCTGGCGCGCAGCGGCCCGGGACTGTAGGTCGCCCGCTTCGCGAAGGAGCGGTACAGGTGCCCCGGCAGGACCAAGAAGCACTCGAGCAGCGCCGCGATCAGGATGCAGACGATGATCAGCGGGATGTCGAAGATGATCGCCCCGACCGGGCCGGTGACGATGAACAGCGGCATGAAGGCCGACACCGTCGTGAACGAGGAGGCGAACACCGGCGTGAACATCGTCTTCGCCGCGCCGGTCACCGCCCGCATCGGCGGCGCGCCGTGGCTGAGGCGGTGCTGCGCGTTCTCGCCCACCACGATGGCGTCGTCGACGATGATGCCCACCGCCATGATCAGCGCGAACATGCTGATCATGTTGATGGTGCCGCCGAACTGATGGAAGACGAACAGGGTCGCGAACATCGCCACCGGGATCCCCGCCGCCACCCAAAAGGCGATCTGCCGCGACAGGAACAAAAACAGGATGCAGATCACCAGCGCCATGCCCATCATGCCGTTTTCGACCAGCAGGCTCAGCCGCGACTGGACGTTGCGCCACTCCTCGTCGTGCGCGACCAGCTGCACCGAGGCCGGCAGCGCGGCGCGCTGGCGGTCCGCCCAGGCCTGCAGGTCTTCGGCGATGTCGATGATGTTGCGGTTGCCCTCGGCCTGCAGCACCAATGAGGCCGCCGGCCGGCCGTTGTACAAAAGCTCGATCTGGTTCTTCGCCGGCCGCTGCTCGATGGTCGCGATCTCGCGCAGGTAGACGATGTCGCCCTGGGCCGAGGCGGTCACCGGCAAATCGTACAGCGCGTTGATGTCCGAGGTCTTGGCGTCCGAGCGGATCTTGCGCTCGTTGCCGAGGCCGGCGACGCTGCCGACCGAGGCGTTGCGGTTCTGCGCCGCGACCGCCGCGCCGACCTGCGCGATGCTCAGGCCCATCTCGATCATCTTCTCCTGGTCGACGAGGACCAGGATCTCCTCGGCCGGGATGCCCTCGACCGTCACCTTGCCGAGGCCCTGGGCGTTGAGGTCGTTCTCGAGCGCCCGGGTCAGCTTGCGCAGCTCGGCCGGGTGCGTCCCGACCACCGTCATGTTCGCGACCTTGATCTCGAACTCCGCGATCCAGGACTCCGGCGCCTCGGCGTCTTCGGGCAGCGACACCCGCTCGACCTCGGCCTTGACGTCCTCGAGCGCCTTGCTCAGGTCCACCGAGTCGGGGAACTCGAGGATCACCGTCCCGGAGCTCTCGCGCGAGTACGAGAAGATCTTGGTGTAGTCCGGCACGTTGCGCAGCGCGTTCTCCAGCGGCACCACCACCGACTCCTCGACGTCGGCCGGCGTCGAGTTCGGCAGCACCACCACCGTGACGATGGTGTTGGTCTCGAACGGCGGGAAGAAGCGGACCGGCAGCTGCGTCATCGCGTAGACGCCGCTGAGCAGGAAGACCAGCATCAGCACGTCCGCCGAGACGCGGTGGCGCGTGAACGCCGTGATCAGGCCGCCGATGCCCAGCATCGCCCTAGCCCTCGCTCCGCAGCGCCGCCGCCGGCGCCCGCCGGCCGCCGAGTTTCCGCCGCAGCCGCCGCAGTCCCCGGACGATGCCGCCGTGGACCGCCATGCACGCCGGCGTGTACAGCAGGATCACCGCCGCCGAGAACGCGAGGCCAAAGACGATGCTCGCCGCCATCGGGATCAAAAACTGCGCCTGCAGCGAGGTCTCGAACATCAAGGGCGTCAGGCCGCCGATGGTCGTCAGCGAGGTCAGCAGCACCGCCCGCAGCCGCAGGCAGGAGGCGTCGACGATCGCCCGCTCGTAGGCCTCGCGGTCGTCGATGTTCGGCGCGATGTCCTGGAAGCAGCGCACCAGCACGATCGCGTTGTTGACGGTGATGCCCATCAGCGTGAAGATGCCAAAGAACGACAGCACCGACATCGTCAGGTCCATCGCCCAGTGGCCGAGGATCGATCCCGCGACGCCCAGCGGCATCGACACCATCACCACCAGCGGCAGGCTCCACGAATTGAAGACCGCGACCAGGATCACGAAGACTAAAAGCAGGGTGATCATCAGGCCGATCCGCATGTCGGCGACCGCGCGCTTGTGCCCCGACTGCTGGCCCTCGAAGGAGAAGTTCACCCCGTAGGCGTCGCGCAGCGCCGGCAGCGTCCGCGCTTCGAGGCCGGCGATGACGTCCTCGACGCCGATCGCGGTGTCCTCGGCGAGGTCGGCGGTGACCATGATGGTCGGGTTGCCGCCGCGGTGGATGATCACCGCGAACTCGCTGCCTTGCTCCCACTCGACCAGGTCGGCGAGCGGCGCGAACTGCCCGTTCGGGGGGCGGATGTACAGGCTGTCGAGGCCGGCGTCCTCGGCGTAGCGGACCTTGAGGTCGGTCTCGTCCACGCCCTCGGTGAAGGTCTGGACCCGGTAGCCGTCGATCGCGTCGCTGATCTGCCGCGCCAGCAGCGCGACGTTCAGGTTCAGGCTCTGCCCCAGCGGCGTGAGCTTGAACAAAAGCTGGTCCTCGCCGTAGGGCGTGTCGTCCTCGACCGCGCTGAGCTCGGGGACCGCCGCGAGCGCGTCCTGCAGCGCCGTCGAGACCGCCTTGAGGGTGCCGATGTCGGCCCCGGACACGAGGATCTCGAGGTCCTGGCCGCCGCCGCCGCGCCGGCCGCCGCGCATCGACAGCTTCTCGACCCCCGGCGGCGGCGGGCCGAGCTCCCGGCGCCACAGCTGCGAAAAGCGCTGCGTGCCGATCGACCGCTCGTCCGGGTCGACCAGCTCGACCTCGATGCGGGCGCGGCTGTCGGCGTTGCCGGTGCCGCCGCCGAAGCCGTACAGCGCCGCGACGTGCTTCACCAGCACCGCGTCCGGCGCCTCGCGCGCCGCGACCGTCTCGAGCTTGGCGACCGCCTCGTTGACGTAGGCCTCCATCTGGGCGCGCGGCGTCCCGGCGCTGAACTCGAAGGAGGCGCGCAGCTCGTTGCGCTCGGCGCCAGGGAAGAAGCGGTAGGAGACGAAGCCGTGCACCAGCATCATCGCGCTCAGCGCGAGCACCGTCAGGCAGGCCGCGATGGTCGCGGTCGCGTTGCGGACCGCGAAGCCCGCGACCGGCCTGAACACGCGCTCGCGGAAGGCCTCGAAGCCGCGGTCGAGCCATTTGCGCAGGCCGCGCGGCGGCGCGGGCCGGCGCGCCGCGAACGAAGCGTACAGGTGCCCCGGCAGGACCAAGAAGCACTCGATCAGCGCCGCGATCAGGATGCAGATGATGATCAGCGGGATGTCGAAGATGATCTTGCCGATGGTGCCGCCGACCAAAAACAGCGGCATGAAGGAGGCGATGGTCGTGAACGACGAGGCGAACACCGGCGTGAACATCGTCTTCGCCGCGCCGGTCACCGCCCGCATCGGCGCCGCGCCGTGCCGCAGGCGGTGCTGGGCGTTCTCGCCGACCACGATCGAATCGTCGACGATGATGCCCACCGCCATGATCAGCGCGAACATGCTGATCATGTTGAAGGTGCCGCCGAGCTGCTGGAAGACGAACAGCGTCCCGAGCATCGCGATCGGAATCCCGACCGCCACCCACAGCGCCACCTGCCGCGACAGGAACAGGTACAGCAGCGCGATCACCACCAGCATGCCGGACAGGCCGTTCTCCAGCAGCAGCTTCATCCGCGCGTCCACCGCCCGCCAGCTCTCGTCGTGCAGCTCGACGGTGACGCTCGGCGGCAGGGTCGGCCGCAGCCGGTCGAGCCAGGCGTACAGTTTGTCGGCCGCGTCGATGAGGTCGCCGCCGCTGGTCTTGATCACCTCGAAGCGCACCGCCGGCATGCCGTTGTGGACCACCTCGACCTGGTCGGCGGCGCTGCGGCGCTCGAGGCGGGCGATGTCCTGCAGGTAGATGACGCCGTTCGCCGCGTCGCCGCCGACCGGCAGGCCGTAGAGCTTGGCGAGGTCGGCGGTCTTGGGCTCGGTCCGCAGGCTGCGCTCGTTGCCGAGGCCGCGGACGGCGCCGACCGCGAGGTCCGCGTTCTGCGCCCGCAGCGCCGCGCCCACCTCCGCCAGGGTCAGGCCCAGCTCGAGCAGGCGGCGCTGGTCGACGAGGGCGACGATCTCCTCCTCGGGCAGGCCCTCGACCTTGAGCTTGCCGATGCCCTGGGCGTTGAAGTCGGCCTCGATGCGCCGCGCCAGGTCGCGCAGCTCGCCGCGGTTGGCGGTGGCGACCGTCATCTTGGCGACCTCGTCCTCGCGGGCCTGGATGAAGGAGCGCGGCGCGTCCGCCCCGGCCGGCAGCTCGACCTCCTCGACCGCCGCCTTGACGTCGGCGAGCGCCTGCTCCATGTCGGCGTCCTCGGGGAACTCCAGCCAGATCGAGGCGCTGCCCTCGCGGGCGTAGGCGGTCATGTCCTCGAGGCCGTCGACGCTGCGCAGGCGGTTCTCCAGCGGCTGCAGCATCGTCTCCTCCACCTCCTGGGCGTCGAGGCCGCGGTAGGACACCGAGACGCCGATCTGGTTGGTCTCGAACTCGGGGAAGAAGCTGGTGTTGAGCTGGGTCAGCGCCCAGCCGCCGGCCAGGACGAAGACCAGCATCATGACGTTGGCGGCGACCCGGTGGCGGGTCACCTGGGTGACCAGGGCGCCGATGTTGAGCATGGCGCGGCGCCGGGGCTAGGAGACCCGGAGCTTGGTGCCCGAGATCAGGTTCGGAATGCGGTTGACCACGATGCGGTCGCCGTCGCTGAGGCCGTCGCAGCGCAGCAGCGCCAGCGGCCGGCCGTCGACCGAGGTCTGGCCGGAGGCGGCGCACTCGACCGCCTGGGCGCGGCTGTCGGCGTCGACGATGTAGACCCGCGAGCCCGAGTACAGCGCGTCGAAGGGCACCGCGACGTTGCGCTCCTGCGGCGGCAGCAGCAGGTCGAAGTCCAAAGTCGCGCCCAGCAGCCAGTCGCTCGCCGGCAGCTCGAACAGCGCGTCGACGCTGCCGCGGCCGGGCTTGGCCTCGGGCGCGACGTTCGCGAGCGCCACGCGCTGGACCACGCCGTCGACGGCGAGCTCGCCCTCGATGACGCCCTCGAAGGCGTAGCGCGAGTACTCGTTCGGGATCGCGGCGCGCAGCCGCAGGCTGGCGGGGTCGTAGAGCTGGACCAGCGGCTGGCCGCGGCTGACCCGCGAGCCCACCGAGGGCTCCATCACCTTGACCACGCCGTCAAAGGGCGCCTGCAGGCGGGCGCGCTCGAGCACCAGCCGCAGCTGCCCCGCCTGCGCCAGCGAGGCGCGCTTGGAGGCGTTGAGGCGCTTGCGCGAGGTCTGCAGGCCGTCGGTCTTCTGGCGCTGGGCGATGATCTCGAGGTCGCGGGCGCTGACCGCGGCGACCGCGCCGTCGACCGCGGCCTGGGCGACCACGCCGCGCTCGAGCAGCTTCTCGTTGCGGGCGAGCTCCTCGGCGGCGAGCTCGCGCAGCTTGAGGATCTCGGCGAGGCGCCGGTCCTCGGCGGCGAGGTCGGTCTGCAGCGATTCGAGCTGGGCGTTGATGTCGTCGATGCCGGCGAGCTGGGCCTCGAGCTGGAAGAAGGTGTCGCGGGTGTCGAGCTCGAGCAGCGGCTCGCCCTTGCTGACCGCGTCGCCTTCTTCGAAGAACACCGCGAGGACCTCGGTCTCGAGCGGGCTGGTGAGGGCGGCCTCGTCCTTGGCCTCGATCTGGCCGATGATGGCGATGCGCGGCTGGTGGCTGCGGATCTCGGCGGCGATCACCGCGACGCTGACCTCGGGCTCGGCCTGCTGGACCTCGGGCGGCTTGGTGGCGTTCTCGCGCATGTAGCCGGTCGCGGCGAAGCCGACGCCGAGGATGACGATGGTGAGGACGATGGAGCTGAGCTTCATGGACGGTCCTGGGCGGGCGCGCGGCGCGCAAGAGGGGTGCGGACTGCTGTCATTTTATATGAGCGGCCCTAGAAGGCCTGCTCGCGCAGGATCTGCGAGGTCACCACCTCGTTGGCGGCGTCGCGCAGGACCAGCTGGCCGTTGACGATCTCGGCCCCCGGCGGCAGCTGGAAGATCTCCTTGAACTCGATGTAGTAGCGGAAATTGACCTGCAGCAGGCCGGCGGCGAAGGCGGGCCGGAGCTCGAACTCGCCGCGCTCGGCGCTGCGCAGCGACAGCACCAGGTCGAGGCTGCCGACGAAGTTCTCGTTGTCGGCCGGCTGCGACAGCACCACCACCAGCTGGTGATGGTCCTCGCGGTAGTCGGGGACGATCTCGAAGGAGCGGATCGCCACCGCGCTGACGTCGCTGCCGCGCTCGGCGAGCAGCTGCCGGTAGAAGGCGATGCGCTGCTCGTTGTCGAGGATCTGCTCGTCCAGCGCCCGGATCTGGGCGGCGAGCGCCGCGGTGGTCTGGTTGGCGACCCGCCGCAGCCGCCGCTCGGCCTCGAGCTCGCGCCGCAGCTCGCTGTTGGCCGCCTCGTAGTCGCGGGCGAGCTCGAGCGCCCGCGCCAGCTCGGCGTCGGCGTCGGCCCCGGCGGCCTCCGGCTCCCGCAGCGCCAGCCAGCCGGCGAGGATCCCCAGGGCCGCCAGCGTCGCCAGCATCCGCGGCGTCGTCCCGAAGCACAGGCGGCGGACGCCGTTGAGCAGCCGCAGCAGGCGCGGCGGCACCGCTAGCATGGCAGGCCGGCGGTCTCGCTGAAGCCGAAGGCGACGTTGCAGGCCTGGACCGCCTGGCCGGCGGCGCCCTTGCCGAGGTTGTCGATGGCGCACAGGCCGACGCTGCCCGCCGCGCCCAGCTGCGCCCGGGCGGTCCCGGTCACCGCCGCGAGCTGCGGCGACCGGCCGGCGGCGAGCACCTCGACCAGCGCCTCGTCCTTGTAGGCTGCAGCGAGCGCGGCGTGGACGTCCACCTCGGCCGCGCCGATGAAGTGCAGCGTCGCGAACATCCCCCGCGGCAGCGGCAGCAGGTGCGGGACGAAGCGCAGCGCGGCGCCGGGGCAGGCGGCGTGCGCCGCCAGGCCCTGCAGGATCTCGGCGCTGTGCCGGTGGCCGGCGAGGGCGTAGGCCTGGTAGTTGCCGCCGGCCTCGGCCAGCAGCAGCTCGTCGCGGCCGGCGCTGCGGCCGGCGCCGGAGGTCCCCGAGACGCAGTCGGCGACGATGGACACTTCCTGGCCCGCGGCCGCCAGCGCCCGCGCCACCGGGACCGCCGCGAGCTGGATGGCGGTGGCGTAGCAGCCGGGGACCGCCACCAGGTCGGCGCCGGCGATCTCCTCCCGGGCGTGCTCGACCAGGCCGTAGACGCTCTTGGCGGCGAGCTCGGGGCTGGCGTGCCCCTCGCCGTACCATTTTTCCCAGACGCCGAGGTCCTTGAGCCGGAAATCCGGCGAGCAGTCGAAGACCTTGGCGCCGGCGGCCAGCCAGCGGCCGGCCTCGGCCATCGCCACCCGCGGCGGGGTCGCGAAGAACACCGCGTCGACCTGCGCGTCCGCCGGGACCGCGGCGGCGAACTTCAGCTCGCTGCCCGCGAGCCGCGGGTGGGCCTCGGCCACCGGGGACCCGGCGGCGCTCGCCGAGCAGGGGATGACGCCGCCGACCTGCGGGTGCCGCGCCAGGCAATGCAGCAGCTCCCCGCCGACGTAGCCGCGGGCCCCGATGATGGCTGCCTGGATGCTGCTGCTCATGTTGCTATGGCTGCGGGCGGTCTCGCCGCCCAAGGAGTATTTTAATTTCCCGGCGTACCGGGAGGGAGGAGGCTGGCCCTAGCGCTTGGAGTACTGCGGCGCGCCCCGCGCCCCGCGCAGCGCGACCTTCTTGCGCTCGACCATGCGGTCGTCGCGCCGGATCAGGTCGGGCGTGGCCCCGCGCAGCAGGGTCTTGAGGCCTTCGTCCATGCGCGCCAGCGCCCGGGCGACGCCGTGGCGCACCGCGCCGGCCTGGCCGCTCTCGCCGCCGCCGCGGACCGTGACGAACAGGTCGAGGTCCTTGTCGTGCTTGGTGAGCAGCAGCGCCTGCATGGCGATCATGCGGCTGGTGTCGCGGCTGAAATACTTGCCGATGTCCTTGCCGTTGACGGTGAAGGCCCCCTTGCCGGCCTTCTTGATGAAGACCCGCGCGATCGAGGACTTGCGCCGCCCGGTGGCGTAGTGGTCGTAGCCGGAGTGCTTGGCCATGTCAGCGGGCCTGGACGGTCTCGTCGTGCGGCCGCGGCAGCTGCGCGGCGTGCTTGTGCTTGGCGTCCGGGTAGACCTTGAGCTTGGTGAACAGCTTGTAGCCCAGCGGGCCCTTGGGCAGCATGCCGCGGACGGCGTGCTCGACCAGCCGGATCGGGTGGGAGGCCCGCAGCTTGGCCGCGTTGGTCTCCTTGATGCCGCCGGGGTAGCCGGTGTGCCGGTAGTATTTCTTGTCCTTTTCCTTGTTGCCGGTCAGGACCACCTGGGCCGCGTTGATGACGACGACGTGGTCGCCGGCGTCGACGTGCGGCGAGTAGCCGGGCTTGTGCTTGCCCCGCAGCAGCTTGGCGACCTGGCTGGCCAGCCGGCCCAGGCTCTTGCCCTGGGCGTCGACCAGCAGCCACTCGTGCTTGAGCTGCGCGTGGTTGGGAAAGGAGGTTTTCATGGTCCTTGGGGACGCTTATTATAGCCCATCGGGGGCCAAATGCGTCTTATTTGCGACGGCGACGCCTCCCGCCGGGGCCAAAATTGCGATTAAAGCCGCCTTCTTGCTAAAATACTGACATTTACGACAGTCTCTCACAGGGCCTCGCCATGACCAAGACCAGCGCCTCGCTCAAGTTCGCCGTATCCGCCGTCCTCGCCGCGGCCGCCCTGCCGTCTCTCGCACAGCAGACGACGCAGCAGAAAGAAGCGCAGCGGGTTGAAACCAAAGCCTTTCTCATAGAAGAGGTCTCGCCCGCGCTGCTGCGCAGTGCCGGCCACGTCAACACCGGCCGGATGGACGGGCGCCTCGGCGCCGACCGCTCCGGCGTCGACGGCCACTCCATCTACGGCGGCGCCAGCTACGATGACATCGACGGCACGCCCGACGGCACCGACATCTACTACGAGGGCGGCGCGACCAGCATCAACGTCGGCATGGACGTCCTGCTGAGCTACGATGGCGTCGCCGGCCTGTTCGTCAGCAATCACCGCAGCGACGTGGACTTCACGGTAGACGAGGGCCGCGAATTTCTATACGCCCACAAGGAAGGACGCTACGACATCGACCTCAACGCGGTGCACGCCTACATCTCCTGGGGCGACGACGACAAGTGGCGCGCCTGGGCCAAGGTGGGCGGCGGCAACGGCGACGCCTCGATGAACACCATAGGCTCAAACGGCAACCTTGACGATTCAGATTCTGCGCAAGAGACCTACGACGCCGAGCTGTTCAGCTACGCCGGCGGCTTCCGCTACGACTTCACCGAGTTCGCTGGCATCGCCAAGCCCGGCGCGTTGACGGCCGACGGCTTCGTCAGCTTCACCGAGGTCGAGATCGATGGCGTCGAGACCCAGGCCAACGCCGCCAAGCTCGGCGGCGCCTACATCGCCCAGCAGGAGATGGCGGAGCGCTCGGTGCTGGACACCTACCTGGCGGCCGCGGCCTACGCCGGCTGGACCGAGGACCATGACCGGGTCGGCTACGAGTTCATCGCCGGCGCCGACTACCGCTACCAGGACCGCAGCGTGATCGGCGGCAAGCTGCGCTTCCTCGAGTTGCCGAAGCGGCACAAGGAAATCGGCGTCGCGCTGGACTTCCTCGTCGACTACCGGCCGGGCGGCCTGGGCTTCGGCGCCCGGCTCGAGCCCAGCTACGGCGGCTCGGTGGCCTCCGAATGGGGCCAGGACGAGCTGAGCGCCCTGGGCGCCAGCGCCGGACGGCTGGACGCCGAGATCGGCTACGGCCTGGCGGTGGACGGCGGCGTGCTCAAGCCCTACGGCGGCTACGTCATCGACCAAGGCGAGAGCTACAGCCTGGGCGTCAAGCTGGAGCAGGGCGGCGAAGACCGCTGGCAGCTGGGCTACGAGGCCGGCGCGCGGGACGAGGCGGCCGACGGCTACAGCCTGACCTAC
>MEIE01000150.1 GCA_001750625.1 Candidatus Amphirhobacter heronislandensis
GGCGGCGACCTCGCGGCCGCGGCGGGTGGTGGTGTTGGTCGCGACGATGCCGTCGAGGCCGGTGCGCTGGACGATCTCGGCCATCGCCTCGATCTGGTCGCGGCTCTGCTCGGGGTCGATCTTGATCAAAAGCGGGGTCTTCTCGCGGTGCTGCTCGCTGAGCTCGTCCCGCAGGCTCACCAAGGCCCGCAGCAGGGCGTTGAGCGCCACCGGCTTTTGCATGTTGCGCAGCCCCGGGGTGTTCGGCGAGGAGATGTTGATCACGTAGTAGTTGGCGAGGCCGTACAGCCGCCGCAGGCAGTGCAGGTAGTCCTTGTAGGCCTCGGCCTTGTCGGTCTCCCGGTTGCAGCCGATGTTGCAGCCGAGGACGCCGCTGAAGCCGCCGCCCTGCTGCGCCAGCCGCCGGGCGGCGTGCTCGACGCCGCGGCTGTTGAAGCCCATGCGGTTGATCAGCGCCTTTGAAGCCGGCAGCCTAAACAGCCGCGGCTGCGGCGAGCCCGGCTGCGGCTGCGGCGTGATGGTCCCGACCTCGATGAAGCCGAAGCCCAGCTTCGCGAGGGAGTTGATGTGGTCGCCGTCCTTGTCGAAGCCGGCGGCGAGGCCGATGCGGTTGGGAAAGTGCAGCCCCATCACCGTCGCGGGGGCGCCGATGGCCTCGGCGGCGTAGATCCGCGGCGACAGCCGCAGGGCGCGCATCGCCAGCTCGTGGGCGCGCTCGGGCGGCAGCGCGCGCAGGCCGCGCGTCAGGGAGCCTAGCACCGCCTAGGTCGGGGCTGGCGCCGCGGCGACCTTCTTCTCAATGACGTTGATGCAGGCCTTGATCAAGGAGGCGAGGGGAATCGCGAAGAACACCCCCCAGATCCCCCACAGGGTGCCGAAGACCAGAATGGCGACTAAGATGGCGGCCGGGTGCAGGTTGACTACCTCCGAAAACAGCAACGGGACGATCACCTGGCCGTCGAGGATCTGGATCAGGGCGTAGGCGCCGATCAACCACCAAAAGCCTGTATCGAGGCCGAACTCGGCGTAGCCTATCAGCACGACCGGGATGGTCACCACCACCGCGCCGACGAAGGGGATGATCACCGACAGGCCCACCGCGACCGCCAGGATGAAGGCGTAACCGACCCTGAGGGAGAAAAAAGCGATCAGGCACAGGCCGAAGACCATCAGTGCCTCGATGATCTTGCCCCGCACGTAGGCCGCGAAGTGCTGGTCGAGCTCATCTTTGAGGTTTTCCAGCATCCGCGAGCGGGGCAGCATGCCGCTGCACCAGTGGATGATCGTGTCCTTGTCGCGCAGCAGGAAGAAGATCAGCATCGGGATCAGCACCAGGTAGATCACCAGCTGCAGGACGCCGCGGACGTTGGTGGCCAGGTCTTCGGTCAGGGTCTCGGTGAAGGAACTCAGATACTTTTGGAACTCCCGCAGCGCTCTTTGGCCCTGCGGCGTTTTCAGCAGCCAGTCGCTGATGCGAGACTTGCCGTCGTCCGAGCTGGCGTCAGGCGGTGGCGCAGGAGGTTTGGTGGCTGGCGACGCGACTGTCTCGCCGCCTGGGCCGGCTAGCTCGCCGAGCCTGTCCGCGATCTCCTTGAGCCTGGCGGCCTGCCCACGGTCGCCGCCATCCTTTTCGCTGTTCGCCAGTTCCCGCAGTTCCATGCTGTAGCCGCTCAGCTGGCTTAGCTGCTCGGCTTCGGGCGCGGCGTCACCTTCTTGGTCTTCCTCGTCGGGCAGGCTTTGGACCAGGGTCGTGTACTGCCGGGTCAGCTGCGTCATCTGCGCCGTGATCTGCGGCGCCGCGTACAGCATCAGCATCGCCAGTCCGATGATGCTGACCAGCAGCGTCCCGCTGATTGACAGCAGGCGGTTGAAACCCTGCTCGTGCAGCTTGTTCACCAGGCCGTTGAGCAGGTAGGCCAGCAGGATGCCCACCACCAGCGCCGGCAGGTAGGCCGCCATCAGGTAGGCCAGCAGGCAGGTCGCGCCGACCGTCAGGCAGAACGCCTGGATCTCGTGGTCGCTGAAGAAGGCTTCCAGCTTCTGCCGGTAGCTCGCCTGGGCGTTCATCCTATCTTCCTTGGCGGCGGCGGGCGCGCCAGCGCCGCCTCAGCAGTCGGTCCAGGCGCCCTTGGCGGCGGAGGAGCGCAGCGCCGCGTCGACGAAGCGCATGCCGGTCAGGCCGTCGGCGATGCCGGGCAGGGGCGCGGCGTCCGCCGCAGATAGCCCTCGGGGTGTCCCGGCGGCGTCCGGGTCGCGGCCGCGGCCCACTCGCCGAGTTCCGGCCCGCTGCGGGTCAGGCGCCGCGCCGGCGACCCGTAGGGCTGCACCAGCGTCAGCTCGTTGGGATTCTCCTGCGCCCAGCGCACGCTGCCGTTCTCGCAGTACACCGCGATGGTCAGGTCGTTCTCATGCCCGACCGCGATCTGCGAACAGGTCAGGC
>MEIE01000151.1 GCA_001750625.1 Candidatus Amphirhobacter heronislandensis
GCGAAATCGGCGGCGAGGATCGAAGGGGCGATCAGATAGTCTTGCACTTTGGCCATGCTCCGATGGATTGGCTTGGGGGGGGCGGCAAGGGAGAAGCAATCGATCTTCCTGCGCGCGGAAATCAGCAGAGCTCCGGCGGGCTTGATGAAGAAGCCAAAAAACGGAAGGGCGGCTGATCAGGACCGCCCCCTTAATCCGCGAATACCTCTCGACGCCCAGCTAGGAACGCCACATACTCTTCCGCACTCGTGCCTAGCATAAGTGCAGCTTGGCGGTTATTATAGCAAAAATGGACCCTCTGAGTCAAGCATAAGGGCCGGCGCGGCGACGCCGGGCCTCCCCGAGTCGGGTCTGTTTTTTTGCCCAGCCGGGCGTGCCTCCACAGGAGGGATGCGGGGCCGCCGCCGCCATGTGCCGCCGCGCAGGGCAGGCGCCTGGCGCGCGCGGCCGGGGCCGTCGATTCGGGCCGCAAAGCGATCAAAATCTGTCCGTACTGAGGGCTGCGGCGGAGGCTGCAATCGCCTCTTTCGCAGCCTGTGCTAGAATTGCCGGCGACCTTTAGTCTAAGGAGAGAGGGAGCAATTATCGTTTTTTGTATTTGCGTGCATGTGGCGCTTGGCGCCTCCCGCAGCCACTACATCTAGCGTTATGTGAAAATGGAGCAAACTTTGCCGAACCGGACTTTGCAGTGCTGAAAATGGCACTAGGAACGGCCGAACGCAGAGCTGAAACGGGGGCTCCCGAGGCCCCACAGCCAGAGCCCATTCTGGCGGCCGAATTCCGCAATCACCGCATCATCCGGCGCAACGGCCAGGTGGTCGGTTTCGACAGCGCGAAGATCTTCGGCGCCATTAAAAAGGCCTTCGTCGCGGTCGGCTCGGCCAACGGCGGCGTCCCCGCCGACGTCGACGTCCAGGTGGCCCAGGCGGTCGACCGGACCCTTGAGGGCCTGCTCGCCCGCTTCCGCCGCGAGCGCAACCTGACCTTCGCGATCGAGGACGTCCAAGACCAGGTCGAGCTCGGGCTCGCGCGCTGCGGATTCGCCGCGATCAGCGACGCCTACCACCGCTACCGCGAGGAGCGCGCCGAGGAGCGCCGCGCCCGGGTCCGCGAGCTGCTGCCGACCAGCTTCAGCATCGTCCATCCCGACGGGAGCGCCCGCGCGCTCGACCCGGCCGAGCTGCACGACCGCGTCGAGGCGGCCTGCCAGGGCCTGGGCGACGGCGTCGACGCCGAGATGCTGTTCCAGCGCATCGTCTCCTCCTTGCACGTGGACATCACCAAGGAGAACCTGGAAAAGGCGATGGCGCTCGAGGCCGCCTGCCTGATCGAGCGGCACTACAGCTACTCGAAGGTCGCGGCGCGGCTGCTGCTGGACCGGCTGGTCGAGGAAGTGATGGAGCGGCCGGCGACGCGCGCCGAGACCGTCAAGTACTACCCCGAGCTGCTGGCGCGGCTGGTCGAGCGCGGCGTCGCCGCCGACCGGCTGGACCCGGCGCTGCGCGGCAGCTTCGACCTCAAGGCCCTCGGCGCCGCGCTGCGGCCCGAGCGCGACGACATGCTGGACTACCTCGGCCTGCAGACCCTGTACGACCGCTATCTGATCAAGGACCGCGCGGGCCGGCGGCTGGAGCTGCCGCAGCTTTTGTGGATGCGGGTGGCGATGGGCCTGGCGCTCAACCACAACGAGGAAGGCCGGCGGACCGAGCGCGCGATCGAGTTCTACGAGCTGCTGTCGTCGTTCCGCTTCATGAGCTCGACGCCGACGCTGTTCAATTCGGGGACGGTCTTCTCGCAGCTGTCCTCGTGCTACCTGTCGACGGTGGCCGACGACCTCGACGGCATCTACGGCGCGGTCCACGACAACGCCATGCTGTCGAAGTACGCCGGCGGCCTCGGCAACGACTGGACCCCGGTGCGGGCGATGGGCTCGTACATCCAGGGGACCGGCGGCAAGTCGCAGGGCGTGGTGCCGTTTTTGCGCGTCGTCAACGACACCGCGGTCGCGGTCAACCAAGGCGGCAAGCGCAAGGGCGCGGTCTGCAGCTACCTCGAGACCTGGCACGGCGACGTCGAGGAGTTCCAGGACCTGCGCAAGAACACCGGCGACGAGCGCCGCCGCACCCACGACATGAACACCGCGAACTGGGTCCCCGACCTGTTCATGCAGCGGGTCCGGGCGCGGGAAGGCTGGACGCTGTT
>MEIE01000152.1 GCA_001750625.1 Candidatus Amphirhobacter heronislandensis
TTGTCCCGGACCTTCTCGGCCATCGCCACGCAGGCGTCCCAGTCCTTGACGTCGCATTCGAAGACCTCGATGCCCTCGTAGCCTTCGGCCGCGCGCTCTTCCTTCCAGCGCTGCTCGCGGCCGTGGTCGTGGATGTAGGTGGTGGCCACCTTGTAGCCCTGGCCGTGCAGGAGGCGGCACAGCTCGGTGCCCAGGCCCCCCATGCCGCCGGTGATCAGTACGGTTTTGTCGCTCATAGTCTGCTTGCTTCTTATCGCTGCGTGGTCTCCTCGCCTTCTTCGTTTCCCTCTCTCGCGCGCCGGCCGCCTCAGGCCGCCGGGTTGCTGAAACAGGCCGCGATGCCCATGCCGCCGCCGATGCACAGCGTCGCCAGGCCCTTCTTGGCGCCGCTCCGCTTCATCTCGTGCAGCAGCGTCGTCGCGACCCGGCAGCCCGAGGCCCCGATCGGGTGCCCCAGCGCGATCGCGCCGCCGTTGACGTTGACCTTGGCCGCGTCCCATTCCATCTTGCGGCCCACCGCCAGCGCCTGGGCCGCGAAGGCCTCGTTGGCCTCGATCAGGTCCAGGTCGCCGATCTGCCAGCCCGCCTTCGCCAGCGCCTTTTGTGACGCCGGGCAGGGCCCCATCCCCATGATCTTCGGGTCCAGGCCCGCGACCGCCGCGCTTTCAAGCACCGCCAGGACTTCCTTGCCCTGCTTCTCGGCCTCGTCCAGCGCCATCAGCGCCATCGCCGCCGCACCGTCGTTGATGCCCGAGGCGTTGCCCGCCGTCACCGTGCCGTCCTTCTTGAACACCGTCCGCAGCTTCGCGAGCTTCTCGGCGCTCGTGTCCGGCTTGATGAACTCGTCCTCCTCGAAGACGACGTCGTCTCCCCGGCGCTGCGGGATCCGCACCGCGAAGATCTCGTCCTTGAACTTGCCGGCCGCCCGCGCGGCGGCCGCTTTTTGCTGCGACTCGGCCGCGTAGGCGTCCTGCTCCTCGCGGCCGACCTTCTCGGCCGCCGCGACGTTCTCGGCGGTGACGCCCATGTGGTACTCGTTGAAGACGTCCCACAGGCCGTCGTGGACCATGGTGTCGACCAGCCGGCCGTCGCCGAGGCGGTAGCCGGTCCGCGCGCCCGGCAGGGCGTGCGGCGCCTGGCTCATGCTCTCCTGGCCGCCGGCGACCACGACCTCGGCGTCGCCGCCGGCGATCGCCTGCGCCCCGAGCGCCACCGCCCGCAGGCCGCTGCCGCAGACCAGGTTGATGGTCATCGCCGGCACCTCGACCGGCAGCTCGGCCGCGATCGCCGCCTGCCGCGCCGGGTTCTGGCCCACCGCCGCCGTCAGCACCTGGCCCATGACCACCTCGCTGACCTGCGCCGGCTCGATCGCGGCCCGCCGCAGGACCTCGGCGATGGCGAGGGCGCCGAGCGCGCTCGCCTTGAAGCCGGCCAGCGAGCCGCCGAAGTCGCCGATCGGCGTGCGCGCCGCGGCGATGATTGCGATGGGCTTGTTCATGTCGTTCTCCTCCCGCAGGTGGTGTTGCGCCGCCCCCGTCCGCCTCAGTCCGTCGGGGGCCGCGGCGCCGTGACGTAGCTGCCCGGCGCGTCTTCGATGGCCCGGTGCCGCCAGCCGTCCGCCGGCTTCGGCGCGGCGACCAGCCGGCCCGAGCGCTTCTTCAGCCAGGCGGCGAAATGCGGCCACCAGCTGCCTTCGTGGCGGCGGGCCTTCGCCCGCCAGCCGTCGGCCCGCGCGCCCAGCGCGCCGGGCGCCACGTGGTAGTAGCCCTTGCCCTTCGCCGGCGGGTTGACCACCCCGGCGACGTGGCCCGAGGCCGCCAGCACGAACTCCGCCTGCTTGCTCGCGGTCCGCGCCGAGGCGTAGGCCGCCGCCCACGGCACGATGTGGTCGCGCTCGCAGGCGACGTACATGCCCGGCAGGTCGATGCCGGCGATCTTGATGTCGGTGCCGCAGACCCGCACGCCGTCCTTGAGGTCGTTGTCGAGGTAGGTGTGGCGCAGGTACCAAGCGTACATCCGCCCCGGCAGGTTGGTCGAGTCGCCGTTCCAGTGCAGGATATTGAAGGGCTGCGGCTTCTCGCCCAGCATGTAGCTGCGCACCACGTAGGGCCAGACCAGGTCGTCGGGCCGCAGGTAGCCGAAGGTCCGCTGCAGCTCCAGGCCCGAGAACAGGCCGCCGGCGGCGAACTCCTTCTCCTTGTCGACGAACAGGCCGATGTCGCCGGTGTCGCAGAAGTCGACGAAGGCGGTCAGCATCGACATGCTCGCCGCCCGCTCGGCGCCGTTCGCCCGCATCACCGCCAGCGCGCAGGCCAGCAGGGTGCCGCCGATGCAGTAGCCCAGGACGTTGATCTTCTCCTGGCCGCTGGCGGCGCAGGCGGTCTCGATCGCCTCGATCACGCCGGCGGCGACGTAGTCGTCCCAGCCCAGCGCCCGCTGCGCCGGCCCGGCGTTCACCCACGAGACCAGAAAGACCCGGAAGCCCTCGTCCAGCAGGTGGCGGATGAACGAATCGCGCTCGGACAGGTCGAGGATGTAGTACTTGTTGATGCAGGGCGGGACGATCAGCAGCGGCCGGGCGCGGGTCTTGGCCTGGGTCGGGGCGTACTCGATCAGCTGCATCAGGTGGTTCTGGGCGATCACCTTGCCCGGCGTCACCGCCAGGTCGCGGCCGACCTCGAAGGCCTCCGGGTCCGACAGCGTGATCGCGCCGGCGCGGACGTCGGCGAGGTAGTTGTCCATGCCGCGGCGCAGGTTCTCGCCCTGGGTCGCGACCGTCGCCCGCGCCACCTCGGGGTTGGTGAGCGGGTGGTTGCTCGGCGACATCGCGCTCGTCAGCTGCTTGAGCATGAACTCCAGCGCGTGGCGCTCGCCGTCGTCGAGCTCGATGTCGGCGGCGACCTCGCGCATCAGCGAGGCGTTGAGCTCGTAGCTTTCCTTCAGGTAGCGGTA
Source organism: Candidatus Amphirhobacter heronislandensis (assembly GCA_001750625.1). GTDB lineage: Bacteria > Pseudomonadota > Gammaproteobacteria > Tethybacterales > Tethybacteraceae > Amphirhobacter > Amphirhobacter heronislandensis. Next base: position 2,953 of record MEIE01000152.1, read on the forward strand.
GAAGGGGTTGGCCTCCCAGTCCTCGTGGGCGAAGCGCCGGTCCTTGCGGCCGCCCTTGTCGGCGCCGTTCGCCGCGCCGTTGCCCTGCTCGGCGCCGGCGCCGGCGCCGGCGATCGCGGCGAACAGCTGCGCCTGGGCGGCGACGTGCTCCTGCAGCCGCTCGGGCCGCGCGCCCAGGGCGCCGAGGAACTTGCGCCACACCGGCGCGAAGCGGCGGTCGCCGGCGAAGGGGAACGCCGCCCCGCCGTCGGCCGTCCGCCCGTCGGTGTCGTCGTCCCGCGCCATCGCCGGGGCCTTTATGATGCGGCGCAATACAGATGCATAGAGGCGATTTTACCCTATCCCGCGCCCGCGCGGCGCCACGGGGGCGCGGGACGGCCCTTTTGCTTTGCTGCGATGCGTCATGCGGCGGGTCCGGCCGCGGCCGTAGCGGCCGGCAAGGCTGGTGGCCGTCGCGCTGGCAGCGGCAAAGCCACGGCGCCGTCCGCCGTCTCCTCCTGGCGGGAATTTAGCGGCGGCCCGCCTTCTTGTCTTCTGCAGCCAGCGCCGCCCAGCCTTTCAGGAGCAGCGCCGCCGCTTCCTTCCCGTCGGAGAAAGAGCTGCTAAGGGCAGCACTGAGCGAACATGCGGATCGTTTTGTGGATTTCCGGCGAAATCCACACCAGGAAGATGATGATGCCCACCGCCCAGCAGGCGACCTTCGTGAAGAAGATGATGAAATGTTTCTTCCTGTCGGCGTCGGAGATCCTCTCTGAGGATTCGATCTGCTTCTCGCTGACGGGTTTGCCCGTGAAATCCTCCTCCTTCGCGAAGGAAGACTGAGAGTCAGGGAGCGATGTTTTCTTCCCAGGCAACCCTGGCATTGCCGTCGAAGCCGGAACGTCAACCGGCGGTTTTCCCTGCTCCGGCACCTCAGGCGATGCTGACGTCTTCGGCCGCATCAACTTCGATGATGCGGTATTCCTCGATCGTGCGGACAGGGTGTCCTATGAGGCGCGTCTCGCTGCCGTTGTAGAAGGCGATGAAGCCCTTCTTCGCGCACAGCGCCACCGCTTCGCGGTAGTCGGCCTCGCTGTTGAAGGTCAGCCGGTATCTTTTGACCGGCGTTTCGGAGTGAGCGGCTTTGAAGTCCATGGCTAACTATCTAAGACTTGACGAAAGAGCGACATCAAATTCTAGCATTGACTGAAAAACGCAACGCTAGCAGGCCGCTACCCTTATCTTAGTCCTCTTTTTAAGGCCGATTTTCGGATTTTCAAGGCCTTTCTCCTCTTCGCCATCCCAAA
>MEIE01000153.1 GCA_001750625.1 Candidatus Amphirhobacter heronislandensis
GCGTCCGCAGCTGCTCGTAGCGCTCGCGCAGCAGCGCCTCGTCAAGCCCGAATTTCTCAGGCAGGCCGAAAATCTCGTATGGAGTGCGCGGCGGCACGCGCGGGTCCTTAGACCGTGAAGCTTTCGCCGCAGCCGCAGGTGCCCTTGACGTTGGGGTTGTTGAACGCGAATCCTTCCTGGATGCCCTCGCGCTGGTAGTCGATCTCGGTCCCCGCCAAGAAGGAGTGGCTCTTGGGGTCGATGATCACCCGCACCCCGTCGCATTCGACGACGAAGTCCTCGGGCGCGGCGTCGTCCTTGAGCTCGAAGGTGTAGGCGAAGGCCGAGCAGCTCGAGGTCCGCACCCCGATCCGCATCGCCGCCGCCCGGCCGTGCTCGTCGGCGAAGCGCTTGACGTGCGCGACCGCCGCCGCCGTGAGCCTCAGCTCGGCGGCGCCTGCCGCCGCTGCGGGCAGCGCGAGCGCGGGCGCAGCCATGCCGCCCCTAGGCCGTGGCCGAGGCCTCTTCGGTGCCCGCCGCCGGCGCGCCGCCGTGCTTCTTGCGGTAGTCGGCGACCGCCGCCTTGATGGCGTCTTCGGCCAGCAGGGAGCAGTGGATCTTGACCGGCGGGAGCTCCAGCTCCTGCGCGATCGCGGTGTTCTTGATCTCGACGGCATCGTCGACCGACATGCCGCGGACCATCTCGGTCACCAGCGAGGACGAGGCGATCGCCGAGCCGCAGCCGTAGGTCTTGAACTTGGCGTCCTCGATGACGCCGTCGTCGCCGACCTTGATCTGCAGCTTCATGACGTCGCCGCAGGCCGGGGCGCCGACCATGCCGGTGCCGACCTTCGGGTCGTCCTTGTCCATCGAGCCCACGTTGCGCGGGTTGTCGTAGTGGTCGAGTACTTTGTCGCTGTAAGCCATTGCCTTTACCTCTTCGTTAGTGCGCGGTCCATTCAACCGTGTTGAGATCGACGCCCTCCTTGTGCATCTCCCACAGCGGGGAGAGGTCGCGGAGATGCCCGATCCGCTTGTGCAGCAATTCTATCAAAAAGTCCACGTCCGCCTCGGTGGTGAACCGCCCGAAGGAGAAGCGGATCGAGCTGTGCGCCAGCTCGTCGTTGCGGCCGAGCGCCCGCAGCACGTACGACGGCTCGAGGCTCGCCGAGGTGCAGGCCGATCCCGAAGACACGGCGACGTCCTTGATCGACATGATCAGCGACTCGCCCTCGACGAAGTTGAAGCTCACGTTCAGGTTGTGCGGGACGCGCTGCTCGAGGTCGCCGTTGACGTAGATCTCCTCGATGTCCTTGATCCCGGCGTAGAAGCGGTCGCGCAGCTTCTTGACGTGGTCGTACTCGGCGTCAAACTCCTCGCGGCACAGCCGGAAGGCCTCGCCCATGCCGACGATCTGGTGGGTCGCCAGCGTCCCCGAGCGCATGCCCCGCTCGTGGCCGCCGCCGTGCATCTGCGCCTCGAGCCGCACCCGCGGCTTGCGGCGGACGTACAGCGCGCCCATGCCCTTGGGCCCGTAGGCCTTGTGGGCCGACAGCGACAGCAGGTCGATCTTGACGTCCTGCAGGTCCATCTTCACCTTGCCCGGCGCCTGGGCGGCGTCGACGTGGAAGATCACCTTGTTTTCGCGGCAGATCTCGCCCATCGCCTTGACGTCCTGGACCACCCCGATCTCGTTGTTCACCCACATGACCGACGCGAGGACGGTGTCCTCGCGGATCGCCTTCGCCAGCGCCTCGGGCGCCAGCAGGCCGTTCTCGTCCGGGTCGAGGTAGGTCACCTCGAAGCCTTCGCGCTCGAGGTCCCGCATCACGTCGAGCACCGCCTTGTGCTCGGTCTTGAGGGTGATCAGGTGCTTGCCCTTCTTCGAGTAGAAGCGGGCGGCGCCCTTGAGCGCCAGGTTGTCCGATTCGGTCGCGCCGGAGGTCCAGACGATCTCGCGCGGGTCGGCGTTGAGCAGCTTGGCGACCTCTTCGCGCGCCTCTTCGACCGCCTTTTCGGCCTCCCAGCCGTAGGCGTGCGAGCGCGACGCCGGGTTGCCGTAGACGCCCTCGGCGGTCATGAAGCTCATCATCTTCTCGGCCACGCGCGGGTCCACCGGCGTCGTGGCTGAGTAGTCGAAATAAATAGGCCTTTTGCTGCTCATGGTCTCCTCGTGAGACGGACTGGGTCCGTTTGGCGTATTTTA
>MEIE01000154.1 GCA_001750625.1 Candidatus Amphirhobacter heronislandensis
CCCCCCCCCCCCCCCCCCGCCTTGGAGTTATGTGAGACACCGATTAATACCTGATCCGAAACCCGATCATAGGGGATAACGGAAGTTTCTCATGACAAATGGCAAGAGAGGTCAGAAGACCGAAAGAGCGAGGGATCATCGGAAACCGAAAATAACGGTGGCGCGCAAGATCGATGCTACCGTTTTCGTGGCCATCGACCATCGCGAAGGCTCCGCTGCGTAGCCCTATACGCCGCCGAGCGAGGAATATGCCTCGAAGCGTTGGAGCCCATCCGCCAAAGGGGCGAATATGCTTTTCAAGCCACCGGCAAGGGCATCGCTGTGGGCATCGCCCATCCGCCTAGGCGATGGATCGCAGTCTGTCAGCCATGCCTTTTAGATGATATTCGTTGGTTGGGAATCGACTCGTAGCCGTCCTTCGTTCGCTCACGCAGAGCAAGGGCTGTGCCGAGCGAGTCTGCTTTGGCTGAAAACGTATTCGTGCATCGAGGGACTGCAGAGAGATCATCTGAGTGTTTTTATATATTTCCAAAAAACATTGACAGATCGGATATTTGTAGTAATAATTCGAAATGCAACTATAGGATTGTGTCTGCAAGGAGCAAAAATCATGAGATTTTATGACAATGATGACTGGTGTGATCTCGGCCCTGAATTGGGAATGGTTAGACTTGACGATTTGAACGAGGCACTTTCTTCAATGAGAACCCAATCGTTTCCAAGCAGATTCAGACCATACAATTCTCCTGTGAATAAGAAACATCTCTACGAGTTGCAGAATGGTCGGTGCGCGGGATGTGAGTGTCGATTTGGAATCAATGGATTTGAAGTCGATCACATCATCGCAAGGTCGGTTGGAGGCCCCGATCATATCGACAACCTACAGCTCCTTTGTTCCTCTTGTAATAGGATCAAGGGAAATCGAGGAATGGAGTACCTTCTGTGGTGGAATGAGGGGATAAGGAAAATAGCCCATTACTTTATATTGCGTTCTAAATATTTACAAGGTGGTGTTTCCCATAGTGGTTCTAGCCGAGGCTACTGGTAGTCTTTACCCGATGTTTCATGGTAAAGCTTGGCTCGCGGTGATGATGCAGCATCCTCATACCCTATGGGATCCCCGACAGGCATCGATCAAGATAAACAAGTCTCGGTCGATGAATCGGGATTCGCAGGCGCTGTTCAGGCGCCCAAGGGACGCAGCAGTTCGCGGCCGATGATGTGGCGTTGGATTTCCGAGGTGCCGTCCCAGATTCTTTCGACGCGGGCGTCGCGCCAAAAGCGGGCCAGTGGTAGGTCGCTCATCAAGCCCATGCCGCCGTGGATTTGGATGGCCTCGTCGCTGACCTTGGCCAGCATTTCCGAGGCGTAGACCTTTGCCGAGGCGATCTCGCGCTCCGCCGGGAGCCCTTGGTCGAGTCGCCATGCTGCGGCCAGTGTCAGCCAGTCGGCGGCGTCGATGGCGGTCACCATATCGGCGAGTTTGAACGAGACTCCTTGGAATTTGCCGATCGGCTGGCCGAACTGCTTCCGCTCGGCGGCATGCCCCAAGGCGAGGTCGAAGATTCTCCTTGCGCGGCCGACGCACGAGGCGGCGACGGTGATCCGGGTGGCGTAGAGCCATTCGTTGGCGAGTTCGAAGCCGCGATGGAGTTCGCCCAGGATCTGCGCTGCGGACAAGCGGCAGTCGTCGAATCGCAAAATGCAGTTGGCGTAGCCGCGGTGGGAGATCGAGTCGTAGCCGGGGAGGATCTCGAAGCCCGGGGTTCCGCGATCGACGAGGAAGCAGGTGATGCGTTTTTTCGGCCCCCGCGGGGTCGATTCCTCTCCGGTGGCGACGAAGACGATCACGAAATCGGCCAAGTCCGCATGGGAAATGAAATGCTTGGTGCCGTCGATGATCCAATCGCCGCCGCTCGGCCGGGCGGTGCATTGCATCCCGCGCACATCGGATCCCGCGCCGGGTTCGGTCATGGCCAAGGCATCGAAACGCTCGCCGCGCGCCGCCGGTAGCAGGTAGCGCTCGCGCTGCTCGTCGTTGCAGCCCATCAAGATGCCGGAGGGGCGCCCCCAAAAGACGCTCAGGGCCATCGAGGCCCGTCCGAGTTCGCGTTCGAGCAAGGTGAAGGTCAGGTGATCCAGCCCGCCGCCGCCCACTTCGGTGGGCAGGTTGGGGGCGTACCGAGATCGATGACTTTTCGTTTGATCGATTCTCCGAGTTCCGGTGGCGCTTCGCCGCTTCGTTCCACCGCTTCCTCGTGCGGGTAGAGCTCTTTCTCGACGAATCCTCGTACGGTCTGCACGACCATGTCCTGCTCGGGTGAAAGGCCGAAATTCATGGTGTTTTCCGTCCTTGGGCGTTGGCTTGTATCTTGGATTGCATCTTCGCTCGCATCGCTTTGCGGAACTCGGCCAAGGATTCGCCGGCGCCCCAGCCATTCTTGGTGGCGCCGCCTTCCAAGGCTTGCATGATGGCGATGAGATTGTCATCGCGGATACTTTCGAGTTCGCGGATCGACAGCCCTGCGGCCTGATCGTCGGATTGCTCGGCGATCGTCTCGATCAGG
>MEIE01000155.1 GCA_001750625.1 Candidatus Amphirhobacter heronislandensis
CTGTCCGGCGCCCTGCGGGAGGAAAAGACGCGGCTGGACGCCGGCTTCGACCCGATCGCGGCGCTGAACGAGGAGCACCCGGCGCCGGCCTGGCACCCGCACGTCCACAACGTCGAGCACCGCATCCGGCGCTTCTTCGCCAGCCACTGCGTCGCCGCCGCCGAGCTGCTGCGGCTGGGATCCAAGCATCCCCTGCTGCAGCCGCGGCGCGGCGAGGACGGCCGGGTTATCTACTGCCTGGGGCCGCGCGGCGGCGCCGACGAGAAGCTCGCGAAGCTGGCCAAGCGGCTGAGCGACAAAGAAAAACGGCTGGTCTTGTGCATCCCCGCCGAGGAGCACGACCTCAAGGACCTGCTGCTGGAGACCAAGGCGCTGCGGCGCCTGCTGGACAGCCCCAAGCTGGTCGACGAGGAGGCGACCTGCGCCGGACCCTGGCGCGGGCGCTGCAGCCGCGCGCCGGCAACCTGTGGTACCTGGCCGGCAAGGAGCTGTCCTGCGCCGACGAGGAGGAGCTGGCGCAGCTGCTGTCGGAGCTGTGCACCGCCGAGCTTTATCCGCGGACGCCGCGGCTGAACCTCGAGACGCTGGTCAAAAGGCAGGTGTCGAGCCCGATGCGCAACGCGCGCAAGCGGCTGATCCTGCGCGTGCTGGAGCAGTCGGGCGAGCGTCGGGGACCGCTTACGCCTCGATCTACCGCAGCCTGCTGAAAGACAAGGTCTACCGCGACGGCCAGTGGCTGCAGCCGAGGCAGATCCTCGGCGACAAGGGCCTGCGGAGGGTCTGGACAGCATTCCGGGACTTCTTCGCGAAGCCGGGCAAGGGCAAGCGGGTGGAGGAGCTGGTCGACGAGCTGGTGGACCGGCCCTACGGCCTGCGCGAGGGCGTGATCCCGCTGTATTTCGCGGCGGGGCTGATGGCCTTCGGCCGCTGCCTGGCGATCAAGGACGCGGACGGGGCCTACCTGCCGGACATCCTCGCGACCGAGATCGACGCCATCTGCGCGCGGCCGGCCGACTACACCGTGGACGTCTACGAGCCGCAGCCGAAATACCTAAGCGCGCTGACCGAGGCCTTCCACGGCGAGGCCAAGGAGGCCGGCGACCAGCTGCGGCAGTTCCACGACGCCCTGACCTCCTGGAGGGAGCAGCTGCCCGAGGGCGCGCTCAAATCGAGACCGAAGGACCCGGGGCTGCGGCGGTTCCGCGACCTGGTGGCGCGGGCGTCCGATCCGGCCCGGCTGGCCTTCGAGCAGTTCCCCGAGCTCGCGGGCGGGACGAACGCCGCGGCAGTGCGCGGTTTATTGGATTACCGAATACAACTGGACTCGGTCAAGGACCGGTACACGTCCCTGGCGATCGCCGGCGCGAGCCGGATAATCACCGCGGTCGAGGGCGGCGCGAAGGGCGGCGACCTGCTGCAAAACGCCGCCGGCTGGGCCCGCAGCGTCGAGCAGGCGGTCAAGAAGGGCTTCGCCGACGAGCGGGCCCGGCAGGTGGTCAGCCTGGCGCTGGGCGCCGACAGCGGCCGCTACAGCGAGGCCTCCTTCGCCCGCAGCCTCGCGACGCTGTTCGGCCGCGAGATCGACAAGTGGAACGAGCGCACCCCGGACGAGTTCGAGGCCCTGCTGCAGGCCGCGGTCGCGAGCGTCGAAGACCACGTTTTGGCCTCGCCCAACCCGCCGAAAAGGGCCGCGCCCATCATCGTCAAGCGCCTGCGTATCCTCGGCAAACAGTTGCGGCGCCTAGCCGCGCCAGCAGAGGCGCGAAAGGTGCTACAATCGCTCATGGAGACGACCGGAGACGGGAAGAAAACCAAGCGGTGACGACTCTGCGCGAAGCCCTCGAGGACGCCGACGCCCGGCACATCGTCTCGTTTTCCGGCGGCAAGGATTCCACCGCCCTCGCGATCTACCTGCTGAAGAACTACCCGAAGCTCCGGCTCGAGTTCCTGTTCTGCGACACCGGCGCCGAGCTCGACGAGACCTACCGCTTCATCGAGCGCTTCGAGACGCTGTTCGGCGTCAGCATCAAGCGCCTCAACGCCCTCGAGCTGCTCGGGGTCAAGGAAAAGCCCGGCCGGACGGCCTTCGACGTCTACCTCAAGGAGCACTACAACGGCTTCTTGCCGAGCCCGAAGTCGCGCTGGTGCACGATCGACCTCAAGATCAAGCCCTTCGAAAAGGAGATCGGCGCCGACAAGGCCTACTCGTACATCGGCATCCGCGCCGACGAGAACCGCGCCGGCTATCAGCAAAAGCCGGTGGTGTTCTCGGAGGCCCCGAACATCATCCCGGTCTATCCCTTCAAGGACGACGGCATCGGCCTCGAGGACGTCAAGGAGATCCTGCGCGAATCAGGCATCGGCATGCCCGACTACTACAAGTGGCGCTCGCGTTCGGGCTGCTACTTCTGCTTTTACCAGCAGATCGGCGAGTGGCAGGGCCTGCGCAAGTACCACCCGATCCTGTTCAAGCAGGCCAAGAAGTACGAGAAAACCGGCCCCGAGAAGCGCTACACCTGGGTGGAAGGCCGGACGCTGAGCGACATCGAGAAGATCAAAAAGCAGCACAAGGTCGCCGACGGCGAGAACCTAGACGGCTGCGCCCTCTGCCATCTGTAGCCCCGATAGCCCACGGTAATCCAAT
>MEIE01000156.1 GCA_001750625.1 Candidatus Amphirhobacter heronislandensis
GACCGCGGCGCGCTGGAGGCGGCCGCCGCATTGCTCGCGGCCGGCGGCTGGGAGGTCGGCGCGCCGCAGGAGACCTGCTGCGGCGGCGTCCACGCCCAGGCCGGCCGGAGCGCAAAAGCGCAGGGCTGCCAAAGACAGCTGCAGACCGAGGCGCGCGACGGCGAGGTCCTGCTGACGACGGCGTCGGCCTGCGCGCTGGAGCTCGGCGGCGACGCGCCGGCCGAAGCCGGCGCCTTTTTGCTCGCGCACGCCGAGAATCTGCCGGCGGGCAAGGCGGCCGCGGCCGAATTCGACGTCTTCGTCCATCTGCCCTGCACGCAGCGGCGGCTGGCTGGCGGCGGCGGCTGGGTGGCGGAGCTGCTGCGCCGCATCCCCGGGGCGCGGATCCGGATGCTGCCGGGCAACGAGACCTGCTGCGGCGCCGGCGGCCTGACGGCCTTCGCCGAGCCGGAGACGGCCGCGACGCTGGGCCGGCGCAAGGCGCAGGCGGCCGCCGAGGAGCTCGGGCCCGGCGCGGTCATCGCGACCAGCAACTACGCCTGCCGCTGCCAGCTGGGCGCCGCCCTGCGGGCGGCGGGCCTTGCTAATAAAATCACTGATCCTTACAGCCTGCTGGCGCGGTCGCTCGCGGCTTGACCAGGCGCCCGTCCGCAGGCCGCCGCCCGTCCCCCCAGCATGCTCGAGCTCATCGTTGAATCGCCGTATCTGTACGCCCTCACGGTGCTGGCGGTGTTCTGCGCCTCGTCGTTCCAGAGCATGTTCGGCATCGGCCTCAGCCTGATCGTGAGCCCGTTCCTGCTGATGCTCGATCCGCGGCTGATGCCGGCGACGCCGCTGTGCCTGGGCGTGCTGTCGGCGCTGCCGCACGCCTGCTCGAACCTCGGCGGCCTCAACGTCCGCCACTGCGCCTGGGCGACCGCCGGCCGCGCGCTCGGGGTGGCGGCGGGGACCTGGCTGTTCATCCAGTTCTTCAGCGACACCGGCGGCCGCGCCTTCGCGCTGGTCTTCGCCGCGACCCTGCTGGTGGCGCTGGCGCTGTCGTCCTTCGGGCGCTGGGCGAAGTTCTTCAGCCCCAGCGTCCCGAAGCTCGCCGGCGCGAGCGTGGTCGGCGGCGTCATGGGCACCATCACCTCGATCGGCGGGCCGCCGGTGGCGCTGATCTACCGCCGGCCGGCTGCACCTGAACTTCCTGCTCGGGACCGGCGCGCTGATGTCGCTGGGCGCGCTGGCGGCGGCCGGCCAGGTCAGCCGCCTGCAGATGGAGGCCGCGGCTAGCTACCTGCTGCCGGTGGCCGCCGGGCTGGTGTTCGCGCACCGCTACGCCGGCCGCGCCAGCCAGCACTTCCGCCGGGCGGTGCTGCTGGCCATCCTGATCTCGGCGGCGGTGATCATCTTCCGCAGCCTGTGATGCTGGCGCTGCGGGCGGCGAGCCTCGACCGCGGCGGCCGGCGCCTGTTCGCCGGCGTCGAGCTGCGCCTCGAGCCCGGCCGGCTGTACGTCGCGACCGGCGGCAACGGCGCCGGCAAGACCAGCCTGCTGAAACTGATGGCCGGCCTGCTCGAGCCCGACGCCGGCGCCGTGGAGTGGGACGGCGTCGAGCTCGCCGAGGCCGGCGGCGGCTACCGCGGCGCGCTGATGCTGCTGGGCCACAAGCACGGCCTCAAGCTCGACCTGACGGCGGTCGAGAACCTCGAGCTCGCCCAGGCGCTCGCCGGCGGCAGGCCCCTGCTCGATCCGGCCGCGGCCTGCGCCAAGCTGGGCCTGGACGAGGCGGCGTGCGCGCAACCATGCCGGCGGCTGTCGGCCGGGCAGCTGCGGCGCGCCGGCCTCGCGCGGCTGCTGCTCAACGAGGCGCGGCTGTGGCTGCTCGACGAGCCCTTCGCCAACCTCGACGCCGCCGGCCGCGCCACCCTGCGGCAGCTGCTCGCCGAGCACCTGGGCCGCGGCGGGACGGCGGCGCTGACCACGCACGTCGAGATGGACTGGGGCGACCTCGCGGCCGAGCGCATCGAGCTCGCGGCGCTGGCGGCGGCGGACGGCGGCGATGCTTGAGGGCTGCGGCACCCTGCTACGGCAGGAGCTGCGCCTCGGCGCGCGGCGGCTGCACGAGGCCGCGACGCCGGCGGGCTTCGTGCTGGTGGTGGTGACGCTGTTTTCCTTCGCGCGCGGCGCGGACCAGGCCGGCCTCGGGCCGCTGGGGCCGGGGGTGGTGTGGACCGCGGCGCTGCTGTCGATGGTGATCGCGGTCGAGCAGATGTTCAGCGCCGACCACGAGGACGGCACCCTCGAGCTGCTGCTGCTGAGCCCGGCGGCGCTGCCGCTGCTGGTGCTCGCGAAGGCCGCGGCGCGCTGGGCCTGGGGCGCGGGGCCGCTGCTGCTGCTGAGCCCGGCGCTGGCGCTGATGCTGGACCTGCCGGCCGGCTCGCTGCCGCTGCTGGCCGCCTCGCTGCTGCTCGGGACGCCGACGCTGTACCTGCTCGGGACCTTCGGCGCCGCCCTTTTGGTCGGGCAGCGGCCGGGCGCGGCGCTGACCGCGCTGCTGGTGCTGCCGCTGGGCATCCCGGTGCTGATCTTCGCCTCGAGCATGATTGAGCTCGGCGCCGCCGGGCTGGACGCCGCGGCGCCGGCCTACTACCTCGCGGCGCTGTTCGTCCTCGCGGCGACCTTCCTGCCGGTGGCGACGGCGACCGTGCTGCAAGGCAACGCGGCCGAGTAAGGGGACATGTTCGGACCGCTCGACCGGCTGGGCTCGCCGCCCGTCTTCTACCGCTTCGCCGAGGCGGTCCTGCCCTGGGTGGCCGGGGCCGCGGCGCTGCTGGTCGCGGCGGGCCTCGCCGGCGGCCTGGTCGCCGCGCCGGCGGATTACCAGCAGGGCGAGGTCTACCGCATCATCTACGTCCACGTCCCGGCGGCCTGGCTGTCGCTGCTGGTCTACACCATGATGGCGGGCGCGGCGCTGCTGGGCCTGGTGTGGCGCTTCCGCATGACGCACGTCTTCGCGCTGGCGGCGGCGCCGGTCGGCGCCTGCTTCACGCTGGTCACCCTGCTGACCGGCTCGATCTGGGGCAAGCCGACCTGGGGGACCTGGTGGACCTGGGACGCGCGCCTGACCTCCGAGCTGCGCTGCAAGAGGCGATCGCGAACGACCGCCTCGCCTGGCGCAGCGGCGCGGTGCTGCTGCTGGTCGGCTGGGTCAACATCCCGATCATCCACTACTCGGTCGAGTG
>MEIE01000157.1 GCA_001750625.1 Candidatus Amphirhobacter heronislandensis
CGGCGGCAACGGCGGCGACGCGGCCCTCGCCGCCGCCGAGCTGCGGCGCGGCGGCCGCGAGGTCGAGCTGCGCTGCCCCCTGGGCCGGCCGCTGGACGGCGACGCGCTCAAGGCCTGGCACGCGGCCGAGGCGGCTGGCGTCCCCGTCGCAGAAGGGCCGCTGGAGCTGCACGCCGGCTGCGGCGTGGTCGACGGGCTGTTCGGCATCGGCATCGGCCGCGAGCTCGACGCCAAGGCCCGGGCCGCGGTCGAGGCGATCAACGACCACGCCCGCGCGACGCTGGCGATCGACGTCCCCAGCGGCCTGTGCGCGGACACCGGCCGCATGCTGCCGGCGGCGGTGCGCGCGACGCGCACGGTGACGTTCTTCGCCCGCAAGCTGGGCCTGTTGATGCGCCACGGCCCCGACTGCTGCGGCGTGCTCGAGGTCGACGGCCTCGGCTGCGAGCTGCCGCTGGACGAGGAGTTCGGCGCCGCGGTCGCCGGCCTGCCCAGCATCGACGCGCTGCGCCGCGGCTCCGACAGCCACAAGAGCAGCTTCGGCGCGCTGGCGGTCGTCGGCGGCGCGCCCGGCATGCTCGGCGCCCTGCAGCTGGCGACGCGGGCGGCGACCGCGCATGGCTGCGGCAAGGTCTTCGCCGTCCCCTGCGACCCGGCCGCGCCGCCGGCCGACCTGCTGCAGCCGGAGATCATGTGGCGCGCGGCGCCGCCCGCGGACCTGGACGCGGCGGTCGTCGGCGTGGGCATGGGCGAATCCAATGAGGCCAAAGGGATGCTGGCGGCCCTGCTGGAGCGCGACCTCGCCGTCCTGTGCGACGCCGACGCGCTGAACATGATCGCCGCCGACGAGGGCCTGCAGGAGCTGCTGCGGGAACGCGCCGCCGCGACGGTGCTCACGCCGCATCCGGGCGAGGCCGCGCGGCTGCTGGGCTGCGGGGCCGACGAGGTCCAGGCCGACCGGCTGGCGGCGGCGCGCCGGCTGGCCGAAGCGGTCGACGTCTGGGTCGCGCTCAAGGGCGCCGGGACCGTCATCGCGGCGCCGAACGGCGCCTGGGCCGTCAACTCCTCGGGCAACGCCGGCCTGGCGCAGGCGGGCAGCGGCGACGTCCTGGCCGGCGTGATCGGAGCCCTGCTGGCGCAGGGCGTGGCGCCCTGGGACGCGGCGGCCGGCGGCGTCTGGCTGCATGGCAAGGGCGCCGAGCTCGCCGCCGCCGAGCATGGCGGCTGCCTGGGCCTGTCCCTGGCGGCGGTGGTGCGGCATTCGTCCCGGCACCTGGCATGGCTGGCGTCCCTGCGCGGCATTGCCGCCTAGCGCGGCTCATCGGCCACCGCGGCGCGCCGTGGCTGTGCCCGGAGAACAGCCTGGCGGGCTTTGAGCGCGCCGCGGCGCTGGGCTACCGCTGGGTGGAGCTCGACGTCCAGGCCTCGCGCGACGGCCGCGCCTTCGTCCACCACGACTATGAAATCGCCGCGGCCGGCGGCCGGCTGCTGGCGGACATGGACGCGGCCGAGCTGCGCGAAGTGCGGCTCGACGAGGCGGGGACGCCGCTGCCCGAGCTCGAGGAGGTCCTGGTCCTGGCGCGGCGGCTGGAGCTGGGCCTGGTCGTCGAGATCAAGAGCCGCGAAGGCCGCGAGCGGCGCGACGCCGACGCCACCCTTGCGGCGCTGGCGGCCGGCCGGCCGGCCAATTGCATGGTCGCGAGCTTCCAGCCGGCGGCGCTCGAGCATGTCCACGCCGCGGCGCCCGAGCTGCCGCTGGCGCTGAACGTGATGCGGCTGGCGGCCCAGGCGCCGCCGGAGGTGGCCAACATCCATTTCGCCGCCGCCAGCGCCGAGCGCGGCGCGGTCGGCCGCCTGCGCGACGCCGGCTACGGCCTGTACGCCTTCACGGTCAACGAGCGCGCGCGCGTCGCCGAGCTGCTGGCGATGGGCGCGCACGGCGTCTTCACCGACGACCATGCGCTGCTGGCGGAGACGGCGCCGTGACCGCGG
>MEIE01000158.1 GCA_001750625.1 Candidatus Amphirhobacter heronislandensis
CCGGTCCCGTCGATGACATCGCCGGAGTGAATCAGGAGATCGCACCGAAGATCGCGGGGAGTCGATTCCAAGTTCATGTCGATGGCGCTCCGGTGAAAGGTGAGATTTTCGGGTTGACGAGAATGGTTCACAACCACCCATTTTGCCCGATATTCTTAGTTTCCAACGACAAGTGACTCGAAGGAAGGTGAGTAGGGTAGGCAGCGCTTCGAAAGGACGATATCGTCCGCTCTTCGGCCCGGATCAAATCGAAGCATGGATGAAATTTTGGGGCACGTTCGAACAATCGCTCGGGAAAATCGTCAAAGAGCGGATCGTAGATATCGCGATTTACCCTTTTGAAAGACCCATCTTTTCCAGTAAGGCGAGGAATCCATCATCGCCTTCATTCTTCAAGGAATGGGCGACTTCGATGATTTTGGAAAGATCGATCTTTTTCTTTAGATTCTCGGCAGGGTAATTTTTTTCGTAATCCGGCCAGAATTTCTTGAAATCTTCCTTGATTTTTCCCGGACCTGGAGGGATTCGACCCTTGCCGTTGAAATGACGCCAAAGAAAATCTTCATGGTTCGGCTTTTGCCAAATTATGATGAAGCCATGTCTTTTCAGTTCGGTCGTTATCTTTGAAATTTCTGCTTTGGTTGCATTATCGGTATCGAGGAAAATTGCTTTGATAAAGATTTTTCTTTGTTTTGGAACACGTTGATCGTATTGGTCTGATTTTTTGATTGCTTCATTTGTCATGACCGAGGGACTCCCACCATATAGATATGCTCGTTTGATACGGATATCAAGATTCATCTCGGTTGCAAAAAGACTTAGCATTCTTGCATAACTTTCTTCGCTTTCTCCTTCGGAGGCTACGAAAAATATCTTTTTGGGTTTCTCGCTCTTCATATCGAAACATTATCCATATTGCGGCACGCCACCGTAAGCTCCACTGAGATAGACATCCCTGAAGTTCTCATCCCGACGAACTCCTTCGATATCTTTAAGCCCGTAGATATCACTTTCCCCTTGTGGATTTTTCTCGCATAGAAAAATCTCCTCTTTGAGAAGATCGTCCAGCAAGGTGGAATCTTGACAGGACATCCATAGCTGTATCCCGCGAGAATTGCGATCTTTGTCGGCGAACCAGTGTAGAATCTTTCGCGTCAGAAGGGGGTGGAGCGAAGCATCGATTTCGTCGATCACCGCCATTCCGCCCTCGGCGAATAACTTGTTGAAAATATGAAAATAATGCATGAATTTTATCGTGCCGCTGCTTTCCTCCAAGAAGTCGATTCTTTTATCCAGACCCCGATGTTTGAATTCGAGACGGGTGGTCTTGGCCTCCTCGTTGCGTTCGAAAATGGCTTCTTCGATCCCGAAATCGGCGCGTCGAAGTTCGCGATTGAGGTTGTTCAGCTTTTCTTGATCGTCGTATGCAAAGGGTGTTATCAGCGGCAAACCGCCGAAGGGCCATCCGGGGATTTGAAGATTCGAAGTGATCCAACCGATGGAACTGCCGATCACCTGAGCGACTCCATGATTGAGTCGTACCATGATGGAGATGATGCCGGCATCGGGGCGTTGAAATGCCGAGTCCAGAAGCGGATTTTTGGGTCCCAGTTTGATCTCCGGAGCGGTGGAAACATGACCATTCTCGTTGCGCTCGAAAACCCGACGAAATCGACCTTTGTTTTCCGGGCGAAATTTCACCGATTCCGATAGCACGCGATCTTGTTGTCCTTCACCTCGAGGGCCGAGCACGAGTTCGTATTTATAAAGACAAGTGGGAGAGTCGTTCGGTTTTTTCAGGTTGACAGGTCCGCTGAAATGAATCTCGAATCGGGTGGGTTCGGCTTGCATTTCCCGGGTCAGGAATTTTTCGTAGGGTAGCCTCCCCCCGGGTTCTTTGGCGAAACTCGAGCTGACGAACCAGCCGATAAAATTCAGGGCATGCAGCAGATTCGTCTTGCCCGAGGCGTTGGC
>MEIE01000159.1 GCA_001750625.1 Candidatus Amphirhobacter heronislandensis
CGGCCGACGGGTCCGGCCTGCTTCAGCCCAGCCTGCCAGGTGAGCACCGGCAGGTCCCGGACCACATCGAAATCCGGGTCCGCGCCGAGCTCCTCGTGGACCTTGCGGCGGTGGCCGACGCGTTCGATGATTTCGGCAAGCTCGGCGCGGCGGGCGACCGCCTCGGGGCCGAAGACCAGCAGCAGCCGGGCAGGCTCCGCAAGCGCGAGGCCGGCGGCGAGCGTCCGCGGCCGGTTCGACAGCGCCGGGACGCCGAAGCCGGCGGCGACCTGAAGCACCCGGGCGTTGCTGGCTTCGACCTTGGCGGCGGCGGCGCGGAAATCCGCTTCCCAGCGGTTGGACCATTCGCCGCTGCCGGCGAGCGCCACCGCCCGGGGATCCCAGTCCCGGATCTCGTCCCACACGTCCAGCAGCCGCTCGGTCTGCTCCTGCAGCTCTTTGAGCCAGCTTTTGGCTGCGGCCGGCACCAGCGCCGGGTCGGCCGCCAGCCCCAGGTCGAAGGCCGCGCCCTCCCCCAGCGCCGCGCCCATCGCCTCCCAGGGGCTGATGTCGCACAGCTCGCCGGGGCCGTGCAGCTCGGCGAGGTAGCGGTTGAGGGCGTCGCGGTCCGCCGCCAGCTTGCCGTGCTCCTCGTCCCAGGCCGCCAGCGGGCTAACGTAGCCGCCCCAGGCGGCGCGCAGCTGCGCGAGCACCGCTTTCTTGTTCGCCTTGCTGCTGTGCAGCTCGAGGCAGCGGGGGCCGAGGCCGATGCCGTCGAGGCGGCGGGCGACCACCTTGAGGGCCTCCATCTTCTCGGCGACGAACAGCACCTTGCGGCCGCGGGCGACGTTCGCGGCGACGATGTTCGCGATGGTCTCGGACTTGCCGGTCCCCGGCGGCCCCTCGAGGATGAAGTCCTGCTCCTTGGTCGAGGCCTCCACCGCGGCCAGCTGCGAGCTGTCGGCGTTGAGCGGGACGTGCAGGCCGCCGGGGACGACGCGCCGGTCCAGCTCCCTCGGATCGATGACCTCCGCGGCGTGCGGATAGCCCCCGCCCCCGCCGCTTTCGATCAGGTGATTGACGAAGATGTTCTCCTTGAGCATGTCGAGGCGCTCGGTGAGGTCGCGCCACATCAAGAACTTGCTGAAGGAAAAGTTGCTGACGACGACGCTCTCGGCCAGCTCGAAGCCCGGCGCCTCCTTGACCGCGGCCCGCACCGCCGCCCAGACCGCCGCGACGTCGACGCCGTGGCCGTCGCTCGGCAGCTGTTCGCGGAAATGGCCCAGGTCGATCTCGTGGTCCTGCTGCAGGAACTCGATCAGCGTCGCGTTGAAGACCGGCTCCTCGTCGGGATGGATGCTCGCGCTGATGCGGGCGCGGGCGCTGCTGCGGTGCAGCTGCAAAGGCAGCATCACCAGCGGCGCGCTGTGGGTTTTCCTGCTGCTCGGGACCTCGCGCCAGCGCAGCATGCCGAGGCTCATGAACAGCGTGTTGCTGCCGCCCTCCTCGAGGTCGTTCTTCGCCTTGCGGTACAGGGCGAGCAGCGTCGCCTCCATCCGCTTGGCCTCGCCGGCCGCCACCAGGGTCTGCTTGGCCAGCTGCGACTCGGCGTACTCGCGGAACTTCTCATCGGCCAGCGGCGCGCCGCCGCCGGCGGCGAGGTCGCCGAAGCCGGTGTCCTCCATCGCGATGAACTTGAAGCGCCGGTTCTGCGCCAGGACGTCCTCCATGTGGTGGACGTCCGGGCAGTACAGCCGCAGGTGCGAGGCGCGGCCGCCGAAGTTGAGCATGCGGTTGCGCTTGGTCAGGTCCAGCAGCCGGCGCTGCCAGCCGTCCACCCGGCCGGCCGGCGTCGCCGCCGGCGGCTTCTCCTCGGCCCGGACCGGCGGCATCGCGGGCGGCGCTTCCATCGGCGGCGGCGCGGCCGTCTCCCCGGCCACGGGCGCCGCCGCGGCCAGGGCATGATGTTCGAGACGATTCAGTTCTACAAAG
>MEIE01000016.1 GCA_001750625.1 Candidatus Amphirhobacter heronislandensis
GGCGCCGTCGGCCTGGTGGTTGCTTCCTTCGTCGAGACCAGCATGGGGGTCGAGAAGTTCTGGCCGGTGGCCTTCCAGCTCATGGCGCTGGTGCCGATCCTGTCGGTGATCCTGATGTTCCTGTTCGTCGCCGAGCCCAAGCGCGAAGGCGTCGCCGAGGCCGCGCCGGCAGGCATCAGCGCCCGGCGCGTCGCCGACATCTGGATCAAGCCGGTGATGAGCTTCGTGGGCAACTACGGCGTCCGCATCGGCATCATCCTGCTGATGCTGATCTTCCTGTTCAAGGTGGGCGAGGCCTTCTTGGGCCGGATGTCGATCATCTTCTACAAGGAGGTCGGCTTTTCGAAGAACGACATCGCGCTGTACTCGAAGGGCTTCGGGACGCTGGCGCTGTGCGCCTTCGCGGTCATCGGCAGCATCATCAACGCGCGCTACGGCCTGTACCGCGGCCTGCTGATCGGCGGCATCGCGATGGCCTCGACCAACCTTCTGTTCGCGGCGCTGGCCTACCATCCGGCCGAATGGCTGTTCGCGTTCGCGGTGGTCACCGACCAGTTCACGACCGCGATGTCGACGGTGGCGCTGGTGGCGTTCCTGTCGCAATTGTGCGACCGCGCCTACGCGGCGACGCAGTACGCGGCCTTCGCCTCGATCGGCAACTTCTCGCGCACGACGCTGGCGGTGTTCAGCGGGGTGATGGTGGATTCCCTCGGGGGCAACTGGGCGCTGTTCTTCGTGCTCACCACCTTGATGGTGCTGCCGAGCCTGGCCTTGCTGGTCTACATCCGCAAGGACATCGCCGCCTTGATGGAAGGCAAGACCACCAAGGTCATCTAGCCATCCCGATGGCCGGTCGCAAGTCCAAGGCCCAGGCCACGGCCGAAGGGCAGGAAGCCGGCCCCGCCGAGGCCGCGGAGAAGGCGCCGGCCGCCGCGCCGCCGCGGGAGCTGCACGCGCAGCCGGCGTTCATCCAGATGCTCGACGCCTACCTGGCGCGCGACCCGGCGGCGCGCAGCCGCCTGGACGTGGTGCTGAACTCGACCGGGCTCAAGGCCGTGGGCTGGCACCATCTGTGCCACCGCCTGTGGGGCTGGGGCCTGCAGACGCCGGCGCGCATGCTCGCGAACATCGGCCGGTGGTTCACCGGCATCGAGATCCATCCCGAGGCCAAGGTCGGCCGGCGGCTGTTCATCGACCACGGCATGGGCGTGGTGATCGGCTCGACGACGGTGATCGGCGACGACGTATCGATCTACCAGGGCGTGACGCTCGGCGGCATCACCCAGGTCGACAAGGGCAAGCGGCATCCGACCATCGGCGACCGGGCGATCATCGGCGCCGGCGCCAAGGTGCTCGGCCCGATCGAAATCGGCGCCGACGCGCGGGTCGGCTCGAACGCGGTGGTGGTCAAGGAAGTCCCGGCCGGGGTCACCGTGGTCGGCGTCCCGGCGCACCCGGCGGGCAGCCCGGCGGCCAAGAAGGGCTTCGTCGCCTACGGCGGCGCCTGCTGCGACGACGAGGATCCGGCGCGGCTCGCCGCCGAGCTGCGCGAGCTCAAGGCCGAGGTCGCCAAGCTGCGCGCCAAGGCCGGCAAGGACAAAGACAAGAAGGCCGGCGGCTAGAGGCTGGCGCCGCGGTCGCGCGGACCGAAGCCCGGGACCGCGCCGTCCCCGCGGACCAGCGCCAGGAACTTGAAGATCTCGCCCATCTCCTGCGGCATGAGCAGCAGCTGCAGCTCGCGGCTGTCCTGGTAGCGGCGGACCTCGTCGTCGTCCGCGGCCCGCATCAGTTCGGCGATGCCCATTTCCAGCAGGAAGTTGGCCTGGTCGCAAAAGCCCGCGGGCCGCAGGCCGGCTTCTTCGGCGCGGCGAGCGAGGGCGGAGAAGTTGACGTGGCCGCTGAGGTCCTGGCCGCCGGGATCGCGCAGCAGCTCGGTCCCGGCGCGGTGGCCGGCGTGCGCCATCAGCGTGCCGCCGGTACGCTGCGGATGGAAGAACTCGGCGGCGGCGAAGCCGTAGTCGTTGATCAGCACCGCGCCCTCGGCGAGCGAATCGGCCAGGCTCGCGACCAGCGCCTGGGCGCGCCGGTTGACCTCGGCCAGGTAGCCCTCGACCGCGGGGGCGGCGGCCAGCTGCGCGAGCTCGTCCTCGTCCGCCGGCGGGCCGTCGGCCCAGCCGAAGCCGGCGCCATCGACGACGACGCCGCGCCGCAGCCAGGCGTCGCCGCGCCGGACGTACAGCGCGCAGGGCAGGGCGTCGCAGACCTCGAACAGCAGGACGACCCCGCGGAACTCGGTCGGCAGTTCGGTGAGCCAGGAGCACTGCTCGAGCAGGCCGGCCTCTTGCAGGCGGGCGCGCTGGCGCTCGGCCAGCGCGGGGCTGGTCTCGAGCAGCTGGCAGGCGGGCCGCAGCTCCTGGGCGCGCAGCTCGGCGAGGACGGTGGCGATGAGGCGGCCGCCGCCGCCGCCGAGCTCGAGCACCGCGCCGCCCGGCGGCAGGGCGGCGGCGACCCAGCGCGCGATGCAGCGGCCGAACAGCTCGCTTGCTTCGGCGGCGGTGATGAAATCGCCGCGGGGACCGAGCGGCTGGCGGCCGCTGGCGTAATAGCCGAGGCCCGGCGCCGCCAGCGCCAGTTCCATGAATTCTTCAAAGCTGAGCCAGCCGCCGGCGGCCTCGATGCGGCCGGCGATCAGCTTGGCGAGGGCGCCGCCCATCGCGGCCGGGGTCCTCAGGCGCGCAGCTGGGCCGCGAGCCAGTCCAGGCCGGGCTGGCCGGGGGCGGACTCGTGCGCGCCGTGCTTGGCGTAGACGAAGTACGAGCCGGCGCGGCCGAGCTCGACCCGCGACCGCCGCGCCGTCTCGTTCTCGCCCATGCCCATCACCGCGAGGCGGCGGCCGGCGCGCAGCTGGGATTCGAGCAGCGCGGCCAGGATCGCGACGTCGCCGGCGTCCTTGGTGACGGTGGCGACCTTGCAGGCGGCGCCCTTGGCGGCCGCGGCGTCCGCGACCTGCAGCAGCGCAGCGAGCGGCGGCGTCATCTCCACGTCATGGTGGGAGGCGATCAGCGACCGCGTCGAAGATCTCCGTCGAGGACAGCTCGATGTCGATGGCGGCGGCGTGCGGGGCGCAGGCGCGCAGCAGCGCGAGGCGCTCGGCGTCCGGCCGCGGCCTGCCGCCCTCGCGTTCGGACCGGCAGGTCGCGATCAGGCGGTGGCCGGCGAAGCCCTGGGCGGCGGCGGCGGCTTCATCGGCGGTGGCAATGGCGCTGAGGTCCAGCCGCAGCTCGAACAGGTCGGCGCCGCGGGCGGCGAGGTCGGCGAGCTCAGCGGGATCGGGCGCGGCGCTGCAGGGCAGCGCGATGAGGCAGGAGGGCCGGCCGCCGCCCTCAGTGGCGGGCATGGTCGATGAGCCAGTGCACCGCCCAGCTCGCGCCGAAGCCGGTGAGGTCGGTCGGGACCGCGCCCAGGCCGTCCTTGTTGGCGCTGGACGACAGGTCCAGGTGCAGCCACGGCGCCTTGCCGGCGAACTCCTTGAGGAACAGGGCGGCGAGGATGTGGTCGGCCTCGGAGCTGACCGCGCACTGGGCGATGTCGGCGACCTTGGATTCGAGCTGGTCGCGGTAGTCGGCCGGCAGCGGGAAGGCGTGCAGGCGCTCGCCGCTGAGGTGGCTCGCGGCGATGGCGCTTTCGACCAGCCGGGGATCGCCGGCGACGCCGCCGATGCGGGTGCCGAGCGCCACCGCCATGCTGCCGGTCAGGGTCGCGAGGGTGATCGCGGCGTCGACGCGCTCCTTGGTGGCGTAGTGCAGGGCGTCGGCCAGCAGCAGCCGGCCCTCGGCGTCGGTGTGGACCAGCTCGATGGTGGTGCCGTTGGCGGCGGTGACGATGTCGCCGGGCTTCATCGCCTCGGGCGAGACCACGTTCTCGGCGATCGCGAGCCAGGCGTCGACGTCGATCGCGGCGCGCATCTCCTTGGCCGCGATCACCGTCGCCAGCGCCGCAGCGGCGCCGGCCATGTCCGCGTGCATGCCCAGCATGCTGCGGTGCGGCTTGAGGTTGAGGCCGCCGGTGTCGTAGCAGACGCCCTTGCCGACGAAGGCGTAGCGCTTGGCGCGGCGCTGGCCGCAGCGGTAGCGCAGGTGGACCAGGCCGCCCCGGCCGGCCTTGCCGGCGACCGCGGCGAAGGCGCCGGCGCCCTTGGCGGCGAGCTCGGCGCAGCTCGTGTGCTCGAAGTCGAGGGCGTGGGCCTGGGCGCGGTGGCGGGCGTAGGCGACGAAGGCGTCCGGGTCGAGGATGTTGCCCGGCTGCGTGCACAGCCAGCGCGTCAGGACGTTGGCGGCCGCGGCGTGCGCGGCCTGCTCCATGAAGTGCCGGCCGGCGGCGCCGAAGAGCTCGACCGCGCCGGCGCCGCCGGGGTTGAGGTCGCGCCGGCCGCTGATCACCGGCATCGGCGCGAGCCAGACCAGCGCGCCGTAGGCGGCGTTGACCAGGACCTTGCGCTTGTGCGGCATGCGCCGCAGGTCGATGGCGATGCGGGCGCCGCGCTTGGCGTCGGTCATCTCGAGGCCCTTGCGGATCACCCGCTGCAGCGCGAAGGCGTCCATGGAACTGCTGACCGGCAGCTGCGCGACCCGGCCGCCGCCGGCGATGGTGACCGCGACCGGCTCGTCGCGGCCGATGCGGTGCTTGACGCGGGCGGTGGTGAGCTCGGCCTCGAAGGGCAGGCGGCCGCGCTGGGCGCCGACCAGCTGCAGGATGATGTCGAAGCGGTGGGCCTGGCCCTTGCGCAGGCTGGTCGAATGCAGCGCGACCTCCGGCGCCGCCGGCGGGTCGAGGGAGACGGGGTCGCGCGCGGCGGTCATGGCCCGGCGGGCTCCGCTCAGTAGCTGACCGCGACTATCTCGTAGCGCAGCAGGCCGGCCGGCGCGTCGATCTCGACCACGTCGCCGGCTTCCTTGCCGAGCAGCTCGCTGCCGAGCGGGGATTCCATCGACAGGGAGTTGTTCGCGGCGTCCGCCTCGTAGCTGCTGACGATCTTGAAGCGGCGGCGCTGCTCCTTGCGGCCGTCCTGCTGGACCTTGACCTCGACCTCGCTGCCGAAGACGCAGCGGCCGGCCGCCTCGGCCGGGTCCGGCTTGAAGACCTCGGCGCGGCCGAGGACGCCGTGCAGCTCGATGATGCGGGCGTCGGCGAGCGCCTTGAGCTCCTTGACCGCGTGGTACTCGGCGTTCTCGGACAGGTCGCCGTGGGCGCGGGCCTCGGCGAGGCGCGTGAGCAGCGCGGGCTTTTCCCGCTTGACGAGGTCGTCGAGCTCCGCCTTGAGGCTTGCCATCCCCTCGGCGGTCAAAAGCACGCTGGCGCCGTCGTCGGCCATGCCGATGATTCTAAGCCGCGGGGAGGTGGCGGCGCTGGATCGGCAGCATGCGGCCGCCGTCGCCCTCGCGGCGCTCGCAGATGCCGTCGGCGATGGCGCGCGCCCCCTCGATGGTGGTGTAGTACAGCAACTGGCCGTGCAGCGCGGCGCGGCGGATCGCCAGCGAGTCGGCCGGCGCGCCGCCTTCGGCGGTGACGGTGTTGATCACCATCTTGACCTTGCCGCTTTTGATCGCGTCGACGACGGTGGGCTTGCGCTCGTTGACCTTGCGGACGGTCTCGACGGGGAAGGAGCCGTCGTTGGCGGCGAAGTAGGCGGCGGTGCCGCTGGTCGCGACGATGGCAAAGCCGCAGCCGTGCAGCCGCCGCGCGATCTCGAGGGCCTCGGCCTTGTCCGGGTCGCGGACCGAGATCAGCACCGCGCCGTCGGCGGGAATCGCGAAGATCGCCTCGGTCGCGCGCAGAAAGGCGCTGGCGTGGGTGTCGCCGATGCCCATCGCCTCGCCGGTGGACTTCATCTCGGGGCCGAGCAGGGTGTCGGCGCCGGGCATGCGGCTGAAAGGGAAGACCGCCTCTTTGATGAAGCAGCCGTTCGGCGCCGCCGCCTTGCGCGCGCCCTGGCGGGCGAGCGAGACGCCGGCCATCGCCAGGGTCGCGATCCGCGCCACCGGCCAGCCGGTCGCCTTGGCGATGAAGGGCACGGTGCGCGAGGCCCGCGGGTTGATCTCGAGGACGCTGATCGCGTCGCCCTGGATGGCGAACTGGATGTTCATGAAGCCGACGGCGCCGACCTCGCGCGCCATGACGACCGCCTGGCGCTCGAGCTCGGCGATCTGCGCGGCGCTGAGCGACAGCGGCGGCAGCGCGCAGGACGAGTCGCCGGAGTGGACGCCGGCGCGCTCGACGTGCTCGAGGACGCCGGCGACGACGACCTCCTTGCCGTCGCTGACCGCGTCGACGTCGACCTCGACCGCCTGGGTCAAGAAGCGGTCGAGCAGGACGCCGCGCCGCAGCACGGCGCGGTCGCAGCCGCGCAGCCAGGCCTGCAGCTCGGCGCGGCTGTAGATGATCTTCATCGCCTGGCCGCCGAGGACGTAGCTGGGCCGCACCACCAAGGGGTAGCCGATGCCGCCGGCGAGCCGCAGGGCCTCGGCGCCGGAGCTGGCGGTGGCGTTCGAGGGCTGGCGCAGGCCGCATTTTCTCAACAGGCGGCTGAACTCGCGGCGGTCCTCGGTGCGGTGGATGGCGGCGACCGGGGTGCCGATGATGCGGGCGCCGGCCTCCTCGAGCTCGGCGGCGATCGCCAGCGGGGTCTGGCCGCCGGTGTGGACGATGACGCCGGCGGGCTTTTCGACCCGCAGGATCTCGAGGACGTGCTCGGTGGTCAGCGGCTCGAAGTACAGCCGGTCCGAGACGTCGTAGTCGGTCGAGACGGTCTCGGGGTTGCAGTTGACCATGATGGTCTCGAAGCCGTGGTCGCGCAGCGCCAGGCTGGCGTGGATGCAGCAGTAGTCGAACTCGATGCCCTGGCCGATGCGGTTGGGCCCCGAGCCGAGGATGGCGTAGCTCTTGCGGCGGGTCGGCGCGCTCTCGCAGGCCTCGCCGTAGGTCGAGTACTGGTAGGCGGTCGCGGTCGGGAACTCGGCGGCGCAGGAATCGACGCGGTGGAAGGAGGCGTGGACCCCGAGCCGGGCGCGCCGCGTCCGGACCTTCTTCTCGGTGCTGCGCAGCAGCCGGGCGAGCATGCGGTCGGAGAAGCCGTCGCGCTTGGCGGCGAGCATTGCTTCGCGGCCGAGCTTGGGCAGGCTCAGCGCGGCGAGCTCCTTTTCCCGTTCGATCAGCCGGGCGATCTCGTGCAGGAACCACGGGTCGATGCCGGTGACCTCGTGCAGCCGCTCTACCGTGGCGCCGAGGCGCAGCGCGTCGGCGGCGAGCAGCAGCGAATCGGGGGTGAAGACCCGCAGCTCGGCGAGCACCGCCTCGAGGCTGGAATGGCCCTTGCTGTCGAGGCCGGCGAGGCCGGTCTCGAGCGAGCACAGGGCCTTTTGCAGCGCCTCGGGGAAGCTGCGGCCGATCGCCATCGCCTCGCCGACCGCCTTCATCTGGGTGCCGAGCTCGGGCGCGGTGCCGGGGAACTTGTCGAAGTTGAAGCGCGGGATCTTGACCACCACGTAGTCGAGGGCCGGCTCGAAGGAGGCCGGGGTGCGGCCGCCGGTGATCTCGTTGCTGAGCTCGTCGAGGGTGTAGCCGAGCGCGAGCTTGGTCGCGACCTTGGCGATGGGGAAGCCGGTGGCCTTGGAGGCCAGCGCCGAGGAGCGCGAGACCCGGGGGTTCATCTCGATGACGATCTGGCGGCCGGTGGCGGGGTCGACCGCGAACTGGACGTTGGCGCCGCCGGTCTCGACGCCGATGGCGCGGATGATGCGGAAGGCGGCGTCGCGCATCGCCTGGTACTCCTTGTCGGTCAGGGTGAGGATGGGCGCGACGGTGACCGAGTCGCCGGTGTGGACGCCGAGGGGGTCGATGTTCTCGATGCCGCAGACGACGATGCAGTTGTCGTTGCGGTCGCGGATGACCTCGAGCTCGTACTCCTTCCAGCCGATCATCGACTCCTCGATCAGCAGGCTGCTGTTCGCCGACAGCGCCAGCCCCGAGGCGCAGATCGCGGCGAACTCCTCGTAGTTGTAGGCGATGCCGCCGCCGGTGCCGCCGAGGGTGAAGGAGGGCCGGACGATGAGCGGGTAGGTGTCGAGCTCGCGGCCGGCGGCGAGCGCCTCTTCGAGGCTGGTCGCGTAGCGGCCGCGGGCGGTCGCGACCCCGATCGAGTCCATCAGGCGGCGGAACTCCTCGCGGTCCTCGGCGGCGTGGATGGCCTTGAAGTCGGCGCCGATGAGGCGGACGCCGCCGCGGCCGCAGGCGCCGTCGGCGTGCAGCCGCATCGCGCAGTTGAGCGCGGTCTGGCCGCCCATGGTCGGCAGGACCGCGTCGACCTTCTCGGCCTTGATGATGCGGGCGGCGGTCGCGGCGTCGATGGGCTCGACGTAGGTGGCGTCCGCCATCTGCGGATCGGTCATGATGGTCGCCGGGTTGGAGTTGAGCAGGACGACGCGGACGCCTTCTTCTTTCAGCGCGCGGCAGGCCTGCGAGCCCGAGTAGTCGAACTCGCAGGCCTGGCCGATGACGATCGGCCCGGCGCCGATCAGCAGGACGCTGCCGATGTCAGGATTGCGCGGCATGGCTGCGGACGAGGGCGGCGAATTCGTCGAAGACCTTTTCCATCTCCCGCGGCCCGGGGCTGGCCTCGGGGTGCCCCTGGAAGCCGAGCGCCGGCAGGCGGCGGTGGCGGAAGCCCTGGACGCTGCGGTCGAACAGCGAGACGTGGGTGAGCTCGAGGTCGCGCGGCAGCTTTTCCGCCGCGACGACGAAGCCGTGGTTCTGGCTGGTGATCGCGACCTGGCCGCTGCGCAGGTCGAGGACCGGGTGGTTGGCGCCGTGGTGGCCGAACTTCATCTTGGCGGTGCGGGCGCCGCAGGCCTGGGCGAGCAGCTGGTGGCCGAGGCAGATGCCGAGGACGGGCAGCTTGGCCTTCAGCGCCGCCTTGAGGGCGCTGGCGGCCTCGGCGAGCGGCCCGGGGTCGCCGGGGCCGTTGGAGACCACCAGGGCGGCGAAGGACTTGGCGATGGCGGCCGCCGGCGTGGCCAGCGGCAGGACCTCGACCCGCAGGCCGCGCTCGCGCAGGCAGCGGAGGATGGCGCGCTTGGCGCCGCAGTCGAGCACCGCGACCTTGGGCCCGCGGCCCTGGCGGCGGGCGTGGCGGTTGGAGCCGGGGTCCCAGGCGCCCTCGTGCCAGGCGGCGGGCTCATCCACGCCGGCGTCGCGGCCGAGGGCCTGGCCGGCCATCGGCGGGCAGGCGCGGGCGAGGCGCAGGGCGCCGCGGCGGTCGCCGCCGTGCAGCACGCAGCAGTTGACGGCGCCGCCCTCGCGCAGGCGGATCGCGAGGGCGCGGGTGTCGACCTCGGCGATGCCGCAGACGCCGTGGGCGCGGCAGTAGGCGTCCAGGTCGCCCTCGGCGCGCCAGCTGCTCGGGACGCGGGCGAGGGCGCGGACCGCGAGGCCGCGGGCGCGGGGCGCGCCGGCCTCTTCATCGGCGGCGTTGACGCCGACGACGCCGACGTGGGCGGTGGTGAGGCAGACGACCTGGCCGAGGTAGGAGGGATCGGTGACGATCTCCTGGTAGCCGGTCATCGAGGTGTTGAAGACCAGCTCGCCGGCCGCGGGCCCCGGATGGCCGAAGGCGGCGCCGGCGAAGGTTTCGCCGGTGGCGAGGGCGAGGATGGCTTCGGTGGCGGCGATGGGCTGCAAAAAACGAAAAAATGGCGGGCTGCCGCCGCCGTTATTGTAGCCGAAAGCGAAGGCGGCGGCTTGGATAGAATCGCTGGCGGAGATGAAGGCGGCGGCGAAGACGGCGGCGGACGGGGCGGGCTTCGCGCTGACCGCGCCCTACGGGGCGGCGGGTGACCAGCCGCGGGCGATCGCCGAGCTCGAGGCCGAGCTGCGCGGCGGCGCCGGCGAGCTGACCCTGCTGGGGGTGACCGGCTCGGGCAAGACCTACGCGATGGCGAGCCTGATCGCGGGCCTGGAGCGGCCGGCGATGGTGCTCGCGCACAACAAGACCCTGGCGGCGCAGCTGTACGGCGAGTTCAGATCGCTGTTCCCGGCGAACGCGGTCGAGTACTTCGTCTCGTACTACGACTACTACCAGCCGGAGGCCTACGTGCCGGCGCGCGACCTGTACATCGACAAGGACTCCTGCATCAACGACCAGATCGAGCAGCTGCGGCTGTCGGCGACCAAGTCCCTGATCGAGCGCCGCGACGTGGTGGTGGTGGCGACGGTGTCGGCGATCTTCGGCATCGGCGACCCGGTGGACTACCACTCGATGATCCTGCACCTGCGCCGCGGCGAGCGCCCCGGCCGCGAGGCGATCGTCAAGCGGCTGGTCGCGATGCAGTACCAGCGGGACAAGTACGACTTCCGCCGCGGCACCTTCCGGGTCCGCGGCGACGTCATCGACGTGTTCCCGGCGGAGAACTCCGAGCTGGCGGTGCGGGCGCGGCTGTTCGACGACGAGATCGAGGAGCTCGAGCTCTTCGACCCGCTGACCGGGACCGCGAAGGAGAAGGTGCCGCGCTTCACGGTCTACCCGTCGTCGCACTACGCGACGCCGGCCGGCAAGGTCAAGGGGGCGCTCGCCGCGATCCGGCGCGAGCTCGCGGGCCGCTCCGGCGAGCTCGAGAAGGCCGGCCGGGCCCTCGAGGCGCAGCGCCTGAGCCAGCGGACGCTGTTCGACCTCGAGAAGATGGAGGCGACCGGCACCTGCAAGGGCATCGAGAACTACTCGCGCTTCCTGTCCGGCCGGCGGCCGGGCGAGCCGCCGCCGACGCTGTTCGACTACCTGCCGGCGGACGGGCTGCTGTTCATCGACGAGAGCCACGTCACGGTCCCGCAGGTCGGCGCGATGTTCAAAGGCGACCGCTCGCGCAAGGAGACCCTGGTCGAGTACGGCTTCCGGCTGCCGTCGGCGCTGGACAACCGGCCGCTGCGCTTCGAGGAGTTCGACCGGCTGCGGCCGCAGACGGTCTACGTCTCGGCGACCCCGGCGGACTTCGAGCTCAAGCGCTCGCGGGCGGTGGTCGAGATGGTCGCGCGGCCGACCGGCCTCGTCGACCCCGAGGTGGAGGTGCGTCCGGCGGCGACCCAGGTCGACGACCTGCTGTCGGAGGTCCGCGCCGAGGCCGAACGCGGCGACCGGACCCTGGTGACCACGCTTACCAAGCGCATGGCCGAGCAGCTGACCGAGTACCTCGCCGAGCACGGCGTCAAGGTGACCTACATGCACTCGGACATCGACACGCTCGAGCGGGCGCAGATCATCCACGAGCTGCGCAGCGGCGCGGTGGACGTCCTCGTCGGCATCAACCTGCTGCGGGAGGGCCTCGACCTGCCCGAGGTCGCGCTGGTCGCGGTGCTCGACGCCGACAAGGAGGGCTTCCTGCGCTCGGAGCGCTCGCTCATCCAGACCATCGGGAGGGCGGCGCGCAACCTGCGGGGGCGGGCGATCCTGTACGCCGAGAACGAGACCGGCTCGATGCAGCGGGCGCTGGCGGAGACCGCGCGGCGCCGGAAGGTCCAGGAGCGCTTCAACCGCGAGCACGGCATCGTCCCCCGCGGCGTGACCAAGGAGGTCGCGGCGCTGATCGAAGGCGCCGAGGAGATCGAGGAGCCGGCGCCGCGGCGGCCGCGCGGCGCCGCGATGACCCAAGCGAAGGCCGAGGCCGAGATCGAGCGGCTCGAGGCCCTGATGAAGGCGGCGGCGGGCGAGCTCGAGTTCGAAAAGGCCGCCGAGCTGCGGGACGAGCTGCGCATCCTGCGCTCCGAATTCCTCGGCCTCGCGGCGCCGGCGCCGGCAGCCAGGGGCAGGGCTGGCAAGCGGCGGCATGGCCGCCGCGGTCGCGGCCGCGGGCGCAAGTAGTGATAGAATTAGGGCGTTGTGATTCTGCGAGGAGCATGCATGGCGGGAAGGATTCGTAAGGAGGCCGCGGGCCTCCTGCTTTGGACCGCCGCCGCCACGGCCGCCCTGCTGGCTGGAACCGCCGCCCAGGCGCAGGACACGAGCACCCGCCTGCCGTCCTCGACGCACGGCCACGTAACCGAAACCGGCGAGATCCACAGCGCCGCGGTGCTCAGGAGGAACGGATCGCCGAAGTACCTGGGCCTGATCTACAACCGGGCGACCAGCGCCTGCAAGCACTACGACGTGAAGCTGGCCCAGAGCGTGCCGGACTACGTGCTGATAGGCCTCTACGGCAACGACGGCAGCCGCAAAGGCTCCCTCGGCCGCAGCTTCGCCAACGTCAACATGAACGGCTTCGCCAACGGCGAGCACATCCGCCTGTACTTCGACGCGAATCCCGACGTCCCGCTGAACAAGAGCGCGCAGCACTTCATCGTCGAGGCGACCCCGAACGCGCTCGGCTGCCCGTCAAGCCCCGGCGACGAGGTGAGGTCCAGTTTCGCGGTTTATTACGACTCTTGGACCGTGGGGCAATACGAAAGCATGCAGCAGACGCAGTGGCTGACTCGAAATCACACCACGCAGAGGCACAATGGGTTAAGAATCGCGCGCAGCCACCCGGCCTGCTCCGAGATCCGCTATGACCTCGCCAAGGTCACGCACAGGGGCACCGTCGTCTTCGACCTCAATACCAGCAATCGGTACTGGTACAACACCTTGGTGAGGCTGCGGGTCGGGAGCACAAGCAACAAAGGAGCATCATGGAGCGGTGTCGGGAACGGTGAGCTTGCACTCGGCCTGGGGCAAGCCAGCAACGGCAACCAGGAACGGGTGGTCATGGTTGTCAAAGACAATCAAATTTACAACCAAAACACTAATGTGCAAGGAGACCATGAATTTGGCGTATGGGTCAGCTGCCAGTCAAACCCGGCCATCAGCAAGGCCTATGTCGAGGGCACGCTTGTCATTAGGGAATGGCGAGGCAGCTTCACTAACGGTCCAGGACATCAAGACAACGCGTCCCGGACTTTCCTGTGGAGCGAAGTCGAAGGCCCCTACGCGCAGGAGGGAGGAGTGGACACGGGCATCAGATGGAATCGAATCCACGATGGCGGCTGCTCGGTAAGAGCCTATCTCACCCATAGGTTCGGCGCCCTGCGGAGCAAGGGAGACGCCATCTACTTCTCCCTGCGGCCCATCGTGTACAACCGCATCAACGGCATCGTGAACCAACCCGTTCTCGTGGGCGAAGCCGCCAATGCGCACCGGCAGATCGACATAAATCCCGGCGACATGGCGCTGGGCCTGTTCATAAACACCGAAGTGAACGGGAGCAGCCTGAGGCAGCGGTTTGCCAATACCGACAGGCTCACTCTTTCGATAGGATTTGAAGGATACTTGAAAAACCCTGAAACGGGCAAAATAGGCGATAGCGGGCTTCATCGCTCTTGCAGTGGAGTTCACAGAAAAACCGGCGGCAGCGCCTGGAAGGTGACCATTTCGAGGTTCCGCGTCCACCCGCATCCGGTTACAGCGTCTGGCATCCCTGGCGTGAGACACAACAGCGAGCCCGCGGGTCCGTTCCTGAACGCCGGCACCCCGCCTTCAGGGATAGCGGTTGGCCTGCATTCGTGGGCCAGCGGCAGGGTCCATAACAACATGACAATCACAGACCCCTATGACAGCAACGCCCAGGCCTGCAAGAGCTACGATTACCGGACGCTCACCGGCGGCAACTGGACTTACTGGCGTGAATATTACTACCATAACAACGTCTCAGGCGACTCGGGCGATTCGGGCCGGATAGTCGCTAACAGTCCCACCGACCACCAGTTCATCAGGCTTCATTTCCATCACATGCCCGGCGCTGGCGTGCATCATGTCACGGTGGAGTTCAATGAAACCAGCGGCCAGCCGAACTGCGACCAGAACCACAAGGTCACCCTGGGCTACACCATCACGGTCGTCAACAGATATGCCTGGCGCGCGGGCCCGGAGGACGCCACGCGGGGCGATTTCTTTCCCAATTCCCTGACCGCCGCGCTTGCGAACGGCCCGGCCGACACCGGCGTCAGAATCGACCGCAGCTCAAAAGCCTGCCGGGAGGGCGACGTGGAGCTGCTGGGCACCGGCTCCAACCTGTTTGAGCTGCAAAAATACTACCGGAGTTTCAACGGCCCGGACGGCAGGGATCAAGTCGCCTCCGAAGGCTCCGCGGGCTCGGCGGTGACGGACGTGAAGATGGGCTCGGAGGACACGACGGAGCTCGAAAGGGATTACCATGTGCGGCTGTTCTTCAAGCAGGACGCCGCGGTCGCCGCGGGCGGCGAGTACACCGTCGAGGTCGAGGTCGAGCCGTCGAGCAGCTGCTCGGGGAACGCTGGACTGCCGAACGCCATGACACTCACCTACGCCTTCACGGTCAACGACGACGCGCTCGCGGCCTGGGAAACCGGCGCCTTGGACAGGACGGCGCCGCTGCCCGCCGCCAGCAACTACTTCATTCCGGCCTATCTGAGCAGCATCTCCCGGCCCACGCCCACGGGCATCAACATTCACCGGATCACCAGCGAATGCACCTTCGTCAACCTCGACATCGACGCCGACAACGCCGAGCACTTCGAGCTCTACATGATGAACAAAGGCCAGGTCCTCTACAACGCCGGCGGCGGCTCGTCCCGGACCGGAGCGGTGATGAGCAAGGAGTACGGCAGGTACGCCGGCCTGTTCTTCAAAAAGAACGCCCCCATCCAGGCGGGTGCCCACACGATTTCCATCACGCTTTCGCAGGACCGGACCGTGTGCCTGCCTCCCGCCCACCTGGCGCCGACCACGGTGCTGGTCTACACGCTCACGCTGCGGGACGCGCAGTGGCAGGTCGGAAGAGCCGACAACGCGCAGGCCCGCGTCGCCGCGAAAGCTGGGCTTGACGGGCTGACACAGCACGCGGACACGGGCGTGCGCATCCAGCGCAGCTCCCCGCTTTGCAGCGACACGGTCGTGTCGCTCTCGGGCCCGAACGCCGCGAACTTCCAGCTGTACGGCCAGACCTACGCCGGCATTGACGGCACCCCGGCGAACTCCACGATTCCGGTGCTCAGCGACGTGAGCGGGGCGACGATAACCCTCAACATGCGCGAGGGCGGCGACAAGTCCTACGCCCGGCTGCAGTTCAAGCCCAACCTCACCTGGGACGAGCAGGTGATGCGGGTCAGCGTCGAGGTGTCGAGCGCAAGCTACTGCGGCCACGCGAACGCCGTCCCGGACCCGCAGACGCTGGGCTACGCCCTGACGATCACCAACGCCGCTTGGGCCAATCAGGGCGAGCACGTCGACTATCAGCCGCGGGCGCTGTTCGCCGGCGACTTCGCCGCGACGAGCGTGCCGTTTTATTCGGGCATCGCCTTCCACCGCAGCCCGTCGGACTGCCGGCGGATCGACGTGCGGCTGGACAGCGCCCCGTCCTATCTGTTCCTGGCGCGCTACCAGGGATCGCGGCCCGCGTCGACGGCGGCGCTGAGCAACATCACCATGGACAGCGGCGCCGGCATCAACAACCACAACGTGCGGCTGTTCTTCAGCGAGCAGTCGACCGTGCCGACCGGCCTGCTCACCGTGAATCTGATCGCGACGACGAACAGCGGCTGCGCCACCGGCGGCGGCGTGTCCTTCACCACCGCCTGGGTGCTGACCATTGTCAGCGGCAGCGGCGTCGCCTGGGAGGCGCGGGCCCAGCACAGCGACTCGGCGGCGCGCGAATTCGACGCCAGCGACCTGGAGGCTTCCAACGTGCCGACCTTCACCGGCCTGTCCTTCAACCGCAGCCCGAGCCGCTGCCCGCACGTCGACTTCACGCTGGTCAGCCCGCCGGCTTACCTTGAGGCCAGCCTGCACCGGGAGAATGGCAGCGCCGTCACGAGCGGCAATCCGGAGGACCGCTTCACCAGCATTCCGATGGATGACGACAGCGACTTCGTCTTCAACGACCATGTGCGCCTGTACTTCAAGGCCAACGCGGCCGTGCCGGCGGGCACGGTGGCCGTGACGATTGAGGCCAGCGAGTCGACCACCCTGTGCTCCAACGAAGCCAACCCGTTCACGGTGGCCTGGGCGATGACCATCACCAGCGCCACCGGCACGACCACGACCACCACCGGGCCCGTCACCCCGACGATGACTGTGACTGCCAGCAAGTGGACCAGGCTCAGCAACCGCGACGTTCCGGTCCAGACCCAGTTCTACGCTCCGGCGGAGCTGGCGGCTTCGAACTCGCCCACGGACACCGGCCTGTCTTTCCACCGCAGCGCGAACACCTGCCGCTTCGTCGACGTGGCCATGAGCGGCTCGTCGGCGGTTGAGCTGGTGCGGTACGACGCCAATGGCCAGCCAGCGTCAAGCACCGCCCTGCGCAACATCAGGATGGAGAACCGGCACGCCGATGACAACCACCTCAAGCTGTTCTACAAGGCCAACGCGGCCGTGACGGCGAACTCCACCCTCGACGTGACCCTGATCGCGACCCCGAACGCCACCAGCTGCTCGGGCGTGGACCTTGATCCGCTGACGGTGAGCTGGTCCCTGCTGATCGACGGCAGCCCGCCGCCGCCGACCGCGCGGCTGGTGCGCGCCCGCAGCACCTACTACGTCAGCGACCAAGCAACGGGCAACGTCGGCATAACGATCGAGATTTCCGGCTCCCGGCCGATGGAAGGGCAGATTTTGACCACGCCTAGCGGCAAGTTCGGCCTGGTCACGATCGGAGCCCAGAACGGCAACCGGCTGGTTGTCGCCTTGGAGGTTGCCAGCAACGCCCGCCTGACGCTCGGCAACACCATCGCAGTCCGGGTCGAAGGCGTCGACAGGCTGGACCGGAGCCTGAGCAGCAACATAGTGGCCTTCAACATCGTCATCGGCGACCCGGGCTCGGCGGCCAACCTGCCGACGCTCAACATCGACGTGGGCAGCCGCGGCATCCGCTCGGCGGGAGCGCACGCGATCGAGTCGGTGCTCGACCGGCCGCTGCCTTCGGGCTTCAGCGGCTTCCTCGAGATGCTGCAGAACAAGGAACAGGAGCTTGAAAGCGGCGACATCGACCTGCGCGAGTTCCTCGCCGGCCAGTCCTTCGCGATGCCGCTGCGCAACGCGAACGGCGACGCCAGCGCCTTTGGCTTCTGGATGCAGGCGGAGCTCGCCAGCATCGAGGACGACAAGACCAGCGCCGATGACAGCCTGACCTACGAGGGCGACATCTTCAACGCCGCCTTCGGCCTCGACTACCGCTTCTCGGCCTTCGCCGCCGGCGTGGGCTACGGCATCCACAATCTCGAGACCGACTACCGGGAGGGCGCCAGCGAAGGGACCTACAAGATGGACCTCGGCGTGATCCTGCCGTACATCTCCTTCGACACCGTGGGCGGCCGCCTGGCGCTTGCCGGCGGCGTGGGCTCGGGCGAGGTCAAGACCAGCGCTGGCGACGAGAAGGAGGAGACGCGCGACGCCGAATACACCAGCTACGCCTTCGGCTACCGGCACACGCTGGGCGAGGCCGCCGACAAGTTCCGCATCAAGGGCCTGCTCAGCAACAGCTCCCTTGACGTCGATGAGCTGGATGTCGACAGCGAGCCCCTCGACTCGGATGGCGGCAGCCTGCGGCTGGCGCTGGCCTACGTCCGCGAGATCGAATTCGACGCCACCGGCGGCGTGGTCTCGCCGGGCATCGAGTTCGCCTACTCGACCAACTGGGGCGACGGCAACACCGGCGCGACCTACGGCGTCGCCGGCAACGTCGGCGTGAAGGTCGACCGGCTCGACATCGACGGCAGCTACCGCTACGCCAGGGGCGAGGAGAGCACCGTTTCGGGCATCGTGGTCGGCTTCCGCCTGAGCCAGGGCTTCGGCAACCTGGGCCTCGGCCTCGAAGCGCGCCCGAGCTACGGCCTCGACAGCACCGACGCGCTGCTGAGCGACGATTTCGAACTCAACGCAGGCGCGCTGCCGAAGGCTGAACTCGGCCTGCGGACGCTGGTGCGGATGAGCTACGGCCTGCCGGTCCGCGGCGGCGTGCTGACGCCGTACGGCGGCTACGAGATCCGCGGCGGCGACGACGTCGCTACCGAGCTCGGCCTGCGGCTGGGCACCGGCGGCGAGCGGCGCTGGGCGCTGGGCTGGCGGCAGGACGCGGCCGGCGACGACGAAGTCAAGATCGAATACTGGCTGCAATAGGCCGCCGGGGCTGACCCCGGCTGGCCGCGCGCGCTGCTGAAGCGCTTTTGAAGAACTAGGATTTGCCCGCTGCCGAGCGCGCGGCGCGGGCGCATTCG
Source organism: Candidatus Amphirhobacter heronislandensis (assembly GCA_001750625.1). Lineage (GTDB taxonomy): Bacteria > Pseudomonadota > Gammaproteobacteria > Tethybacterales > Tethybacteraceae > Amphirhobacter > Amphirhobacter heronislandensis. The sequence continues at coordinate 18,265 of MEIE01000016.1, forward strand.
GCCACCAGGGCGGGGCCGCGGTAGATCAGGCCGGTGTACAGCTGGACCAAGTCGGCGCCCGCCGCGATCTTCTCGGCGGCGTCGGCGCCGGACATCACGCCGCCGACCCCGATGATCGCGTAGCTGGCCGGCAGGAAGCCGCGCCAGATGCCGATGGCCTCGGTCGCCTGCGCGCGCAGCGGCGCGCCCGACAGGCCGCCGGGCTGGGCGCCGTAGTCTTCGGCGGCGACCTCGCGGCCGCGGCGGGTGGTGGTGTTGGTCGCGACGATGCCGTCGAGGCCGGTGCGCTGGACGATCTCGGCCATCGCCTCGATCT
>MEIE01000160.1 GCA_001750625.1 Candidatus Amphirhobacter heronislandensis
GATTCCTTAGAATAGCCGCTTGCTATCAACGCTGGCTAGGAGCGGACATGGACAAGGATACTATCATCAAATCGGCGCATGGCCGCGCGGTCAGCGAAGGCCTGCCGTACGCCGGCTCGCTCACGCCGCCGGAGGCCGACCGGCTGCGGCAGGCCGACCCGCAGGCGGCGATCGTCGACGTCCGCACCAAGGCCGAGCTCAACTACGTCGGCCGCATCCCCGACGCCATCGAGATCGAGTGGCTCGACTGGCCCGACGGCCGGGTCAACGAAGGCTTTTTGGCCGAGCTCAAGGCGGCCGGCGTCGGCGAGGACCGGCCGGTGATGTTCATCTGCCGCTCGGGCGTCCGCTCGCACAACGCCGCGCTCGCCGCCCAGGCCAGCGGCTACCACCAGGTCTTCAACGTGATCGAGGGCTTCGAGGGCGACCCGGACGAGAACGGCCAGCGCGGCAAGACCAGCGGCTGGCGGTTCCACGGCCTGCCCTGGCACCAGTCCTAGACGCAGCCTTGGCCGCGCCGCCCCCGGAGCTGCCGGCGGGCTGCCAGCCGGACCGCCGCCGCCGCCGCGAGGGCCGGCGCTTCTTGCGCGAGCTGCCGGCCGAATGCGCGGCGGCCGCCTTCTTCGACCCGCAGTACCGCGGCGTCCTCGACCGGCTGCAGTACGGCAACGAGGGCAAGGGGAGGGGCCGCGGCCGCAGCGCGCTCGCGCAGATGCCCGAGGAGACGATCATCGAGTTCATCGCCGAGCTCGGGCGGGTGCTGCGGCCCTCGGGCCATCTGTTCCTGTGGATCGACAAGTTCCACCTGTGCGCCGGCGACGCGCAGAAGTGGGCCGAGGGCACGGCGCTGCGGCAGGTCGACATGGTCACCTGGGACAAGGGCCGGATGGGCATGGGCTACCGGACCCGCCGCCAGGTCGAGCACCTCGCCGTCCTGCAGAAAAAGCCGCTGCGCGCCAAGGGCGTGTGGAGCGCCCGCGACATTCCCGACCTGATCACCGAGAAGGTGCCGCGCGGCGGCCATCCGCACCGCAAGCCGGTGGAGATGCAGCGGCGGCTGATCGAGGCGGTGGCCGCGCCCGGCGAGCTCGTCGTCGACCCGGCGGCCGGCTCGTACTCGGTCCTCGAATCCTGCCAGCTGGCCGGCCGGACCTTCCTCGGCTGCGACCTGGCGGGCTGAGGCTGGCTTAAAATACGCGCCCATGACTGCACAAGCCCACCCCCTCAACCTCAGCGAGGCCCTGTGGCGGCCCGCCGCCGGCCCCGCCGCCGCCGCGCTGCGCGCCGCGGTCCTGCTCGCCGCCGGCTGCTGCCTGCTGACGGTCTCCGCCAAGGTCCAGATTCCCTTCTACCCGGTCCCGGTGACCCTGCAGACCTTCGTGCTGCTGGTCCTGGGCATGGCCTACGGCCTGCGGCTGGCGACCGCGACCGCCACCGCCTACCTGGCCGCCGGCGCCGCCGGCGCGCCGGTCTTCGCTGGCGGCGCCGGCTGGGCCTACGTCAGCGGCCCGACCGGCGGCTACCTGGCGGGCTTCGTGCTCGCGATGGCGCTGATGGGCGCCCTCGGCGACCGCGGCTGGGGCCGCAGCCTGCTCGGCATGCTGGCGCCGATGCTGCTGGGGACCCTCGTGATCTTCGCCTGCGGCGTCGGCTGGCTGGCCTCGCTGATCGGCTGGGAGAAGGCCGTCGCCGGCGGCCTGTACCCCTTCATCCCCGGGGAAGCCGCCAAGATCGTCCTGGCCACGCTGCTGGTCCCGACCGTTTGGAAACTCACCCAGCCTGACGACGGCGCCGCGCGCGGCGGCTAGGCCGCCCGCCCGCGGGGCGCGGCGGCGATGGAGCTGCTAAGCGACTGGCGCTTCGTCGCGGCCGCGGCGGCCGCGTCCTTCATCATCGGCATGTCGCGCGGCGGCTTCGCCGGCGGCATCGCCTTCGTCGGCGTCCTCATCATGGC
>MEIE01000161.1 GCA_001750625.1 Candidatus Amphirhobacter heronislandensis
GTCGCGCGCGCGGTCGCGAAGAACACCGACTTCGAGAACCGCATGCTGAAGAACTACATCAACGACTGGCCCGAGAGCTAGGCGCGCAGGTCCTCAAGCAGCCGGCAGATGCTGGCGAGGCTGACGTCGGGGAAGGCCTCGGCGACGATCGCGACCCGCTCGGCGAAGTCGCCGATGTCGGCCTCGATCGCGTCCCAGGCGCCGAGCACCTGGTAGGCCAGCTCGGTCGCGAGCGCCGGCGGCCGCCCCTTGGTGAGCACTCCGGCGCGGGCGCGGTCGGCCTCGATCACGCGGCGGCTCTTGGCGAAGCAGCGCTGCAGCATCGCCCGGGGCGCGCCGGCCCGCAGCAGCCGGTCGTAGAGCTCGTCGCGGTCGCGGTCGGCCCGCAGGCGCCGCAGCAGGCGCTCGGGGTCGGCGATGACGAAGTCGACGCGGACCAGCGCGAGCAGGGCGAAGTTCTGGTAGTGGCGCTGCGGCAGGTCGCGGGCCTGCTCGACGAAGGGGTCGGTGGCCGCCCGCGTTAGCGCCAGCTGGCTCACCATTCTTCTTTCCACCGGATGCAGCGCGCGGGCCGCGACGTTCAGCTGCAGATCGACCGGCGGCGTGGCCTCCACGCTTCACCACAATGTGCGCAGGACGCCAAGCACGTCCTCCTCGGGCAGAAAACCGAATTCAGCGTAGCGGCTGTCGAAGCTGTCGGCGCTCGCGCCCAGCACGAACAGCATCCCCGGCGGCACCGCGCCCGCCGGCAGCGGCTTCACGCCGCCGCGCGCCAGGACGCCGGGATCGAGGACCGCCACCCGCGCGCCGGCGACGAAGACCACGCCGCCGACCACCGCGACCCGCTCGCCCGGCAGGCCGGCGACCCGCTTCGCCCAGACCGCGTCGGCCGGATAGCCCCAGCGGCTGCCGTCGAAGCGGAAGGCGACCACCTCGCCGCGCACGAAGGGGCCGTCCCGGCGGCCGGCGTCGATCAAAAAAACCTGGCCCGGCAGGCTGTCGGTGACGTTGACGCCGAGCCGCCAGCGCTCCTGAATCGCGGCGATCGCCACCACGCTTGCCACTAGAATCAGCATCCCTCCAAGGATGCCGCCGGCGCTCAGCTTGATTTGAACTCCACCTTCCGCACTGCCAGGAAACTCCTTCTGCCGGGCGAGGCGGCTGCGGGTGGCCGCCCGGGCAATTTTAGCAAAGCGCACGCGGTACGCCGTGGCTGAAAAACGCGCTTTCGGCTTCGCTGCCGTGCCGCCGAAGCGGCACGAGCAGGGCGTCGCCGGCGTCTTCGCCGACGCCGCGCCCCACTACGACCTGTGCAACGACGTCCTGTCCGGCGGCCTGCACCGGCTGTGGAAAAGGTTCTTCGTCGCGCACGCCCGGCCGCGGCCGGACGAGCACTGGCTCGACCTCGCCTGCGGCAGCGGCGACGTCGCCGCGCTGCTGCGCCGCCGCGGCTGCGAAGTGACCGCCGCCGACGCTTCCGAACCGATGCTCGCGCTCGCCCGCGCACGCTTCGCCAGTGACCCGGGCGTCGCCTACGCCCGCTGCCGGGCCGAAGACCTGCCCTTCGCGGCCGGCGCCTTCGACGGCGCCGCCTGCGCCTTCGGCCTGCGCAACTTCACCGACCCGCCGGCCGCGGTCGCCGAGCTCGCGCGGGTGCTGCGGCCCGGCGCGCCGCTGCTGATCCTCGAGTTCTCGCAGCCGTGGCCCTGGCTGCGGCCCGCGCACCGCCGCTACCTGCTCGAGGGCCTGCCGAGCATCGGCGCCGCGCTCGCCGACGACGAGGCCAGCTACCGCTACCTCGGCGAATCCATCCTCGCGCATCCGCCGGCCGAGGAGGTCGCGGCGTGGCTGCGGGAGGCCGGCCTCGCCGAGGTGTCCTGGCTCAAGCTCGCCGGCGGCATCGTCGCGGTCCACCGCGGCTGGAAGCTGGGATGACCCCGGCGCTCGC
>MEIE01000162.1 GCA_001750625.1 Candidatus Amphirhobacter heronislandensis
CCCCAGCGCCCCCGGATTCGGCTCCGCGGGACCGCCGTGGTTGTAGAATCAAGCCCCGATGGCACCCGCATCCACCAGGCCCTGAACACTACGGCGAAACAGCAGCAGCGCATCAACGAGCAGATCGAGGCCAAGCACGTCCTGCTCATTGACGAAAAAGGCGACAAGCACGGGGTGATGCCGGTCGCCGACGCCCTGGCGATCGCCCAGGAGCGCAAGCTCGACCTGGTCGAGGTCGCCCCGAACGGCAAGCCCATCGTCTGCAAGCTGCTCGACTACGGCCGCCACGTCTACCGCGAGAAGAAAAAGCGCAACGAGGCGCGCTCGCGGCAGAAGCAGACCGCGACCAAGATGGTCAAGTTCCGCCCGAACACCTTCAAGGGCGACTACGCGACCAAGCTCGGCCGCATCCGCCGCTTCCTGCGCCAGGGCGACAAGGTCAAGGTGGTGATGATGTTCCGCGGCCGCGAGATCATCCACATCAACCACGGCTTCGAGACCTTCGAGCGCCTGCTCGCCGACCTCGCCGAGGACGGCGCCGCCGACAGCAAGCCGGCGGTCGAGGGCCGCTTCATCCAGATGACGGTGCTGCCGCTGCCGGGCCGGCGGCAGGCCGCCGCCGCCAACGGCGGCGCGGCCGCGGCGGACGAGGACGGCGCGGCGGCGGCCTGAGCGCGGCGGCGGCGGCCGCATCTGCTACAATATGCCTCCCTCGGTTGCCCTGACATGCCCAAGATGAAGACCAACCGCGCGGCGGCCAAGCGCTTCCGCAGCAACGGCAAAGGCGCGCTGCGCCACGGCCGCAGCAACAAGCGGCACATGCTCACGCACAAGTCGGCGCGCCGCCGCCGGCAGCTGCGCGGCAACGCCCGCGCCGGCGCCGCCGACCTGGGCCGGCTGCGCGGCATGCTCCCCTACAGCGGCTGAGGCCATGCCCCGCTCCACCCGCGGCGTGACCGCGCACCGGCGGCACAAGAAGGTGCTCGGCCGGGCCAAGGGCTTCCGCGGCCGCCGCAAGAACGTCTTCCGCGTCGCCAACCAGGCGGTGATGCGCGCCGGCCAGTTCGCCTACCGCGACCGCCGCACCCGCAAGCGGCAGATGCGCGCGCTGTGGATCATGCGCGTCAACGCCGCCGCCCGCCTCTGCGGCCTGACCTACCGCAGCTTCATGCACGGCCTCGCCAAGGCGAACATCGAGCTCGACCGCCGGGTGCTGGCCGACCTGGCGCTCAACAACCCGCAGGGATTCGCCAAGCTGGCCGCAGACGCCAAAGCCGCCCTCGGCGGCTAGGGGCGCCGCGGTGGGCGCCGATTCAAAGGCCCTGTTAGCCGCGGCGCGGGCCGAGCTCGCGGCCGCCGACGCCGCCGGCCTCGACCAGGTCAAGTCCCGCTGGCTCGGCAGGCAGGGCCGCCTCGGTACGCTGCTGCGCGGCATCAAGGAGCTGCCGGCCGCCGAGCGGCAGGAAGCCGGCCGCCGCCTCAACGAGCTGCGGACCGACTTCGAGGAACTGCTCGCGGCGCGGCGGAGCGAGCTCGAGGAGGCGCGGCTGCGCGCGAGCCTCGCGGCCGAGGCGGTCGACGTCACCCTGCCCGGCGGCGGCCCGGCGGCCGGCGCGCGGCATCCGCTGACGCTGGTGACCGAGCGCGCCTGCGCCATCCTCGGCTCGATGGGCTTCGCCGTCGCCGACGGCCCCGAGATCGAGGACGACTTCCACAACTTCGAGGCGCTCAACCACCCGCCGGACCATCCGGCGCGCTCGCTGCATGACACCTTCTACCTCGCCGACGGCCGGCTGCTGCGCACCCACACCTCCTCGGTGCAGATCCGCCACCTCGAGCGCCATCCGCCGCCGGTGCGGGTGATCGCCCCCGGCCGGGTCTACCGCATCGACAACGACGCGACCCACTCGCCGATGTTCCATCAGATCGAGGGCCTGTGGATCGACAACCTCAAGGGCCTGCTGCTGGAATTCTTCCGCGAGTTCTTCGCCGACCCGGACATCGAGACGCGCTTTCGGCCCTCGTACTTTCCTTTCACCGAGCCCTCGGCCGAGGTCGACATCCGCTTCGGCAAGGACCGCTGGCTGGAGGTGGCCGGCTGCGGCATGGTCCATCCCAAGGTGCTCGAGAACTGCGGCGTCGATTCGGAGGCCTGGCAGGGCTTCGCCTTCGGCACCGGCATCGACCGCCTCGCGATGCTGCGCTACGGCCTCGACAGCCTGCGCGACCTGTACGAGAACGACCTGCGGCTGCTGCGGCAGTTCGTCTGATGCTGCTGCCGCTGTCCTGGCTCGCGGAGCGGCTGCCGGGCGCCGCCGGCCGCGCCGGCCTCGCCGAGACCTTCACCGACATCGGCCTCGAGGTCGAGGGCGTTGAGGAAATCAAGCTGCGCCTCGACCGCGTGGTCGCGGCCAGGGTCGTCGCGGTCGCCGGCGACGGCAAGGTCCGCGCCTGCGAAGTCGACGTCGGCCGCCGGACGCCGGTATCGGCCGCCTGCGCGGCGCCGAACCTGCGCGCCGGCATGACGGTCGCCGCGGCGCTGCCCGGCGCGGTGGTCAACGGCGTCAAGGTCGCCCGCCG
>MEIE01000163.1 GCA_001750625.1 Candidatus Amphirhobacter heronislandensis
CGGCATCGACCTCTCCTTCCGCTTCATGCCCGGCGCCGCCGGCCTCGGCCTCGGCCTTGAAGCCGCCCCCGGCTACGGCCTCGCCCGGGAGCGGGGCATGCTCGACGACCTCGCCGCCGGCCACGCCCTTGAGCTCGCCCCCGCCGACTCCGGACCGCGCGCCGCCGCCAGCCTCAGCTACGGCCTCGCCGTGTCCGGCGGCGTTCTCACCCCCTACGGGCGCTGGAACCTCGCTGGCACCGACGAGCTCGGCGTCCGCCTGCGCGCCGGCGAACGCCGCAGCTGGCTGCTCGGCTACGCCGCCGACGGCCAGGATCTCAAGATCGAATACCGCCTGGGAGAGTAAAACAGTCCGCATGGTCAAGAAAAAAGCGGTCAAGTCTGTAAAAAAGGCGAAGAAAAAAGTGAGCAAGCCTGCAAAGGAAGAAAGAAAGAAAGCGGCGAAGCCTGTAGCGAAGGCAAAGAAAAAAGTCGCCAAGGTGGCAAAAGCCAAGGAAGCCAAGCTCGAAGAGGGTCAGAAGACCGGTGTTTCCAAAGAAACGGTACTGAGCAACATCGACCGGGATCTCATCCAATGGTCTAAACCGTTCACCAGCCTCAGCGACGCCAGCCGCCGCGCTGAAAGCGTGCCCGAGCTAACTGCCGAAGAAGAGCGGGAAATAGCACTTGCGTCCCGTGAGGGTTTCAACGAAAAGGGGCCTGATTCTTTCAAAGTCAACAAGGCCGCCCAGGCGCTGTTCATCTACACGCTGCGTCATGTCACGCGGCTGGCCTACCAGTATCGCGGCTACGATATTCCGGCAGAAGATCTTCTCCAAGAAGGCATGATCGGCTTGATGGAGGCGATTAAGCGCTATGACCCCGATAAAAAAGGAAAATCAAACAAGACCAAGGACGGCAAGATCAAGCCCAAGGAGACCGCCCGGCTTGCTACCTATGCGAGTTTTTGGATCAGAGCTCGAATGAACGATCACGTCCTCAAGCATTTTTCGATTTATGGCAAGATCGCCACGACCGCAGCGCAGCGCAGGCTGTTCTTCAAGCTCCGCTCCGAGACCGCGCACCTTGGGCACCGCCTGGACATCGAAGAGGCCGACAAAATCGCCGCAAAGTACGACGTCAAGCTTGCCGACGTCCTCGAGATGGAGAAGCGCTTCCTGCCGAAGATCACCTACGAGAAGCCGGACAGTGGCGACAACGATGAGTTCGACGCCTCGCCCTCAATCCGGAGTTTCTCGCCATCAGAGCGAGCGTTAAAAGCAAGATTGGAAAGGTGCTTCTCGAATCATACAACCTCCTTGATGAGCGCGAGCTCAGGGTTTTCAAGGCCCGCGAACTCGCTCACAAAGGCGACAAAGTACACCTCGAGATATTGGCTGAAGAGCTCGGCGTTACCAGCGAGCGCGTACGCCAGATCCAGAAGGAGGCGTGGCTGAAAGTTCATGACTACGTGAAGAAACACGCTGATCCTGAGGATTCTCTTTACTGATCACCCGGCCCGCATGCCCGTTCTCACCTGCTGCGCGACGGCGAAGCTAATGGAACAAGGAATACGCTCACCGGCTGGGTGGAGGTGGACGTGGCGCCGGCGGGTGGAACAGGTGCGGTGGGCGGCGAGGCGGTAGTTACCTGTGGCGGCGACAGCACGGGCCTGCGTTCCAGGCCGAAACCACCGAAGCAGGGGGCGCGGATGCTCAGGTCTACTCGATGGCGATGTCTTCAGCCCAGCCTCGGTATCGCCCCGCCTACGGTCAGGAACTCAGGATCGAAAGCCGCCTGGGAGAGTAAAATAGGCCTCATGACGAAGAAAAAAGCGGACAAGCTTGCAACAGCTCTAGAACTCGAGGAGGAGGAAGACAAAGAGCAGGGATCCTCCAAAGAAGAGGTGATAAGCAGGATTGAAGGGAGCCTCATAGTCGGCGGCGGACCTACGTTCAAGGATCTCAACGAATTCAGACGCTTTGCAGAGAGCATTCCTGAGCTCACCGCTGAACGTGAGAGGGAAGAAGCAGAGGCGTCCCTGAAGATTATTAGCAAAGAAGGTCCTAAGGCTCCCAACAAGCACGCCGAGAAGCTGCTTTTCGCCACGCTTCGGGTTGTTGCATCCCTGGCGTACAAGTATCGCGGATACGGACTGCCTGAGAAGGACCTTATGCAAGTAGGGATGATTGGCTTGATGGAGGCGATCAAGCGCTACGATCCCGACAAAAAGGGCAAATCAAACAAGACCAAAGACGGCAAGAAGAAGCCCAAGGAGACCGCACGGCTTGCCACCTATGCGAGCTACCGAATCACAGGCGAAATCTACAAGCACGTTCTGCAGTTCTATTCCGCCTACGGCAAGATAGCCACTACCGCGGACCAGCGCAAGCTGTTTTTCAAGCTTGAGGAGACCAAGCGCCTTCTTGGAGCGGACACCAAGGCCGCTGGCCAGAGCTTGGGAATCGAAGATGCCGACAAGATAGCTGAAAAGCTCAGTGTTAAGCGTGCTGACGTATTGGAAATGGAAAAGAGGCGTCAGTCGCCGGTTCCGTACGAGATGCCAGGCGATGCTCGAGAGGATGAGATTGACACCTCAGCATCTGCAAGACTCGCAGCTGACGATGGCGAGCATGCGGAAATGAGCATTATCCGTGAGAACATGAAAAACAGGCAGGTGCAGATGCTCGGCGAGGCTATCAAGACCCTTGACGAGCGCCAAGCCATGATTATCTTCGCCCGCCATCTTGCCAACGAAGGCGAAAAGAAGACTCTCAAAGAACTCGCTGGAAAACTTGAGGTTTCCATCGAGCGCGTCCGCCAGATCGAGAAGGAAGCGTTGCGGAAACTCAAAGACTACGTGCTGGAGCACGCTGACCCTGAGGATTTCGACGAATAACCAGGAAGACCGGATGCCCGTCCTCACCCTGCTGCGCCACGGCGAAAGCCAATGGAACAAGGAAAACCGCTTCACCGGCTGGGTGGACGTGGACCTGGCGCCCGGCGGCGTGGAGCAGGCGCGGCGGGCCGGCGAGCTGATCCGCGATTCGAGGCGGTCTACACCTCCTACCTGCAGCGGGCGGTCAAGACCCTGTGGCAGGTCCTCGCCGCGACTGACCGCATGTGGCTGCCGGTCGCGACCGACTGGCGGCTCAACGAGCGCCACTACGGCGGCCTGCAGGGCAAGAACAAGGACGAGACCCGCGAGGAGTTCGGCGCCGAGCAGGTGCTGGTCTGGCGCCGCAGCTACGCGACGCCCCCGCCGCCGCTCGAACAGCCCGAGGAGGACAAGGACGGCCGCTACGCCGGCGTCGCCATCCCCAACGGCGAAAGCCTCAAGGACACCCTTGAGCGCGTCCTGCCGTGCTGGGAGCAGGTGCTCAAGCCCGCCCTGGCGCAGCGCAACGTGCTCGTGGTCGCCCACGGCAACTCCCTGCGCTCGCTGGCGAAGTTCCTCGACGGCATGGACGAGGACGAGATCATGAAGTTCGAGATTCCCACCGGCGTCCCCCTGGTCTACGAGCTGGACGACGCCATGGCGGTCCAGAGCAGGAAGTTCATCGAATCCTGAGTTCCGGCGCGCAGCCCGTGACCGCCGCGGCGCCGGCCGCCGACGAGCGCTTCATGCGGCTCGCCCTTGAGCAGGCCCGCGCCGCGGCCGAGGCGGGCGAAGTCCCGGTCGGCGCCTGCGTCGTGGACGGGCAAGGCAAGCTGCTCGCCGAAGCCCACAACGCCTGCGTCGCCCAGGCCGATCCCAGCGCCCACGCCGAGATCCTCGCCCTGCGCGCCGCCGGCGCCGCCACCGGCAACTACCGCCTCGCCGGCTGCTCTTTGTACGTCACGCTCGAGCCCTGCATGATGTGCGTCGGCGCCGTCCTGCACGCCCGGATCGCGCGGCTGGTCTACGGCGCGCCCGACCCCAAGACCGGCGCCTGCGGCGGCAAGATCGACCTGCTCGCCGATTCCAGCCTCAACCACCACGCGACCGCGCATGGCGGCGTGCTCGCGGCCGAATGCGGCGAGCTGCTGCGCGGCTTCTTCGCCCAGCGCCGGTGAGCGTCCCCCGCATCGAGGTCTCGGTGGCGCGCCAGGAGCTCGTGCTCCACGGCGCTGACGGCAGCGAAAAGGCCTGGCCGGTCTCCACCTCCCGCCATGGCTGCGGCCAGCGGCTGGACAGCTTCCAGACCCCGCTGGGCCGGCACTGCGTACGCGCCAAGATCGGCGCCGGCCTACCGCCGCGACGCTGGCGCCGGGCGAGGAGAAAGACTGGATCACCAGCCGCATCCTGTGGCTGTCGGGCCTCGAGCCGGGCTTCAACCGCTTTGGCGCGGTCGACAGCATGCAGCGCTACATCTACATCCACGGCCCCCCGCACGAGGAGCAGCTGGGCCGGCCCGGCTCGATCGGCTGCGTCCGCATGGGCGACGAGGCGGTCATCGAACTCTACGGCCTGGTCCCGGCC
>MEIE01000164.1 GCA_001750625.1 Candidatus Amphirhobacter heronislandensis
CTGACCGACGCCCTGGGCGAGATCAAGGCCGAGCACATCGGCGAAATCCATCTGCAGACCGAGAAATCCGAACGCATTGAACTGCTGATTCAAGAGTTTGTCGCTAACTCTTAGCAATTCATGCCGCGCCGCGCCCTCCATGCCGTAGCTGGGGCCTCCGTAGCCGGGGCGGCCGCCGGCATCAAGTCCGATGGCGCGCCGGACGTCGCCCTGATCGTCTTCGAGAAGCCGACGCCGACGGCGGCGGTCTTCACCCGCAACCGCTTCCGCGCCGCGCCGGTCGAGGTCTGCCTGGAGCATCTGCCCGCCGGCCGCGGCCACATCCGCGCCCTGCTGGTCAACTCCGGCAACGCGAACTGCGGCAACGGCGCCGCGGGGCTGCGGGTGGCGCGGGAATCCTGCGCGCACGCCGCGCGGCTGCTGGGCTGCGCGCCGGCCGAGGTGCTGCCTTTTTCGACCGGCGTGATCGGCGAGCCGCTGTCGCTGCCGAAGCTCAAGCAGGGGACCGACGCGGCGGCCGCGAAGCTGCGGCGCAATGGCTGGCCCAAGGCGGCCAAGGCGATCATGACCACCGACACCCGGCCGAAGGCCGCGAGCGTCCAGTTCGCAAGCGGCGGGAGGACGGTGACCGTCACCGGCATCGCCAAGGGCGCCGGCATGATCCACCCGGACATGGCGACGATGCTGGCCTTCATCGCCTGCGACGCGGCAATAGCGCCGCGGACGCTGCAGGGCATGCTGCGGCACGCCTGCCAGGACACTTTCAACGCCGCGAGCGTCGACGGCGACACCTCGACCAACGATGCGGTGGCCTGCGCGGCGACCGGCCGGCTTGAGCTCGCCGGAGCGCGGGGCCTGGCCGCCTGCGCCGCGGCGCTGCGGGAGGTCTGCATGGACCTGGCCGAGCAGATCGTCCGCGACGGCGAGGGCGCGAGCCGGCTCGCGCGGGTGACGGCGACCGGCTTCGGCAGCGACGCGGCCTGCCGGCGGGTGGCGGCAAGCGTCGCCGGCTCGCCGCTGGTCAAGACCATGCTGCACGCCGGCGATCCGAACGTCGGCCGCCTTTTGATGGCGGCGGGCAAGGCTGGCGTCCCCTTCCGGCCCGAGCGGCTCACCGTCAAGGTCGGCGGGACCGTCGCCTTCGTCCGCGGCGCCCGCGCGCCGGGCTACACCGAGCGCCGGGGCGAGCGCGCGATGAAAGCCGACCCAGTGGAATTCGAGCTCGCCGGCGGCGCCGGCGGCGGCCAGGCCTCGATGATGTTCTGCGACCTGAGCGCCGAATACGTGAAAATCAACGCGGAGTACCGCAGCTGATGGACAAGGAACTCGCCAAGCAGCTCAAGCGCCTGCTGGACCGCTGGGAGAGCGGCCAGCCGCAGGCGCGCGATCCCAAGCCCGGCTGCCACCGCTGGCTGCCGACCGACGCCGACCCGTCCCGGCTCGCGCCGCTGCCGAACTGGCAAGGCCCGGAGCTCGCGCCGCTGGTCGGGCTCGAGGACGAGATCAGGCAGCTGCGCGCGAACACCAAGGCCTTCGTCGCCGGCAAGCACGCCAACCACGCGGTGCTCACCGGCCCGCGCGGCTGCGGCAAGAGCACGGTGATGCACGGCGTCGCCGCCGAGTTCAAGGGCAAGGCCGCGATCGTCAAGGTCAGCTGCGAACACCTCGCCCTGCTGCCGCTGCTCGCCGAAGCCCTCTCCAAATCCAAGCTGCGCTTCTTGCTGCTGTGCGACGAGCTGTCTTTCGGCGCGCACGACCGGGGGCTGCTCGCGGCGAAGTCGGCGCTCGACGAGCTCGATGGCGGCCAGCCGCCGATGCTGCTGTACGCCACCTCCAACCGCCGGCGGATGGTCCCCGAAAGCCATGCCGACAACCAAGACGGCAGCGACGCCGACGAGCTGCACCCGGGCGAAGGCGCCGAGGAGAAGGTCTCGTTCTCGGACCGCTTCGGCCTGTGGCTGCCTTTCTTCACGCCCGAGCAGGAAGAGTACCTG
>MEIE01000165.1 GCA_001750625.1 Candidatus Amphirhobacter heronislandensis
GACGCGCCGCTGTGCATCGTGATGTTGCTCAGGGAAGAAGGCGTCGCAACGCTGCCGCCGGCGTAGCGCAGCAATTCCACCTGGCCGGTGTCGCCACTGAGCGCCACGTCGATCTGCCGGCAGCCGTCGGCGCTGCGATGGAACGCCAGGCCGGTGTCGGTGCGCTGGGCCGCAACCGCCAGCGTCAGCGCTGAGTACGGGCCGTTGGACGTCGCGACATCAGCCGACGGTCAAGGGCGCCGGCGTGGCCGGATCAGTGCAGGCCGCATTCGGGGTCGCGACGATGGTGACGTTGAGGACGCTGCCTCCCGCCGGGGCCGCGCCCGCCTTGAAAAATAGCCGCACGTGCTGATTGTCAGTGCTGGAAGCGCCATCGTCCATGGTGATGTCGCTCAGCGCCTGGCTGCTGGACTCGGTTGCGCCAGCATAGCGGCGCAGCTCGACATGGCTGACGTCGCCGGACAGCGCGACGTCGATGCGCTTGCAGGCGTCCGAGTTGCGGTGGAACGCCAGGCCGGTGGCGGTCCGGGCGCTGCTCGCAGCCAGCCGCAGCGGCGAGAAGGTTCCGCTGGCTCTGTCGTCATCCCTGCTTTCCTTGACCCAGGCGGCCGCGGTCGCGATGGTGACATTCCAGCTGACGGTCAGGGGCGTTGGGGTGCGCGGATCGGTGCACGAGACATTCGGAGTCGCGACGATGGTCAGGTCGAGGACGGCGCCCTGGCTCACGGCCGCCCGCGCCTTGAGGAACAGCTTAACGTGATGGTCGTCATCATCGTCTCTAAGCATTGTGATGTTGTTCAGTCCGGTCTCGGTTGCGACCGAGCTGTCTGCGTAGCGAATCAGTTCTACCTGGCTGGTTTCGCCGGACAGCGCCACGTCGATCTGCCGGCAGCCTTCGGCGCTGCGGTGGAACGCCAGGCCGGTGTCGGTGCGGTTCGCTGCCGTCGTCAGCGTCAGCGCCGAGTATGGGCCGTTGGACGTCGCGACATCGCTGCCTTGGTTGACCCAGCCGCTGGTCTCGGCGATGGTCATGTTCCATGCCACGGTCAAGGGCGCCGGCGTCGCCGCTGCGGTGCACGATGAATTCGGGGTCGCCACCACGGTGACGCTCACCGTGCTGCCCGCCGTCACACCCGCCTGCGCCTTGAAGAACAGCCGGACGTGGTGATTGTTCGTGCCGGCGCCGCTGTCCATCGTGATGTTGCTCAGGCCGGTGCTGGTGGATGCGCTGTTGCCTTGGTAGCGTACCAGTTCCACATAGGACGGCGCGCTGTTGACCAGCGCCACGTCGATCTGGCGGCAGGCAGTCGAGCTTTGATGGAACGCTAGGCCGGTAGCGCTTCTGCTGCCCGTTGCCGCGAGCAGCAGCGGCGAGAACGGGCCGTCGGACACTGCGTCGTCGCTGCCTTGATTGGTCCATGCGGCCGCGGTGGCAATCGTCAGGTTCCAGCTGACCGTCAACGGCGCCGGGGTCTTCGGGTCGGTGCAGGACGAGTTCGGGGTCGCGACGATGGTCAGGTCGAGGACATCGCCCTGGTTCACCGCTGCCCGCGCCTTGAGGAACAGCTTGACGTGATGGTCGTTGTTGCCGGTCACGGCGCTGTGCATCGTGATGTTGCTCAGCGACGTCGGCGTCGCAACCCGGACAGCGCCACGTCGATCTGGCGACAGCCGTCCGCGCTGCGGTGGAACGCCAGGCCGGTGTCGGTGCGTTCGGTGGCGACCGCCAGGGTAAGCGCCGAGAACGGACCGTCGGAGACCGCGTCATCCCTGCCCTGATTGACCCACGGGCTGGTGGACGCCACCGTGAGCGCCCAGCCGACCGTCAGCGGCGCCGGGGTGGCCGGGTCAGTGCAGGCGGCGTTCGGCGTCGCGACTACGGTGACGTTGAGGACGCTGCCTGCCGCCGGGGATGCGCTTGCCTTGAAGAACAGCCGAACGTGCTGGTTGCCGCTTGCCGGATTGGCATCGTCGTCCATCGTGATGTCGCTGAGCGCCTGGCTGCCGGCTTCGCTGTCGCCGGCGTAGCGGCGCAGCTCGACATGCGAGGTGTCGCCGCTCAGCGCGACGTCGATTCGCTTGCACGCGTCCGAATTGCGGTGGAAAGCGAGGCCGGTCGCGGTCCGATTGCTGGCCGCGGCGAGCGTCAGCGGCGAGAAGCTGCCGGTGGCGCTGTCGTCGTCCCTGCTTTCCTTGACCCAGTTCGCCGCAGTCGCGATGGTGACGTTCCAGCTGACGGTCAGCGGCGACGGCGTTCGTGGATCGGTGCACGACACGTTCGGCGTCGCGACGACGGTCAGGTTAAGAATGTCGCCTTGGGTCACGGCCGCCCGCGCCTTGAGGAGCAGCTTGACGTGATGATTGCTGCTTGCCGGATCGGCTGCGCTATGCATGGTGATGTTGCTAAGAGCGGTCGGCGTCGCAACGTTGCTGCCGGCATAGCGCAGCAGTTCCACCTGACCGGTGTCGCCGGACAGCGCCACGTCGATCTGGCGGCAGCCTTCCGCGCTGCGGTGGAACGCCAGGCCGGTGTCGGTCCTCTGCGTCGCCGTCGCCAGCGTCAGCGCCGAGAACTGGCCGCTGGCCGCCGCCGAATCCAGGCCTTGGTTGATCCAGCCGCTGGTCTCGGCAATGGTCATCATCCACGCCACCGTCAAGGGCGCCGGCGTCGCCGCGTCCGTGCAGGAGGAGTTCGGCGTCGCGACCACGGTGACGCTTACCGTGCTGCCCGCCGTCACGGCAGCGTTCGCCTTGAAGAAGAGCCGGACATGATTGTCGGAGTCATTGTTCTGCTGCATGTGGATGTTGCTCAGGCTCGTAGTCGATGCGACGCTGTTGCCTTGGTAGCGTATCAGTTCCACATAGGACAGCGGGCTGTTGACCAGCGCCACATCGATCTGGCGGCACGCGGTCGAGCTTTGGTGGAACGCCAGGCCAGTCGCCGTCCTGTTGCCCGCGCCTGTCAGCGCCAGCGGCGAGAACGGGCCGTCGGAGACGGCGTCGTCGCTGCCTTGGTTAGTCCATGCGGCCGCGGTCGCGATGGTCAGGTTCCAGCTGACGGTCAAGGGCGCCGGGGTCCTCGGGTCGGTGCAGGACGCGTTCGGGGTCGCCACCACAGTCAGGTCGAGGACATCACCCTGGTTCACCGACGCTCGCGCCTTGAGGAACAGCTTTACGTGATGATTGCTGCTGGCTGGATCAGCGGCGCTGTGCATAGTGATGTTGCTCGGCGACGTCGGCGTCGCGGCGCTGCTGCCTTGGTAGCGAAGCAGCTCGACCTGTCCCGTTTCGCCGGACAGCGCCACGTCGATCTGGCGGCAGCCCTCCGCGCTGCGGTGGAAGGCCAGGCCGGTGTCGGT
>MEIE01000166.1 GCA_001750625.1 Candidatus Amphirhobacter heronislandensis
GCCCAGGCGCGGCACGAGCAGGCGCGGCAGCTTGGATCCGAGGTCCTCGACCCCGCCGAGCTGTTCCTGGACGAGGCCGGCCTGCGGCGGCGCCTGCGGAAGCACCGCTGCGTCGAGGTCGGGGCCGCAGACGGCCCGCGGGTCCAGGACCTGGGCGCCGAGCCGCCGCCGCCGCTGGGCGTCCACCACGGCCAGGCCGATCCGGCCGCCGCGCTGCGGCGCTGGCTGCAGGACAAGCGCGGCTGGCGGCTGCTGTTCGCCTGGAGCAGCCCGGCGCGGCGCCAGGCGGTCGCGGCGACCCTGCGCGCCGCCGGCGCCGAGCCCGGCGAGGCCGGCCAGCTGCTCGGCGACGAGAAGGGCCCGCTGCTGTTCGCCAGCGGCCTGGCGCACGGCTTCGTCATGCCGCGCGCCAAGCTCGCGCTGCTCACCGAGGCCGACCTGCACGACTACGTCCCGCCGCCGAAAAGCGCCGCCCGCGGCTGGGGCGGCGCCGGGACCGAGCCCGACGAGTACAGCCCCGGCGACCTCGTCGTCCACCAGGAGCACGGCGTCGCCCGCTACCTGGGCCTGGCGGCGATGGAGTCCGGCGGCTTCGAGGAGGAGTTCGTCAAGCTGGAGTTCGCCGGCGACGTCCTCCTGTACGTCGCGGTCGCCCACTGCCACCTCATCACCCGCCTGCGGCGGCCCGAGCCCGACGAGGAGCCCAAGCTGCACGCGATCGGCGGCAAGCGCTGGCAGCGGGTCGAGGCCAAGGCGCGCCGCGCCGCCCGCGACACCGCCGCCTGGCTGCTCGAGCTGCAGGCGAAAAGGGCCGCGGCGGCCGCCGGCGCCGAGGGCTTCGAGCTCGACGAGGACGCCTACGCCGCCTTCTGCGCCGGCTTCCCGCACGCCGAGACCGCCGACCAGGAGCGCGCCTGCGCCGAGGTCATCGCCGACCTGTGCTCAGCGGCGCCGATGGACCGGCTGCTGTGCGGCGACGTCGGCTTCGGCAAGACCGAGATCGCGCTGCGCGCCGCCTGGCTGGCCTGGAGCGGCGGGGCGCAGGTCGCGGTGGTCGCGCCGACCACCCTGCTGTGCGACCAGCTGCACCGCAGCTTCGCCGAGCGCTTCGCCGGCAGCGGCGCCGTCATCCACCAGCTGTCTTCCCTGCGCCACGGCCGCGAGAACCGCCGCGCCCTCGCCGCGCTCGCCGCCGGCGGCCCCGCGATCGCGGTCGGCACCCACGCCCTGCTCGGCCGCGACGTCAAGCTGCCCGACCTCGGCCTCGCGGTGATCGACGAGGAGCACCGTTTCGGCGTGCGGCAGAAAGAACGGCTGCGCGAATGCCGCGCCGCCGTCAACGTCCTCGCCCTCAGCGCCACCCCGATTCCGCGGACGCTGGCGATGGCGCTCGAGGGCCTGCGCGACATCTCGGTCATCGCCGCGCCGCCGGCCGGCCGGCTGCCGGTGCGCAGCTTCGCGGCCGCCGACGCCGACCACGTCGTCGCCGAGGCCCTCGCCCGCGAACTCGCTCGCGGCGGCCAGGCCTTCTACGTCAGCCACCGCGTCCACGCCATCGAGGTCGCCCGCGAGCGGGTCGCCGAGCTCGCGCCGACCGCGCGGATCGCGGTCGCGCACGGCCAGATGCCGCACGCCGAGCTCGAGGACGCGATGCGGCGCTTCTACCGCGGCGAGGCCGACGTGCTCGTCTGCACCACCATCGTCGAAAGCGGCCTCGACGTCCCGAACGCCAACACCTTAGTGGTGCCGCGCGCCGAGATGTTCGGGCTCGCGCAGCTGCACCAGCTGCGCGGCCGCGTCGGCCGCTCCAGCCGCCAGGGCTACGCCTACTTCCTCAAGCCCAGCGCCGAGGGGCGCGGCTGCGCCTCGAGACCCTTTTGGAATCCGCCGAGCTCGGCGGCGGCCACTACATCGCGGTCCGCGACATGGAGATCCGCGGCGCCGGCGAGATCCTCGGCGCGGCGCAGTCGGGCGCGGTGGTCGACGTCGGCGTCGACGCCTTCCGCCGCATGCTCGCCGCCGCCCAGCGCCAGCTCGCCAAGGCCCCCGCCGCCCCGGCGGACTGCGAGGTGGACTTCGGCGGCCACGCGCGGCTGCCGGCGGCGTACTGCCGCAGCGCCGTCGAGCGGATGCGCGCCTACCGCAGCCTGGCCGCCGCCGCGGACGAGGACGGCCTCGAGGCGATCCGCGCCCGCCTCGCCGACCGCTTCGGACCGCTGCCGCGCGAGGTGCGGCTGCTGCTCGGCTGCCACCAGCTGCGGCTGCGCGCCGCCAAGCTGGGCGTGCTGCGCATCGCCGCGAACGCCGCCGGCCTGCGCCTGGACTTCGTCCCCGAGCCGCCCTGCGCCGAGCGGCTGCTGCAGGCCGCGGGGACCCGCAGCGACTGCCGCTTCGCCGACGCCTCCTTGCAGCTGCGGCTCAAGGGGGACGCCTACGAGAAGCTGCAGGCCGCGCAGGAGTTCTGCGC
>MEIE01000167.1 GCA_001750625.1 Candidatus Amphirhobacter heronislandensis
GCTGCCGATCATCTTCGTGGCGAAGGAAAAAGACGAGCGCAACCAGTCGTTCACGCTGCTGCACGAGCTAGCGCACCTGATCATGCACCAAGAGGACGCGATCGATGGCGAGCAGAGCCTGGCGTCCTTCAACGGCGCGAGCAGGAACCGGCGGGAGGCCGAGGCTAACGAGCTGGCGAGCCATGTGTTGCTGCCCGAGAACGCCTTGCGGGAAATCGACGCCAAGGCGCTGGCGGGGATGGCGCCGGCCGAGATGGACGCGGCGCTGCGGGAGACATGCGACAAATACGGCGTGAGCCCGATGGTGGTGCTGGCGCGGCTGCGGGCGGCCAGGAAGGTGCCGGCGGCGGCGGTGGACCGCTACTTCAAGTGCTTGGCCAAAGACGGCGGGGTGCAGGGCAAGGGCAAGGAGGCCGGACGCGTTTCGGTGGCGGAAATCCGGGAGGTCTTTGGCGACCGTTACGTGGACATGACGGTGAAGATGGAGGGCGAGAAGGAGATAACCCTTCACGACGCGGTGGTTTACCTGGATGTGGATCTTGACGACTACGAAATTCTCAGGGGCGGCCCGTGCTATTAATAATCAAGAGTGAAGGCCATCTCGTCGACGCCAGCACTCTGCTGAACTGGAAATCCATAATCGCCGGGACGGACCCGAAGCATGAGGCCTTCCGCAGGTGGATCCGGGCTGCCTTCGAATTGGGGCTGCTCAACATATCGGGGGTCATCGCGGATGAGATTGAGCGCAACAGCCCCACGCTCAGCAAGTTGCTCAAGAAGTGGGGCGTGAAACCCATAGACTCCGACCTCGACTCCAAGTTCTTCTCAGACGAGGCGGAGGCCATCCTGAAGCAGCTCAAGGCGGAGGGCCGCATCACCAGCGACAAGTGCGTGGGCGAAAATGACCTCGAAATCATCCTCGTCGCCGAGTTCTAAGGGATGACGGTCTTGACCGACGAGGCGCCTGGCAAGGAAAGGTGCAACATCCCCACCGTCTGCCGGGAATGGGGAGTGCCGTGCGTGAGCCCTGCGGGCCTGGCTGCCAAATACGATTTTTGACGGTGGGGTAGTGGACGGCTGCTGCTGAGGCCGTGCCGCCGCTGCGCTCGGACAACGGCAACGAACTGGGTCTGCGGTTGCGGGCGAGGGCGCGACGCAGCTGGGCGCTGGGCTACGGCGCCGCGGCCGACGAGTACAAGATCGAATTCCGCCTCGGCGAGTAGCGGATCCGCCCTGCGCGGTATCGGCTGGATGGCAGGCGGGCCCGCCCTGCCCGCCGCGGCTAGGCGCAGCAGGCCCGGTTTGGGCCGGGTTTTGCAATCCCCGCCAAAAATGTGTATAATGTAAGATATGAAAGGATTGGCCGTCACCCCCGCGCGCCTGCAATGGTGCCTGCGGCACTACTGCCTGACGCTGGAGGAGCTGGCGCAGCGGGCCAACGTCAAGGCCGCCGCCATCCGGCGCGCCAGCGCCGGCGGCCCGGGCCTGACGGGGGAGCAGATGAATGCGCTTCACGACGCGCTCGAGCTCGAAGATTTCTTTCTCATGCGGAAAAACGCCGTCTCCAAGAACGAGCTGCGGGTCCCGAAGTCCAGCGCGCCCGCCGGCTGGCCGCCGCGCAGCACGGAGATGATGCTGCTGCTGGCGCGGACGGAAAGGCACAAAAGATACTTCAGCTGCCTCTTCGAAGATTTCCCCGCCCTGCAGCCGCGCAAGGCCGCCTACCCGCAGCTGCCGGCGGGCGACGACTACGCGGCCAAGGCCAAGGCGGTGCGCCGCTGGCTGCGTCTCCGCGGCGGCGAGGATTTCGCCGCGCTGCGCAAGAAGGTCGAGGCCAAGGACGTGCTCCAAGGACGTGCTGGTCTTCGTCGGCGGCGGCGGCCGCTTTGGCCGCTGGCAGACGCCGAAGGACCGCCGAGGCCGGGACCAGTTCAAGGGCTTCGCGCTGAGGCACGAGGTGCTGCCGATCATCTTCGTGGCGAAGGAAAAAGACGAGCGCAACCAGTCGTTCACGCTGCTGCACGAGCTGGCGCACCTGATCATGCACGAACAAGGCGCGGTCGACGGCGAGAAGACGCTGGCGTCCTTCCACGGCGGGAGCAGGAGCCGGCGGGAGGCCGAGGCCAACGCCCTGGCGAGCCACGTGCTGCTGCCCGAGAGCGCCTTGCGGGAAATCGACGCCAAGGCGCTGGCGGGGATGGCGCCGGCTGCAATCGACGCGGCGCTGCGGGAGACATGCGACAAATACGGCGTGAGCCCGATGGTGGTGCTGGCGCGGCTGCGGGCGGCCAGGCTGGTGCCGGCGGCGGTGGTGGACCGCTACTTCAAATTCTCGGTCAAAGACGGCGGGGTGCAGGCCAAGGGCAAGGAGGACGGACGGATGTCGGTGGCGGAAATCCGGGAGATCTACGGCGACCGCTACGTGGACATGGTGCTGAAGATGGAAGCGGAGCAGGAGATAACC
>MEIE01000168.1 GCA_001750625.1 Candidatus Amphirhobacter heronislandensis
CCGATTTTCCCAAAATCCCTCGATCCTTGTATGATTATCCCGATGGAGTTCGAAGCAAGGTGTGAACGAT
The DNA here is from genome assembly GCA_001750625.1 of Candidatus Amphirhobacter heronislandensis. GTDB lineage: Bacteria > Pseudomonadota > Gammaproteobacteria > Tethybacterales > Tethybacteraceae > Amphirhobacter > Amphirhobacter heronislandensis. The sequence goes on from MEIE01000168.1 coordinate 71, forward strand.
CGGGGCATTTGACCTTCGGGAGGTCGATCTTGAAAGACTCGCCAGAAAAAACCGACGCATTGCTGGAATCGGGAAAGGAGCATTATCTTCCGAATTACGCTCCGGCGCCGATGGTATTGGATCACGGCAAAGGAGCCCGCCTTTGGGATACCCAAGGCAAGGAATACGTGGACTTGGGAGCGGGGATCAGCGTCACCGCCTTGGGCCACGGCGACGAGGAGTTGGTCGGCATCCTCGCCGAGCAGGGCGCTCGCTTGTGGCATGTCAGCAATCTTTATTTTTCCGAGCCTGCGATCCGCTTGGCCGAGGAACTTTGCGCCGCCACCTTCGCCGAAAGGGTGTTTTTCTGCAACTCCGGCGCCGAAGCCAACGAAGCCGCGGGCTTCCACGGCCGCACTCTGGCCACGGTGACCGCCACCGCCCAACCCAAATACCACCAAGGATTCGAGCCCTTGCCCGGCGGCTTTCGCTACGCCGACTATAACGACATGGACGCATTGGAAGCCGAGATCGGGGATCGCACCTGCGCGGTGTTGGTCGAGCCGATCCAAGGCGAGGGTGGCGTGGTCCCCGCCGCTCCCGGCTTTCTTGCACAGATCGCCCGCTGTTGTCGTCGCCACCAAGCCTTGCTGATCTTCGACGAAGTGCAAAGCGGCCTCGGACGAAGCGGGCGCTTCTTCGCCCATCAATGGGAGGAGGGAGTGGTCCCTGACGTGGTGACCATCGCCAAATCCATGGCCGGCGGCCTCCCGATGGGGGCGATGCTGGTGGGCCCCGAAGCCGCCGATACCTTGCAACCGGGAAGCCACGGCTCCACCTTCGGCGGCAATCCGGTGGCGGCCGCAGTGGCCAGAGCGGTGCTAAGAAGAGTGCGCTCGAAGGAGTTGATCGCCAATGTCGAACGCCAAGGCGAGCGCTTGCGGGCTCGTCTGCTCGCCTTGCATAATGAATCGGGGATGATCGAAGAGGTGCGCGGCAAGGGGTTGATGCTCGGGGCGGTGTTGCGCAAGGAGTGGGCGGGTCGGGCCGGCGAACTGGTCGATCATTGCCGCCGCCACGGCGTCCTCGTCCTGCAGGCCGGTCCCGACGTGCTGCGATTCCTGCCGCCGCTGAATATCCTCGACGAGGAACTCGACGAAGGGATGGATCGCGTGGCCGCAGCCCTTGCCGAAGCCGCCGCCGAAGCCGCCGCCGATACCCCCGCCGACTCCGCCGCTGTCCGATGACTCCGCAGCGCAGGCAAGACGCCCCGGCGGCGCCCTTTATCGCAGACACCGAACGATGAGCGATAACGGCAGGGAATCCCGTTCTTCGGACATTCTTCCGGTGATCATCGCCGGGGGAACGGGCACCCGTTTGTGGCCCCTTTCGAGGGAATGCCTTCCCAAGCAGTTTTTGCGCATCGTGGGCCACGGGACGATGCTGCAAAATACCCTGCAGCGGCTGGAGGGGATGGAGCGGGCGCTCCCCGCCGTCATCGTTTGCAATGAAGAGCATCGTTTCCTCGCCGCCGGTCAAAGCCGGGAGATCGACGCTCCGGTCGAATCCATCTTCCTCGAACCGCTCCCCAAAGGCACCGCCCCCGCCGTCGCTCTCGCCGCTTGCCATGCGCTGGCCAAGGGGGAGGATCCTTTGTTGTTGGTGATGCCCGCCGATCACTATATCCCGCAGCCGGCGGCCTTCCGCAAGGCCTTGGAAGTGGCCCGCTCCGCCATCGAGGGCTCATCGCAAGAGGACGAGCCCTCGCCGGATGCGCAAGGCGATGCTCGAAAAAGCCCGCTGGCCACCTTCGGGGTGCCCCCGACCCGGCCCGATACCAACTACGGATATATCCAAGTCGGCCCCGCCATCCAGCAGCGCGCGAGGCCGAGCCGGCGCAGCAGCCAGGCGCTGGCCAAGAAAACGACGAGCGAGCCCAG
>MEIE01000169.1 GCA_001750625.1 Candidatus Amphirhobacter heronislandensis
GCGGACCTGCGCTTTTTCATCGGCGGCAACGCCCTGCTGTGCGCCGCGCTGGCGGTTTCCTTCGCCGGCGTCGGCATTTTCATCCACGTGGGAACCGGGCCGGGGACGCTGGTCCGGGCGGTCGGTCTGGTCATGTTCATCATTGCGGCGTTCTTGCTGCAGGCGGTCGCGAAGCCGAAGCGGGACGACGAAGACGAGGCTGCGGAGGAGAAGGCTTGAAAGACGCGGCCGCCCGTATTAGAATATGCTCCGTAAAGAGGTGAGAGACATGAAAATCAAACAAACTCCGTCCTGGCTGAAAGCAGCGGCGGTGGCCGCGATAATGATGGGGGGGGGTCGGCGGCTCTAGCCGCCTCGCTGCCGCCCTGGCAAATTGAATTCTATTCGAGCTCGGGAGCGGCCGAGTCTCTCGAAGAGGCGAAGCAAGCACACCAATTTCTGCTAGCTCCTGAGATCGCGTACGAGATCTTGGATGATCTGGATCATCTGAGCGATGAAGAAGAAATCATGTTCTACCGGGCTTATTATGCGAGCAAGGCGGGGCTGATTGACGAAGCGGAGAGCATCTATCGAGAGCTGATTGAGATAGATCCTGATTTTGGATGGTATTACAACGCCTTGGGTTACCTGCTGGTTGAAAACAGATATTCCAGGCTGGATGAAGCTGAAATACTGTTGGAAATCGCCTTGGATTTGGAGCCAGGCCAACCTGCAATAATTCATTCTTACGGCCGGCTTTTGCAGGAAAGAGGTGATTACGAAGGCGCTAGGATTGAATTCGAACAGGCGAAGGAAATGCTGGATGAGCAGGATATTGATTATTTCGATCCAGACTACGAGCATCTGGTTGAGATAATCGGAAGCTATGCTGAGATTCTGCTTTTTACAGGCAGAGATTATGAACTTGAGCAATTTGTCAGGGATTTCGAGGATGGCAACCCTATGATGGCGTCCTTGATAAGGATGACGGAAGGGCTGTATAAAAACGAGGCCAGCGAAGAGTTGGAGGCATTGATTGAAATGATGGCGACAATTGACGACGACAGCTTATTTCCACCTTCCTTTCAAGCCCTCATTCTTTATAGGAAGGGAGACAGCAGAGGGGCAAGGCGCGAACTGGCGAAGGCTGAAGAGCTCATAAACGACAACACCTTGTTCCTTGAGCTGAAAGCTTACATGGTTGCTTTGATGGAAGTGGGCGAGACCGGGGGAGCGGAAAATGCGCTGCGCTTTTTGATTGACCGCGAGCCAGACAACCCTTGGTACTACAGCGCCCTGGGATACGTGCTGGCTGACAGCGGGCGCAAAACCGAAGAGGCGGTCGAGCTGGTGGAGAAAGCCTTGGAGCTGGAGCCAGACAGGCCCGAGATTTTCCACTCCTATGCCTGGGCCTTGCACAACGACGGCCGGTCGGCAGAGGGCTCGTCCATGGCGGAGAAGGCGCTGAATCATAGACTGCAAATGGATGAGTACACCAAAGTGCAGGCACTGGTGAACTACGGGGAAATTCTTTGGAGCATGTGGCGCCAGGAGGAAGCCATAGATACCTGGAATAAGGCAAGAGCTATAGACAGCAACCATGTGAGGGTGCTTGAAATAATCGATCAATACGATTTGTAGAGCAACGACTAACCTAGCTGCATAAGGCTTCAATCCAAAGGACCGTCAATTCGATTCAAGCAAGTCAAAAACATATAGGAGAAAGCTATGACACAAAGCAACACCGCCTCAAGGCGTTTTCTCGAAGGAGCGTTCCTTCTTCTCCCTGGCACCGTCATCCTCATGCTGGGTTTCGGTTTCCTGTTCGCGGTCGACCGCGTTTTG
>MEIE01000017.1 GCA_001750625.1 Candidatus Amphirhobacter heronislandensis
GGCGGCTATGACCGGGGGCAGGGGGCGCGTGGTCGCGTTGTTGTCGAGGTAGATGGTCCCGGGCATCGCTGCTTGGCAATTGTAAACCATGGGAACGAGCTGGGAATCGGGCTGGCGGCCGTGCTAGCAGCTGTTTCCACCAGCGCAAATGTAAGTAAAATATAGCAAGACTGCATGCGACGACGGGCGCGCCAGGAACATCCGGATGAGCGAGAAAAAAGGAAGCGACAGGGAGGTATTGGAGAAATATCTCCTCGGCGCCCTCACTTTGGGAGGCTCCAAGCTCCAGGAGATCTGGGCGGAAAACGCCCAAGAAGGCCATGCCGCGGCCCAGTCGCAGCAGGACAGGGAAACCGTTCGGCGGCGACTGGAGCAGCACCTTCGCGGCGCGGCGACTTTAGGCGGCTCCAAGCTGCTGCAAATCTGGCGGGAAAACTCGCTGCGCGCGCCGAAAGACCAAGGAGCGCCGGACGAATGAGCAAGAAGAAAGAGGACGGCGGGGAGCTTCTGCAAAAAGCCGCTGAGGGCGGGTCGGCGCGGCCGGCCCGGCCAGCCTTGTGCGGCGTCTGCGGGCGAAGGCGCCGGCTTGCAGGATAAGGAAAAATCTTATTTTCCAAAAACGGGCCATTTTTCGCCCAAAATCGAGAAAATCAAATAAAAACAATGACTTCTTATTTTGCAAAAACTCCTTGCATATCGCCTTTTGATATATAAATATGATGTGATGGCAATAAGGGAAAGTTCATGCAAGCGACAATTTCTGGCTTGGAAAGATTTGTATGTTATAATATGCGAATGCTTGCTGGAAAAGACATCACCGTCGAGAAAATCGACGAGCTGCTCAAGGAGCTCGCGAGCTCCTGCCTGACTTTCAACGAGGGCAGGAACGGCTACTCCACGCATCGGCTGTGCAAGCGCTGCGCCGCCATGGCCAACGCCGGAGGCGGCTTGATGCTTCTTGGCGTCACCGCGAAGATGCCGCACAAAGTCGTCGGGTCCCAGGCCTATCGCGACCCCGCCCGGCTCGAAAAGCTGGTCGCCAGCCGCTTGCGCCCGACGATCAGGGTCGAAATCGTCCCCGTCGAGCACCCGCAGGGTAGGGTCATGTGCGTCATCGTGCCATCGGCCAATGCCGAGCCGGTCAGGTACAAGCATGTCTGGTACACCAGGATTGGCGCGCAGACGGTGTGCATGCCCCTCCATGAAATAGCTCATCTGCTGGGCTCTGGCAAGCGCATTGCCTGGCTGGACGACGTCTGCATGCGGAACCTGACCGCCGAAGCGGCGCTGGACCTGCTGGACGTCGAGGCTTTCTGCCGGATTACGGAGGGCAAGCCCTGTACTGAGCCCGACTTGGCGCTCGAGGCCCTGAAGCGCAGCGAAATGCTCGTGCCGGATCAGGATGGCAGCGGCTTTTCCATCACGCGGGCATCAGCTTTGCTGCTGGCCAGATGTATGGAGCGGTTTCCGGCCGAGATCGCCTGGAAGAGAGTCAGGATGGTCAAGTACGAAGGCAAGACCAGAAAGTCGGCCGTTCTGTTCGATCAGCGGCTTGACCGGGGATATGCAAGCGGGCTGGACGCCATGATGGAGATGGCGGCGGGCCGCGGTTCGGGCAGCCGCAATGGGGCGCGGAGTGGCGGCGCTGGTTCCTGGTACCGCAAGGCCTTGCGCGAGCTGCTCATCAATGCGATCGTTCACCAGGACTTCGACAGCAGCGAAGAAGTCGTGCTGGAGGTTTTCGCCGATCGGGTGGAGATTGCCAACCCTGGCGAATCGCTGACATCCCCGGATTACATGATTTCCCATTATCGGTCGCGCAATCCGCAGCTGATGTATGCGATGATGGATCTTGGACTGGCGTCGGATTTGGGCAGAGGCCTCTGCATAGTCGTGGATGCCTTGGAGGAGAACTGCGCCGCCCCGCTGGAGATCGAGTCCAAAGGAGGCTTCACGAGAGCCAGGCTGTTCTTCGGCAGGAGGGCCTACGGCGACATGTCCAAGAGCCACAAGAAAGGCGCCCTCTACCAGCACTGCCTGCTGAAGCGCGCCAATCACCAAGTTGCGACGCAGGCAAGCGCCAGGGCAAGGTTCAACCTAGGCGCCAAGAGGCAGGATGAGCTTCCGCGCCTGCTGAACGAGCTTGTCGCTGAAGGAAAGCTCAAGTATTCGTACGAATACAGGAATTCGCGCAGGTACAAGCTTTACTATCCGCACCGGGCCTGAGGCAGGCGTGCGGCCGCGGATATGGGAATGCATCGCTAAGAAATCTTATGTTTCAAGCAACTTGAAATTCGCCCTAAAATTTTATAAAATAAAGCAAAAACAATAACTTCCTATCTTGAAAAAGAGGTTTTATTGGGTTGTTTTGGTATAAAAATCGCGGCAAGTTGTAAAACGCCAGACCATTCTAGAGACAGCACCCTCAACCTGCTGCTGGTCGCCGCTAGGATCTACGCCGAATCAGCGCCGGTCCTCGAAGGATGGCGAGGGAGAATCCTGCTAAGAGCGGCAAGGTATCGCCTGTTGCGATTCCGGATAATTTATGTGATATGATACGCTGATGTCGGCTGAAAGTGTCATATCACGCAAAGAACTTGAGGAACTGCTTAAGGAGCCTGAGAGCGCCAGCCTGGAGTGCAAAGAAGCGAAAGGGGGCTATTCAGTACGCAGTCTGGGTAAGTACTGCAGCGCCATTGCGAATGCAGGGGGAGGCTGCATGCTGCTGGGAGTCACAAACAAGGCCCCTCACGAGCCTGTCGGCACCAAAGCTTTCCCCCGCCTGGAAATTCCGGAAGCCGAGGCGACGCTGGCGAATGACCTCAGCCCTGTGATAAGGATTAAGATATCCGAACACATGCTCGACGAGGGGAGGGTCGTGGCGATCGAGATACCATCGCGGGCCAAAGGTCAAGTGATTCGCTACAACGAGTTCCCTTACATGAAAACCGGCAACCAGACGCGGAAAATGACCGATCAAGAGTTAGCCCGCATATTGACAGAAACCACGCCGCATTGGCTGGACGAAACATGCCTTTCTGACCAGAGCGGGGAGGAAGTGATGGGCTTGCTCGATGTCAAGAGTTTTTACGAGATGATAGGAAAGCCAATGCCTCAGAATCGTAGCTCAGTTATGGAACGATTGTCCTCCGAGGGGATTGTGTCCCCCGCACATGCTAGTGAAAAATTCTCAATAAGCCGCATGGGAGTGCTGCTTTTAGCCAATAGCATTAAGAAGTGCTCGTCCGAGATGGCCGTGAAAAGGTTCGAGATCATTGGATACAAACCGAACGCTAAGGCAGAGGAGATAGTGTTCAACTACTGCTGCGACAGGGGATATGCCGTCGGCTTTGAAGATATGGTTAACGCTGCTATGGAACAGCTAGCAGCTCAGGCTGAATATGCGGATGGAGAAGCAATGGAGATGGCGCCTCGGCTGGCCGTACGCGAACTGCTGGCGAATGCTATCATCCACCAAGATTTCGAAAACAAAGACCGCGTGGTTTTAAAGATTTTTGGCGATATTGCGGTGCTGATCAACCCAGGGGTTTCACTGGTGAAGGTGGATTTCATGATGCAAGACTCGGAGTCCCGTAACGCAGGCATGTTGAATCTAATGCGTAAGTTCAAGCTTGCCGAACATGCGACCTCAGGGATTGTGAAGATCATTGCGTCCGTGGAGCAAAGCAAATCCGCGCCGCCAAAATTCAGGTTCACAGACAGTTCCACTCATGTTGAGATTTCCAGGCTTGCGGAATACGGCAAAATGTCCTGGAGCGAAATGAAAATCGCTGCTTACCAGCACTGTCTGCTGCAAAATGCGAGGAAAGCGATGATGACGAATGCCTCTCTCAGAGAGAGGTTCAATCTCGATGATGAAGCCGGGATAGAAATTACGCAGCTGCTGAAGGAGCTTGTGAAGGAGAAGAAAATCAAGCGCTCCGAAGAGAGGCCTGGTTCTAGGAGGCATGTGGGCTATGTTCCTCATTGGGCTTGATGTGCCTTTTCCTTTCACAGGTTATTCTTATGTTTCAAGGAAGTTGATTTTTGACCGAAAAAATGATAAAATAAAGTGAAAACAAGAAGTTCCTATCTTTAAAATCCGCTCTTATAATGCTAATGTTATCTAAAAAAGACATAACTTCAGCAACAGTCATCCATCTGGCTGGGGAGCGGCATGTGCCCGGAATCGAGCTCGGACAGCGTGATTTGCACCTGGACGAGCTGTGCAAGCACTGTTGCGCGATAGCCAACTCAGGAGGCGGCAACATCGTTCTGGGCCTGACGGCCACAACTCCCCGAAAGGTGGTGGGGACGGCGGCCTGTTCCAATCCCGCAGAGGTCGAGCGGAAGATCGCAGCTGCCCTGAAGCCGGCAGTCAAGATTGAGATAGCCGAGATCAAGCACCCTCAAGGCAGGGTTGTCGTCGTCATCGTCCCCCCTCGCGCTAAGGGCAGGGCGGTCAGCTATGAAGGTGCTTTCTATAAGAAGGCGGGCGGCCGGCTGGCTGCAATGACCTTCGATGAGATCGCCCGCATAGTGCCGGAAGCGAATGGGCACTGGCTGGATCAAATCTGCGTTGCTGGCCTAAGGCCGGCGGAGGTGATCAGATTGCTGGATGTCGGTGTCTTTTATCGAATGTCGGGCGGGAGCTGGCCAGAAAAGGAAGGGCAAATTATGAAAGACCTGGCAAACGCGGGGATTCTCGCGCCAGCCCAAGACAGCGGCGGCTTCGCAATAACCCGCATGGGCGTGCTGCTGCTGGCGGAGAGCATCGAGGAGTGCTCGAGCGAGGTCGCTAGCAAGCGCTTCACGGTGACACGATACAAAGGCACCAAGAAAGGGGCTGGGATGTTCCAAAGATCCTACGAAAAAGGACATGTCCCGTACTTTGATCACATGATGACCTCGACGCTTGGCCAGATGTACAATCCATACATCATCGAGGGCGTGTTTGGCCGCGTCATAGAGTTCGTGCCGCATGCGGCCGTGAAGGAGCTGGTTCTAAACGCGATCATTCATCAGGATTTCAGCAGCGATGGCTGCGCTGCCCTGGATGTCTACGACGACAGGGTGGAGATCACCAACCCTGGAGAAGTGCTGACTGGGACAGATCGCATCATTGACAAGCAGAACTCCCGCAACCCGAAGCTGCTGCGGGTCATGCAGCACCTTAGAATGGCGTCGCAGGCAGGAGCCGGCATTGACAAGGTCATAGGCATTTTGGAGCAGGAGCAGGCCGGGCCGCTGGAAGTCGTTTCGGAGGGAGGAACAACGAAAGTGACGCTGTTTCATAAAAAAAATTATGGCAAAATGAATAGAAGCCTTAAGAAAACCGCCCTTTACCAGCACTGCGTTCTCAAGCACCTCGCGGGCGAAATGATGACCAATGGGAGCGCCCGGGCTAGGTTCAAGATCGGCACAAAGAACAGAATCACAATCTGGCGTTTGATCAAGGAACTTGTCGACGAAGGCAAAATCAAGCCTTCTGCCGAAAACAAGAGCTCGAACAAATACGCCAGCTACCTGCCGTACTGGGCCTGAAGCGGATTTGCGCGCCTGAAAATAAGCAAAAATCTTATGTTTCAAGCAACTTGAATTTTTTCCTAAAATTTTACAAAATAAAGCAAAAACAACAACTTCTTATTTTGAAAAAGCGGCTTTTATTTGATTGTTTGGGCATAAACATACAGCAAAAAGATATAAAAGGCCAGCAATCTGAAAACAATGCCGCGCCGGACATTTCTGCAGGATGTTCGTTTCGAGCATTTCCATTAACAGGCCCCGTTCCTTATAGAATCGCAACAGGCGGCGAGGACGCGATGCGGGTGGATCTGAAAGGCGGCTGGCCGTACCTTGCGCTGGCGCTGGGGCTGTTCGGCTTTTACGCGGCCACCATGCCGCCGGACGTCACCTTCGAGGACACCGCGCTGTTCGCCGGCGCCTGCCGGTCGCTGGGCCTGCCGCACGAGCCGGGCTTCCCCGCCTACGTCCTCAGCTGCTACCCCTTCGCGCTCGCCGCCGACCTGCTGGGCTCGAATCCCGCCGTCGGCGCCGGGCTGTACAGCGCCCTGTGCGCGGCGGCCGCCTGCGCGCTGCTCGCCATCCTCGCGCGCCGGATGCTGCGGATCGACGCCGGGCCGGCGGTCGCCGCCGCCGGCCTCGTCGGCCTGACGCCGATCATCATCAACCAGGCGCAGATCCCCGAGGTCTACGCCCTCAACCTGCTGCTGTTCGCGCTCAGCTGCGTCCTCGCGCAGCGCTACGCCGCCGGGGGCGGGCCGCGGCTGCTGCCGGCGCTGGCCCTGGTCGCGGGCCTGGGCCTGGCGACGCACTGGCCGCTGTTCATGCTCGGCTATCCGGCGGTGCTGCTGCTGCTGGGGCCGCGCTGGCGGGGCCTGCTGGCGGACCTGCGCGCGCCGCGGCTGCTGGCGGCCTGCGCCGGCGCGCTGATCCTGGGGCTCGCGCCCTTCGCCCATCTGCTGCTTACCGGGCCGCCGGCGTTCCTGTTCAGCGGCGACGTCGCGCTGCCGGACGGCTTTTGGAGCTACGTGATGCGCGAGAGCTACGGCGTCGGCGGCGAAGAGCTCAGCGCCGTCAGCCATTTTTGGAACATGCTCGCCCTGCTGAACCAGTTCTTCGGCCAGCTGGAGTACGCCTTCGGGCTGCTGGTCGCGGCTGGGGCTTTCTTCTTCGCCCGGCGCTGCGGCCGCTGGGAGCTGGCCGCGCTGCTGTGGGGTCTTGTCTCGACCACCGCGCTGCTGTACCTGGTCCGGCCCTTCGACCTGGAGGAGGCTTTCCTGCTGTGGGTGGTTTCCGCCTATCCGCTGCCGGCGAACTTCTTCGGCGGCCTCGCGGTCGCCGCGGCCTTCGCGCGGCTCGGGCGCCGCTGGGCGCCGCGGCCGCAGCTGCTGGGCGCCGCCGTCCTGCTGGCGGCGGTGGCCGTCGGGCAGTACCGCGTCCACGACCGCAGCGGCGAGGATTTCGGCATCCGCTACGCCGAGTTGTTCCTCGCGGGCCTGGAGGCGGACGACGTCATCTGGCTCTACACCAGCGACTACTACTTCACGGTCGAGTACCTGCGCCATCGCCGCGGCCAGGACTATCCCGTCGACCGCGATGTGCCCGCCGAAGATTATTTCAACCAGCATGCGGCCGAGTCCGGCGCCTGGCCGGCGGGGACCTACTCGAACGACTACGTCCACATGGATAAGGTCGGCGTCGTCTACGACGGCGTCAAGTACCGGATCCTGCCACCGGGCTCGCCGGCCGGCGTCAATCTCGCCCTGACGCCCGAGTCGCGCCGCTTCCTCGCCGACGCGGCCGCCGCGCTCGGGAGCACGTCCAACGTCTTCACCCGGCTGTTCTTGAGCGACATCGTCAAGAAGGCCTCGTCGCACCTGACCGAGGTCGCGCTGCGCGACGGCGGCCTCGAGCCGGCGGACCAGCAGCTGTACGAGGCGGTGCTCGCAACCGCCCCCGGCCAGTACGCCCGCTTCATCACCACCGTCGCCAGCCGGCCGCTGCTGCCGAGCGAGCTGCGGGCCGAGTTCGCCAAGTCCGCGCCCTACATGGAGGCGATGATCCCCGAATGGCGGGCGGAGATCCTGCAGGTCTTGGCTTCCAGCCGCATCCTGACCGGCGACTTCGCCGGCGGCCGCGCCATTCTCGAGCAGGCGCTGGCGGAGTTCCCGAGCAGCGGCAACGAGCTGGTGCTGCTCGACCTGCTGCAGGTCCTCGCCCACCAGGGCGAGTTCGAGGCCTACCGCCGCCTGCGCCACCGCTATCCGGACTTCGACAGCCCGGCCCTCGCCGAGTACGAAAACCGCTGCCGCGAGGCGCTGGCCACGCCGTCCTGCGCGCCCAGTTAGAATCGGCGCATGGATTCCAAAGAGCTGGCTGCGCTGCGCGCCCAGGTCGATGGCATCGACGACAAGATCATCGAGCTGCTGCGCGAGCGCATGCGGGTCGCCGGGCAGATCGGCGACCGCAAGATCGCGATGCTCAAGGAGGCCCAGGACTTCGACTTCGTCGACCCGGCCCGCGAGGCGCAGGTCATCAAGCGGCTGCAGGACCAGGCCGGGACCGAGCTGCCGGCCGAGTTCGTCAGCCGGCTGTACCGCGAGATCATGGCCGAGGCCCTCAACCGGCAGCATCCGGTCAAGGCCAGCTACCTGGGGCCGGCGGGGACCTTCAGCCACGAGGCGGCGCTGCAGCACTTCGGCGTCGCGACCGAGCTCGTGCCGCAGGACAGCATCCGCGCCTGCGCCGATGCCGTCGAGCACGACAAGGCCCGCTACGCCGTCGTCCCCTACGAGAACTCCACCGAGGGCGGGGTGGGCGAGACCCTCGCGCTGCTGCTCGAGACCCGGCTGCGGGCCTGCGGCGAGACCCAGCTGCGGGTCCGCCAGCACCTGCTCGGCCGGGCCGGCCAGGACCTCGGCGCCCTGCGGCTGGTCTACTCGCACCCGCAGTCCTTCGCGCAGTGCCGCAGCTGGTTCGAGGGCAACCTGCCGGGCGCGGCGCGGATCGAATGCGCCTCGAACAGCGCCGCGGCGCTCGCGGCGTCGAAAGAAGAGGGCGCGGCGGCGATCGGCCCGCGCGGCGCCGCGCTGCAGCACGGCCTCGAGGTCCTGGTCGAGGACATCGAGGACAACCCCGACAACGTCACCCGCTTTTTGATCCTCGGCAAGGACGAGGCGCGGCCCTCGGGCAACGACAAGACCAGCATCGTGTTCTCGGTCCACGACCGGCCGGGAGCGCTGCACGACATGCTGCGCTATTTTTCGGACAGCGGGCTGAACCTGACGCGGCTGGAGTCGCGGCCGGAGCCCGGCAGCCGCCTCGGCAACTACATGTTCTTCGTCGACGTCATCGGCCACGGCGCCGAGGAGCCGCTCAAGGGCATCCTCGCCAAGGTCGCCAAGGAAGCGGCCAGCTTCACCAACATCGGCTCGTACCCGCGCGTCGAGATCGGCGGCTGAGGGCCGCGCTATGGGCCTGGCCCGCCGCGTCATCCCCTGCCTGGACGTCAGCGAGGGCCGGGTGGTCAAGGGAGTGCGCTTCGTCAACCTGCGCGACGCCGGCGACCCGGTCGAGGCCGCCCGCCGCTACGAGGCCGAGGGCGCCGACGAGCTGTGCCTGCTCGACATCACCGCCAGCCACGAGGGGCGGCAGGCGACCCTGCATCTGGTCCAGGAGGTCGCCGAGGTCCTGACCATCCCGCTGACCGTCGGCGGCGGCGTCGGCGGCATCGAGGACTTCAGCGCGCTGCTGCGCAGCGGCGCCGACAAGGTCAGCGTCAATTCCCAGGCGCTGCGCGAGCCGGCGCTCATAGCCGAGCTCGCGGCGCGCTTCGGCGCCCAGTGCGTGGTGGTGGCGATCGACGCCCGGCGCGAGGGCGAGGGCTGGGTCGCCTACACCCACGGCGGCCGCCGCAGCACCGGCCGCGACGCGGTCGCCTGGAGCGCCGAGGCCGCGGAGCTGGGCGCCGGCGAGATCCTGCTCACCAGCATGGACGCCGACGGCACCCTGGCCGGCTACGACCTGCCGCTGCTGCAGGCGGTCGCGGCCGCCACCGACCTGCCGCTGATCGCCTCGGGCGGCGCCGGCCAGCTGGCGGATTTTCCCGCCGCGGTGGAGGCGGGCGCCGACGCGGTCCTCGCCGCGAGCCTGTTCCACGACGGCGCGCTGGCGATCGGCGCGGTCAAAGAAGCGCTGCAGGCGGCGCGCCACGAGGTGCGAATCCCCTAAAATAGCCGATATGATGGACGTGCTCGCCGAGCTGGAGAAGGCGATCGCCGAACGCCGCGGCGCGGCGCCGGCCGAGTCCTACGTCGCGCGCATGCTGCAGGGCCCCGAGCAGGACCTGTACCGCAAGCTGCCCGAGGAGGCCACCGAGGTGGTGCTCGCCTGCCAGTACGAGAAGGACCGGGTCGCCGAGGAAGTCGCCGACCTGTGGTTCATGAGCATGCTCGCGCTCGCCAAGAACGGCGTCCCGCTCGCGGACGTCGCCGCCGCCCTGGCCGCGCGCCGGCGCCAGGGCACCGAGGCGGGGTAGCTGATGGGCATCAGCGGCATCTGGCAGTGGGTGATCGTCCTGATCATCATCCTGCTGATCTTCGGCACCAAGCATCTGCGCAGCCTGGGCTCGGACCTGGGCTCGGCGATCAAGGGCTTCCGCAAGGGCGTGGCCGACGGCGACAAGGAGGCCAAGGCGGCTGACGCTCCCGTGGAGAAGGCGGCGGAAGAGGAAAAACAGGACGGCGGCAAGGCGGACGGCTGAGCACGGCGGGGGAGGGAGCTTCTCGTGTTCGGCATAAGCTTTGGCGAGATGCTGGTGGTCGCGATGGTGGCCCTGGTGATCGTCGGCCCGCAGCGGCTGCCGGCCGCGGCGCGCTACTGCGGCGCGCTGCTCGGGCGCCTGCAGCGGCAGACCGCCCAGGTCAAGCGCGAGATCAGCCGCGAGATGGACCTCGAGGAGCTGCGCCAGGCCAAGGACGAGGCCGAGCGCATCGCGATGGAAGTCAAGGAGGCTGGCGCCGCGGCGGTCCCGGACCGGCCGGGCGCGGCGCCTGCGGGCGGAGTCGATGAGCGGCAAGGACGCCCCTGAGGAGCCGGCGCCGGCCGAGGAGCTGCACGAGGACGGCCTGATTGGCCACCTCGCCGACCTGCGCTCGAGCGTCCTGCGCGCGGTCCTCGCGGTCCTGGCCGTCTTCATCTGCCTGCTGCCCTTCTCCGAGCAGGTCTTCACCTTCTTCGCCGATCCGCTGCTCGCCTCCTTGCAGGGCGCCGAAGGCGCGCGGGTCATCGCGACCGGCGTCCTCGATCCGTTCATCGTTCCGCTCAAGGTGACCTTCTTCGTCGCCTTCTGCGCGACCGTCCCCTACGTGCTGTACCAGCTGTGGCGCTTCGTCGCGCCGGGGCTGTACCGCCGCGAGCGCCTGCTCGTGATTCCAATCGTCGCGACCTCGACGCTGCTGTTCTACCTCGGCATGGCCTTCGCCTACCTGCTGGTCTTCAAGCTGGTCTTCGAGTTCATCATCTCGGTCGCGCCCGCGGCGATCGACTTCCTGCCCGACAGCGGCAAGTACTTCTCCTTCGCATTGACCGCGTTTTTGGTCTTCGGCTTCGCCTTCGAGGTCCCGGTCGCGGTCTTCATCCTGGTGCGCGCCCGGGTCGTGTCCATCGCGGCGCTGCGCAGCAAGCGCCCCTACGTGATCGCCGGCTCGTTCATCGTCGCGGCCATCGTCACCCCGCCGGACGTGATCTCGCAGTTCCTGCTTGCGATCCCGCTGTGCATCCTGTACGAGCTCGGCATCGCCTTCGCCAGCATCTGGGCGCCGGCGCCGCCGGCGGCCGAGGAGGAGACGGCCTAGCCGGCGGCGGCCTGGCGGCTCTGGGCCGCCCAGGCGCGCGCGTAGGCGCCGTCCTTTTCCAGCAGCTCGGCGTGCGTGCCGGCCTCGGCGACGCGGCCGTCGGCGAGGACCATGATGCGGTCGCAGTCGACCACCGAGGCGAGGCGGTGCGCGATCACCAGCGTGGTCCGGCCGGCCGTCGCCCGCGCCATCGCCGCCTTGACCTTCTTCTCGGTCGGGACGTCCAGCGCGCTGGTGGCCTCGTCGAGGATCATGATCCGCGGGTCCTTGAGCAGCGCCCGCGCGATCGCGAAGCGCTGGCGCTCGCCGCCGGACAGCTTGAGGCCGCGCTCGCCGACGCGGGTGTCGAGGCCCTCGGGCAGGCCGGTGACGAACTCGGCGAGCTCGGCGGTCGCGAGCGCCGCCATCATCTCGTCCTCGGTCGCGTCCGCCTTGCCGAGCGCGAGGTTGACGCGGATCGAGTCGTTGAACAGCGCGATGTCCTGCGGCACCACCGCGATCGCGGCCCGGACGCTGCGCTGCGCGACGGTCGCGACGTCCTGGCCGTCGATCAGCACCTGGCCCGCCGCCGGCTCGAGCAGCCGGCACAGCAGCCGGGTGACCGTGGTCTTGCCGGCGCCGGTCTCGCCGACCAGGGCGTGGCGGCCGCGCGCCGGCAGCGTGAACGAGACCCCCTCGAGCACCTGCCGGCCGCCTAGCGTCAGCCCGACGCCGCGGAACTCGACCGCGCCGCCGTCGACCTGCAGCGGCGGCGCGCCGGGGACGTCGGCGACGCTGGTGCGGGTCTCGAGCAGGTCGAAGGCCTTTTGCATGTCGACCAGCGACTGGCTGATGATGCGGTACACCGTCCCGAGGAAGCCCAGCGGCAAAAACACCTGCAGCAGGTAGGCGTTCAGGGTCGCCAGGTCGCCGGCGTCGAGCGCGCGCATGTCGACGCCGTAGGAGGCCAGCGCCAGGATGCCGGCGATGCCGGCCGTGATCACCAGCGCCTGGCCGAGGTTGAGCGCCGACAGCGTCCACTGGTTGGCGACCGCCGCGCCGGCGTAGCCGCGCAGCGCCGCGTCGTAGCGGGCCGCCTCGCGTTCCTCGGCGCTGAAGATCTTGACGGTCTCGTGGTTGATCAAAGAGTCGATCGCGATCGTCCCGGCGCGCTCGTTGGCGGAGTTCATCCGCCGCCGGTAGGCGATGCGCCAGTTCGACACCAGCACCGTCAGCACCGCGTAGGCGACGATCGCGCCGAACATCAGCAGCGCGTACTGCCAGCCGTACAGCAGCCAGAAGATGCCGCAGACCGCCAGCAGCTCGAGGAAGGTCGGGACGAAGCGGAACAGCACCGAGCTCAGCATGAACTCGATCGCCTTGGTGCCGCGCTCGATCGCCAGCGCCAGGCCGCCGGTCTGCCGGTCGAGGTGGAAGGCCAGCGGCAGGACGTGCAGGTTGGCGAACAGCCCGCGCGCCAGCAGCCGGATCGCGTGCTGGACCACGCTGACGAACAGCACCTCCTTGAGCTCGGCGAGCAGGGTCTGGACGAAGCGGGCGAGGGCGTAGGCGAGCACCAGCCCCAGCATCAGCGCCAGGGCGTCGCCGAGGGGGCCGGCCGCCGCCCCGACCAGCTGGCCCAGCAGCCATGGGACCGCCAGCGAGACCAGCCGGGCAAGCGCCAGGCAGGCGGAAGAAGCGTAGATGCGGCGCCGGTCGCCGCCTTCAAGCTGCGGCCAGGCGAAGGAAAAGAGCTTGCCGAGGATGCTCCAGTTCTGGGAAGCGGTCTCCTGCGCGAATTCCTTATGGCGCGTAGGTCTCAAGATGCTTTTCCAGCCACAGCGCCAGGCCCTTGACCGTCAGCAGCAGCTCGACGCCGACCTCGTCGCGGTCGACGGCGGCGCCCGCCTGCTTGAACTTGGGCTCCCACCAGGCCATCACCCGGTCGGCGATGAAGTCCCGGTCGCCGCCTTGCTCCTTGGCCTCCCGCGCGATCGCGACGAAGTGGTCGATCTCGTCGCGCAGCTGCTGGGCCTTGCCCTCGAGGTCGCTGTCGAGGACGCCGAAATGCGCCAGCAGGATGCGCTCGGGGGCGCGGGCCATGATCGCGTCCACCGAGGCTTTCCATTCGCGCGGCGCGAACTGCGTCGGCGCCGCCGGCACCACCATGGTCCCGTTCCAGTGCGGCAGGTGCGCGCCGAAGACGTCGCCGGCGAGCAGGACGCCGGCCTGCGGGTCGTGCAGGCACAGGTGGGCGAAGGTGTGGCCGGGGGTGTTGAACAGCGCCAGCTCGCGGCCGCCCAGCTTCACGGCTTCTTCGAAGGCCACGATGCGGTCGCGCGGCGTCGGCGCGATCTCGCCGTACAGCCGGTCGAAGTCGCCGCCGTAGATCTGCCGCGCGCCTTCGATCAGCCGCGCCGGCTCGGCGAGATGCTCGATGATGTCCGGATGGACCATCGCCTTGGCGTGCGGCAGCAGCTTGAGCAGGGCGCCGCAGCCGCCGCTGTGGTCGAGGTGCGCGTGCGACACCACCACCAGCTCCACCGCGTCCGGCGCCACGCCGCGCTCGGCGAGGGCCGCCACGACGCGTTCGGCCGAGGCGGTGTGCGCGGCGTCGTAGACGAGGGCCTTGCCGTCGTCGACGCAGATGTAGATCGCCGTGTGCCCGGGGCGGTTGTAGCCGCTGTCGAGCATGCTCCAGCCGGCGCCGAGGTCGCGGCGCAGCCAGTCGTTGCCGCTGTCAGTCATTGTCTTCGATCTTCACCACCACGCGGCCGAGGGACTTGCCGGCGATCACTTCCCGCGCGGCCTCCTGGACCTTGGCGAGGCCGATCTCCTCGACCTTGATCAGTTCCAGGACGTCGGCGTTGGCCGCGAGGTTCTCGAACAGCTGCGTCTTGCGCTCGCGCGAGATGTTGTACGAGCTGACGCCCTTGAGGGTCACGCCGCGCAGGATGAACGGCATCGCGGTCGCGGTGAACGAACGCCGCAGCACAGCACCAAGCCGTGGGGCGCGAGCTGGCTCAGCGCCCGGCCCAGCAGGGCGCCGCAGGCGGTGTCGATGACGGCGTCCCATTTGGGGGTGTCGACGGGCGGCGGCGCGTCCTCGCCGATGAAGCTCTCGCGCAGGATGAACTTGTGCGGCTCGAAGCTGCGGGCGTAGTCGGCGTGCTTGCCGCCGGCGACGATGTGGCGCTGGTAGGGCTGCTTGGTGAGCAGGGCGGCGGCCACCGAGGACATGCCGCCGGTGATCGAGGTCTGCAGGACGTTGGCCTCGGCGCTCAGCTGCAGCGCGGCGATCGCCTCGATCGCGATCATCGCGGCGATGCCGGCGCCGCCGAACACCATCGCGCTGCGGGCGTCGAGGCTGGCGGGCCTTTTGATCACTTGGTCGGGGGCCAGGCGGCAGTACCTCGGCGAACTCGGGCGTGGTCGAGGCGATCACCGTCCCGGCCAGGTCGGAGCCGGGGACGATCTTGCGGCCGGCTTCGATGTTCGAGGTGCCGCAGACGCTCGCGGCGTCGGCGTAATTGACCGAGGACCAGTCGACCCTGACCAGCACCTCGCCCGAGGGCAGGTCGTCGATGCCCATCTCGATCAGCTCGGCCTTGGCGCCCGCGCCGCGGACCACCTGCAGGGCCTTGAATTTTTCGTACGACATTTTGTTTGCGGCGCGTATTTTAATAGCAGGCGCGGGCTAGCCGCCGGTGGTGGCCATGTAGCGCATGACGCGGGCCTCGGGCGCCGAGGCGAACTCGTGCCCCTCGGGCTTCGCCGCCAGCGCGACGGCCGCCAGCGCCGCCAGCTTCGCCGCGTCGCGCTCGCGCGCCGCGCCCGCCAGCGCGACCTTGCCCATGTGGCCCAGGCAGGGATGCAGGTCGCCGGTGCAGGTCAGCCGCAGGCGGTTGCAGTCGGCGCAGAAGTTGCGGGTGTAGGGCGCGATCACGCCTAGCCGGCTTTTCTGCCCGGCCAGCTCGTAGTAGCGCGCCGGCCCGCCGGTCGCATGGGCGGAGGGCTGCAGCTCGTAGCGCTCGGCCGCGGCGGCGAGGACGCCGTCGGCGGTCAGCGCGTCCTTGTCCTTCCGCCGGCCGATGTCGCCCATCGGCATCTCCTCGATGAAGGCGATGTCCGCGCCGCGGGCGCAGGCGAAGTCGATCAGGTCGAGGATCTCGTCGTGGTTGAAGCCGGCCATCAGGACCGCGTTGAGGCGGACCGCGTCGAAGCCCGCCGTACAGGCGGCGTCGATGCCGGCGAGGACCTTGGCCAGGTCGCCGTTGCGGGTCAGCTCGGCGAAGCGCGCCGGCCGCAGCGTGTCCAGCGAGATGTTGACGCGCTTGACGCCCATCTTGCGCAGCTGCTCCGCCTGGCCGGCCAGGCGGGTGCCGTTGGTCGTCAGCACCAGCTCGCGCAGGCCGTCGAGCGCGGCGAGGCGCTCCAGCAGCCAGGACACGTTGCGGCACACCAGCGGCTCGCCGCCGGTGACGCGGATCTTGCGGATGCCCAGCTTGACGAACTCCTCCGCGATGAACAGCATCTCCTCGAGGCTGAGGATCTCGTCCTTGGGCAGGAAGTTCGGCCGCGCCGGCAGGCAGTACTGGCAGCGCAGGTCGCAGCGGTCGGTCACCGACAGCCGCAGGTAGGTCGCGGTCCGCCCGCAGCTGTCGCGCAGGGCGGCGGTGTCAGCTGCCGGCGCCATCGTCCAGGTCTTCCAGGGGGCTCTTGGCCAACGGGCCTTCGATGCGCGCGCCGACCGCGCCGTCGGCGAAGCTGATCGAGGCCGCCGCGCCCGCCGCCAGGGCGGTCCGCCGCGTCGCCAGGCGGCCGTCGGCGCCGCTGACCAGGGCGTAGCCGCGCTCGAGCGTCCGCTGCGGGTTGAGCATGTACAGCCGCGCCGCGGCCGATTCCAGCCGTTCGCCCCGCGCCGCGAGCGTCCGCCGCGCCGCCGCCGCCAGCCGGCCGGCCTGCGTCTCGAGGCCCCGGCGCCGGTCCAGCAGCCAGCCGCAGCAGCAGCAGCAGTCCAGCGCCAACGGTAGCGGCAAGCA
>MEIE01000170.1 GCA_001750625.1 Candidatus Amphirhobacter heronislandensis
CGGCATCGACCTCTCCTTCCGCTTCATGCCCGGCGCCGCCGGCCTCGGCCTCGGCCTTGAAGCCGCCCCCGGCTACGGCCTCGCCCGGGAGCGGGACATGCTCGACGACCTCGCCGCCGGCCGCGCCCTTGAACTCGCCCCCGCCGACTCCGGAGCGCGCGCCGCCGCCAGCCTCAGCTACGGCCTCGCCGTGTCCGGCGGCGTCCTCACCCCCTACGGGCGTGCCGGCGAACGCCGCAGCTGGCTGCTCGGCTACGCCGCCGATGGCCAGGAGCTCAAGATTGAATACCGGCTGGGAGAGTAGGGCGCGCATGGAGAAAATCCTGCCCATGGCGGCTTCTGGCCACCGCCGCATCTGGCTGCCGGCTGCAGCCGACTGGCGCTCCAGCGGTTGCCAGCCGTGGCCGGCGGCAGAGCGGGCGGGTAGAATAGCCGCCCCGATGAACGTGCGAAGCATAGCGGCGGCCTGCGTCTTCCTGCTGGCGCAGGGAGCGGCGCATGCCTGCTCCTGCGTGCCGCCCTCCGACGACCTCGAGGCGGACATCCGCTGGGCCTTCGAGCACGCCGACGCGGTGGTGGTGGCCAAGGCGGTCAGCGTCGAGCGCCAGCCGCAGGGGCCGGACGACGAGATCGACTTCGAGATCGACATCACCGAGCTCAGCGCCGCGGTGAGCTTCAAGGGGGACGCGCCGGCGGTGCTGCGGACCAAGATCACGACCGTGTGCTGCGTCTGCGGCTTTTCCTTCACCGAGGGCGAGACCTACCTGCTGTTCCTCAACGAGGAGGAGGACGGCTTTTACTCGACCCACATCTGCACCCGCAACATGCTGTTCGAGGACGCCCGCGCGGCGATCGACATCATCTTGACGAAGCTGCTTTAAAGGCCTGCGGCCCGCAGGCGAGGACGGCTGCAAAGCCGCCATGCTAGCAGGGCGATTTTTGCCGGCGCCGGCCGCCGAGTGGCATCGCTGTATTTGCTCTTAGAGCAAAATTTAGTAAGATAAGGGGCAATGATTTCGATTTTTATCGAGGGGGGGGGTCTTCGCAAGAAGCAAGATTCCCCTGGCAGGCCTTGATTCGCTGCCTGCAGGCGGCCGTGCTGCTGCTGTGCGCCGCCGCCGCGCATGGGCAGACCAGGGGGACATATCTCATCCAAAACGATGAGATAACGCGCAGTTCGCTGATCATCGACAGCCAAGTGGTGCAGGACAGCGGGGTCGCCGTGTCGACGGATCTGAAGTTCGCCCGCTCAGTCGCTGGTTTTCCTTATACCACGACGGTGTCCATCGCCACCGACAGGGTGGCCGTCGGCGATGTGGTTCAATGCAGATCCCGGGGCTTTTACAGCATTTCACCAGCGCTCATTGACGCCAAAGCCGAAGACGGGCGCGACATTCCGGATTTATACCTGCGGAACCCGCCTGATGGCGGCCCCCCTAACAATCCAACCGGTTTGCCCGGGACCATGAGAATGTACCTCAAGGCAGGCGCCGACATTCCTTCCGGCGACTTTGTTTTCACCTTGAACTTCAATGGGGGAAGCAGGTATCCGCAAAACTGCAGCCAGGTAAGTGGGCTGTCTCTCGACTTCACCGTCACCGTTGCGGCCAAATGGCGCACCCTCACAAGGGACCGCGCGGCGGCCGCCCAGATTTTTTCAGCCACCCGGATCAACGACGGCGACGTCGTGGTTCCAACCGGAATCGCGATCCAGCGCGACAGCGACCAGTGCGGCTACACCAGCATATCGCTGGTCAACAGTCCCCCCGCGTACTTCCAGCTGCGCAAATACGGCGCCGACGGAACCGCGGACGGCGCGGCGGCGACCAGTTTCAGCGGCGTGGCGATGGGCGAGGACATAGACGGCGAGGACGACGACGACCGGCATGT
>MEIE01000171.1 GCA_001750625.1 Candidatus Amphirhobacter heronislandensis
GCCAGCATGAGCGCCAGCGCCGCCTGCAGCGGCGCGACCACCGCGACGAAGGTCACCGTCACCACCAGCGCCTTCATGAAGATCACGTCGCGCGCCAGCACGTACAGCCGCCGGCCGCCGTCCAGGTCGAAGTGGAACCACTCGCGCATCCGGTCGATCTGCGGGTGGTCGGGGTTGTTGCGGGTGTAGCCGCGCAGCCGCGGGTACTTCGGCTCGCCGGCCTCGTCGCGCAGGATGGCCCCGTCGGCGTCGCGCTCGGGCTCGAGCGTCAAGGTCCCGAGCGCCAGCATCTGGCGGAAGTTGCGCAGGCCGACGAACTCGGCCGGCTGCGGCGAGGACAGCCTTTGGTTGGTCAGCGAGAAGACGAAGCCCATCGCGAACGGCAGCGCCAGAAACAGCGCCAGCAGCAGCGTCGCCGGCGCCGCCATGCCGATGCCGACGCGGGCTTCGCGGGCGGCGCCGGGCCGGGCCATCGGCTACAAAGAAAAAAGCCCCGTCCGCGCGGCGGCGCGGACGGGGCTGGTCGCGGGCGTGGTCGCCAGCGCCTTAGCGGTAGCCGCCGTTGTTCGCGACGTCGGCGTCGATCGCGTCGGCCGCGGCGTCAAGCGCGTCGGCGACGTCGGCGCCGTTCGAGATGTCGGCCATCGCCTTCTCGAACTCCTTGGCGGCGACGACGTAGCCCGGCGTGACCGCGCGCAGCGTGGCCTGGGCCTCGGACAGCTCGAAGAAGACCTCAAGCGGGCCGCCCGGCCGGTACTTCTCGCTCATCGCGGCCGCCTCGGCGGTCGGCGGGATCAGGCCGATGCCGTCGGAGAACTGCGCCATGTACTGGTCCTGGATGGCGAACTCGATGAAGGCCCGCGCGCCGTCCTTGTGGTCCGAGGTCGCGGCGACCGCGAACTGCCAGGAGGCCGCGCCGATCTTCGGGCCGTTGCCGAAGTCCACCGCCGGCAGGAACACCAGGTCGTCGCCGAGCGCGTCGAGCGCGGTGACGCCGGCCCAGTTGCCGTTGAGCTGCAGGGCGTAGCGGCCGTCGAGGAAGCCGGTCTCGCGGTCGGCGCCGTCCTGGCTGGTGCCGGGCGCGTAGCCGTTGACGAACAGCGACTGCCACCAGGCGCCGAACTCGAGCGCGGCGTCGTTGTTGATCACGCCGTCAGCCTTGTTCGCGGCCGGGTCGAAGAGGTCGCCGCCGGCCGACTGCAGCATCGGGCCGAAGGCGTAGGGGTACCACTCGCCGGTCCAGGCCATGCCCGGGTCGAAGGCGTACTCGTACTTGCCGGAGTCCTTGATCTTCTTGAGGACGCCGTTGAACTCGTCGCGGGTCCAGGGCCGCTGCAGCGTCGGCCGGCGGATGCCGAGCTCTTTAAGCATGCTGCGGCGGGCGAAGATCGCGCAGGCCGCGTCCCACAGGCCGACCGCGTAGACCTCGCCGTTCCAGCGGCCGATCGCGCCCGGCAGGATGCGGGACAGCTTGGCTTCAGGCAGGTTGAGCGGCGCCAGGTAGCCGGCCCAGGCCCAGTTGGGCAGGATCGGGCCGTCGACGTCGATGATGTCGGGCAGGTTGCCCGCCAGGGCCGCCGCCGACACCGAGTCGTTGTACGACTCCTGCGGAAACTCCTCGATCACGACCCGGTAGTCGCTCTGCGAGGCGTTGAAGTCGTCGATGATGCTGTTGAGCAGGGCTTTTTCGGTCGTGCTGCCCGCGCCGTGGTACCACATCGACAGGTCGGTGGCCGCCTGCGCCGAGGCGCCGATGACCGCGGCTATCGT
>MEIE01000172.1 GCA_001750625.1 Candidatus Amphirhobacter heronislandensis
TTGGATTCGGTGATATGGGCGAGAAGATAGCTCTTGAGCATATCTGTCGGGGTGAGCGATAGCCCGCGATCGTTCATGGTTTCAAAAATCGTGTAGGCATCAGAGTCTGAGTAGGTGATGATTTCGACGAGGTAAACGTTGTAGATGAGCCAATCGGCGAAGTAGGGAAGCGCCTCACTTGAGAGTTCTTCGGGATAGTGTTCCTCGATATCGCGGTAGCGTTGGATGATATTCGTAACGGATTCGGACTGCTGGCTTTCGTCAAACGGTTGATTGTTGAGTAGTGCGTCCATACAAGACTCACGATCAGGGATATCGAGGTTGAAGGATCGGGTGCCGAATTTTTCCGAATAAATAAGATCGGTGACCTGATCGTTTTGACTGGGATGACTGTCTTTCTGTTGGCAATGAAGTAGGCGGCGAACATGGATCAGCAAAAGAGTGAGAGAGGTGAGTCGTTGCTGTCCGTCGATGATGTACTTGTCACCATCTTTTTCGCAGATGATGATTGAGCCGAGAAAATAACGCTCGTAATTTTCTACATCTTTCCGCTTGTTTCCAGAGTTATGCTTTTTGCTGAATTTTTCGGAAAGATCATCAAGAAGTTCTTTGATGTGTTTTCTTTTCCAAAGATATTCACGCTGATAATCATCGATCTTGTATTTCACACCATTGAGAATATCCCGAATTGTCTTGGCGTTGCCTTGAATTTCTTTCATGTGAATCTCCTAGGTGATGTTTAAGAAAGATCCGTTAATTTAGGTTGACGAAAATGCGCATACCCTGATTTCGCAGGGACCGGTTCAGCGGATGGCGTGGAGCGGGCGTTTGCTTGAGATGACGCCGGTGTTGACTCCCATCCAGCCCAAGCCTCCGAAGAGTCTTGCGTATTCGATTTTCATGCAGCGATCCATTACCACTTCGAGGCCTGAGGTGCGGGCGAGGGTTGCCGCTTCTTCGTTGATCACGCCGAGTTGCATCCAAAGGACCTTGGCTTTGATATCGATCGCTCCTCGGGCCAGCGGGGGGATGGCTTCGGCGGGGCGGAAGCAGTCGACGATATCGACCTTTTCGGGGATATCTTCGAGGCGGGGGTAGCATCTTTGTCCCAGCACTTCTTCGTAGCGGGGGTTGACCGGGATCACTCGGTAGCCGTGTTCGAGCAGGTATTTGGCGGCGAAATAGCTCGGACGGCGAACGCCTGCGGATAGGCCGACGACGGCCACGCTTTTATTTTCCGAGAGGATGCGGTGCAAGGTGGAAAGGCTGGTCATCGAAGACTCCGTAGGGGAGGGTAGGGGCAAAAGGGTTTCGGCCAAATGCGTGGCTATCGATATCGAGCGAATCGCGCGATGAGGTGCGAAATGGCTTGTCGCAAGACGATTCTCGCCATCCGGCGAAGATACGATTTGCGGATGATCGCCACCGCTTTTGGCTGCCGTGCATCGTCGAGAGACCGAACCAAGATCCTTCGCTACTCGGATATCCTCGAAAGTGGGGCAGGCAAGCGAGCGAAGGGTGCGTTGAGCGCGTCATCGGGAAGCTCTGGCTCGGATCGCTTCGTGTCCGCTATCGACCGGTACCCTCGGTTCCGGTGATTTATCCCCGTTGCTCTTGGAGACCGATCGCTGTCGCTCGATCCCGGTATCGGTGCTTGCGCCAATGCGTTGCACCGAGCCAATGGAAAAAGTTGTCCGTTTATCGCTCGATGCGTTTTCGCCCTTCGATCGGGGAAGCCATCACCCATAAGGACTCGATCCTCGATTCTCTGAATCCTTGCAGCCGGGAGCGGTATTGGCCAGCCTTGCCGCAGAGATTGGCGGCCCGCACCATTTCCATTCGAGGATCGTATCGCTGCTCGATGTGTTTTCGCCGTCCAAGCGGCGAAGTCTTCGTCCACAAGGAT
>MEIE01000173.1 GCA_001750625.1 Candidatus Amphirhobacter heronislandensis
GTCGAGTTTCGGCATCGTTTGCGCTTCGAGTTTTTTCGCTTGGTCGGAGTTCATTTCCCGCTCTCCTCTTTCTTGGACTGCGCCTGCAGCCATTCGAAGGCGGCGATTGCCCTGCGCTCGCAGTGTTCGACATCATCCATCAATGATTTGTCGAGGACTCGCGGGTCGGGGATCGCCCGCTGCACGCTGTGGGCATTCTCCATGATGGTGTGCGCAAGGCTCACTCTCCGCGTCACCGGGTGATCGCCGCCTACCAGTCTCCTCACCTTCAAGTAGGTGGAAAGGGCGAGGTCTTCGAAGTCCTCGATATTGTCGATCGTGTCCTGCTGCAAAGCGTTCGGCTCGGTGTCGTTCATTTCATTGCCCCCTTCGTCGGCAAGCTTCTTAAATCTCGCGAGCGATGTCTTGCGAGGACGGTACAGCCAATCCATGTAGCCCATTTCATTTTACCCCCAGTTCGACGAGCCTTCGTTGCAAGAACTCGCCCGCCCTAATGTCGGGGGTGAGTTGCACCGAAGGTCGTGCATGATAGACGGTCTTTCGAAGGCTTTCGATCCCCGCATCGAGGCGATCGACCGCGGATTCGACGACCCTCGACCTGACCTCGTGATCCTGAAGCAGGCGATCGATGATCTCCTGCTTTTCCTCGTCGCTCGTGGTGTATCTCCGATCAGAGACTGCACTTGGCGTTGGGCGTATCGAGCGCGCTCGACAGGCCTTCGGTCGAGTGTCGGATGGCAACGGGGGTATCCCGCTCGATAAGCGATAACCCTTCGTTATCGTATATCAAGTCGATGAGAAGAACGAAAGATTGAAGATCGGTCGCCCTTTTATGCGCTTGGAAGTCAAGGCGATGAGTTTCGTCGTCTCGGCCTTCGGAGGAGGATATTGGGGTGCGGAACGGATATTCAAGGCATGAAGGATGAGCGGTTTCACCGTGTACCGCTATTTGAAAGAATCATCGGTGATCCGGCGGCGGAGGCCAGACGCTGACATGCCCGATGCGGCTTTGACCGAGGCCATCGATCATCGCGAGGGCTTTCGTTAGGTCGGGATGCGGGTTGCCGAGCGAGGTATGCGCATCCAAGCGTTGCGACCGATCCGCCAAGGGGTGCGGGCGCGCTTTTCGAGCCATCGGCAAGGATATCGCTGCGGGTCTTGTCCGTCCGCCATGACAAGGGCTCGCGGTCTGTCGGCGACGCCTTCCAAGATGAGATCCCTTGGTCGGGAATCGACTCGTCGCCCTTCTTCGTTCGCTCAGGCAAAGCAAGGGCTGCGCCGAGCGATTCATCCGCAGGTCCAAGGAAAACCTGCTTTGGCTCGAAAACGTATTCGTGCATCGAGGAAGCGCGGCGAGCCCTTCGATGGTTTGAAGACAACGAAGGATGGCTGATCAAACGTCCCGGATATCGATCGCCCAATCTGGCTCATGCGCGATGCGATGGATGAAATCCCGGTCGCCGCTTAGTCCGCTACCTTGTCTCAAAGTCTTGGCGCGCTGCATTCCCGAATATCCGCACAGCCTCCTCTGCATGAAAGGTGCTGATCACCGGATCGGATGATGGCTGTAGGAGGCGCCACTCCGGCGCGTTCGGATCGGGGGTATCCCCTTGATGGTCAAAGCAAGCCGGTCTTCGATCGAGAGGGGATTCGAAGGTTCTTCACCGATCCCATCGGCCTCGTCATCGGGGTGAGAAACCGAGTCGAAGCGGGTATCGCCGCGGACTCGGTGTGTGGGCAGATATGCGGGCGATTGCCCGTGT
>MEIE01000174.1 GCA_001750625.1 Candidatus Amphirhobacter heronislandensis
TCCTGGACTTCGAGCTCGAGGCCGGGCCGGAGGTGCTGCGGCCGCGCGGCGAGACCGAGATCCTCGCCGAGCAGGCCATTGCGATCGCGGCGCGGGAAGGCTGCAAGCGCATCGCCGACTGGGGCTGTGGCTCCGGCGCGCTGGCGTTGGCGCTGGCGGCGAAGATGCCCGCCGCGCGCATCGAGGCCTGCGACCTCAGCGCGGCGGCATGCGCGACCGCCCGGCGCAACCTGGGGCGGCTGGGCCTGGAGAACGTGGAGGTCCGCGAAGGCGACTGGCTGGCCTGTGCGGGGCCGTACGATTTGATCGTCTCCAACCCGCCCTACGTGACCTCGGCGCTGAGCGCGCGGCTGCGGGAGGCGGGAGATCTGGCCGATCCGCTGCTGGCGCTGGACGGCGGGCCGGACGGTCTGGCGTGCTTCGGCGGGCTCATCCCGCACGCCTGGAAGTGCCTCGCGCCGGGCGGGACGCTGGCCTGCGAGCACGGAATCGCCCAGCACGAGCGGATCACGAAGATGCTGGCCGCGGCGGGCTTCGTTTCGATCAGCGCCGTGCGCGACTACCAGCAGCTCAAGCGCGTCATCGTCGCGCGGCGCCCCTGAGCGGACCGCGATGCCCGAGCTGCCCGAGGTCGAGACCGTCAAGCGGGCGCTGGAACCGGTGCTGGCCGGGCGGCGGATCCGCCGGATGGAGATCATCTGCGGCTCGCTGCGCGCGCCGGTCCGCAGCGACCTGCCCGAGCTGGTGGCAAACCGCCAGGTCAAGGAGGTGACGCGCCGCGCCAAGTACATCCTCGCGCGCTTCGGCCACGGGACGATGGGCATCCATCTGGGCATGAGCGGCACCATTCGCATCGAACCGGCACGCGCCGCGCTGCGCAAGCACGACCACGTCCAGTGGCTGCTGCCGGCGGGCGTCGCGCTGCGCTACCACGATCCGCGCCGCTTCGGGATGGTGTTTTGGAGCGACGGCGACGCCGAGCACGAGCGGGTCGCGAACAGCGGGGTCGAGCCGCTGGGTCCGGCCTTCAACGCAGCGCTGCTGGCGAAGCTGTGCGCCGCGACCGCGCGGCCAATCAAGCTGCTTTTGATGGACAGCGCCAAGATCGCGGGCATCGGCAACATCTACGCCTCCGAAGCCCTGTTCCGCGCCCGCGTCAGCCCGCTGCGGCCGGCCAAGAAGCTGGCGCGGCCCGAAGCCGCGGCGCTGGTGCGTTCCTGCAAGGCGGTGCTGCGCGCGGCGATCAAGGCCGGCGGCTCGTCGCTGCGCGACCACCGCTACGGCGACGACCGCCTTGGCTACTTCCAGCTGCAGCACAAGGTCTACGGCAAGGCCGGCGAGTCCTGTCCCGCCTGCAGTTTCCCGATCGCCCGCGTCGTGCTCGGCCAGCGCGCGACGTTCCTGTGCCCGCACTGCCAGCGATGAAGACGCCCGAGCTGAGCGACGCCGAGCTCGAGCGCTACAGCCGCCACATCATGCTCGACGAGATCGGGCTTGAGGGCCAGGCCCGGCTCAAGGAGGCCAGCGTCCTGCTGGTCGGCGTTGGCGGCCTGGGCTGTCCGGCGGCCCATTACCTCGCCGCCGCCGGCGTCGGCGCCCTCACCGTCTGCGACGGCGACCAGGTGGAGCTCGCCAACCTGCAGCGGCAGCTGCTCTACGACGACGCTCAGATCGGCATGAACAAGGCTGAAGCCGCCTGCCTGCAGCTGCAAAAGACCAATCCGCACTGCGAGGCCAAGGCCTCCGCCGTCCGCGC
>MEIE01000175.1 GCA_001750625.1 Candidatus Amphirhobacter heronislandensis
TCGCATCAGTGGCCATCTTCGAAGAACATGGGAGTAAAGACCATGAGTACGCAAGTACGCTAAAAACATCGGCGATTCTCATCGCCACCATCGCAGGTCTCTGGTTCGGTAGCGTACCAGTCTCGGCGTCGACCAATGTTGATAAGCCAGTTGAAGTGCAGCCGATCCCAAACCCTGATGATTGCACTGGCCCAAATTACTCGGTCGCGGGTCGACTTCGGAGTATAGTCCACAAATATAATGTAAGGCATTTCAGTTTTCCAAATTATACCCTCGATGAATTTCATACCGAGATGAATAGCGTTCTCATTAAGCCTGAACTTATCAATTGCAAGATAGTGACAATCGGCCATCATTATTATAATGGTCATACATTTATAAATGCCATGCTTAATGGAGGATGGTATCCAGCGTCTATTGATGCATATATAGAAGCCACTAAATGGGCACTGTCGAAAGGTTATGACCTGAGCATCAAAGTTGATAACCCGTTGGGCCCATGGGCTTTTCATCATGGCAAAACTGCTGCTGAAATGGCTAAGGGGATGTTGCAGTATTATTCTAAATACAAAGATTCCGATGATCTTAAATGGCCTGGCGTATTTACAATAACTTATCGGGAGGTTTATACTGTATATAAAAAATTGGTCGATCTCTTAGAACCTCCACTCGCACCGGCGACCAAGTCGTGCGCCGAGATGGACGGGCAGACCCCGCCTGCGAACGAATACTGTATCGTCGCCGAAAACTTGCAATCTAGCATCTCGGTCCGTTCCAAAGTCGCGGATATTCGGGGGCGGGCGATGCTCCGGCCGCGGGTCGGCCGCTCGCTCATTCTCCGAGAAAGATGCTGCCGACGGTCAACCCGTCGATACGCATCGTGAACTGCCCCGCTCCCACCAGCACCCATTACCCCGCCTTGCCACTATTGTCGATGCCGGTCTCGATCTGCAGATGGTTGCCGATCATAATCGCTCCCTTGACCAGACGGGCAATGCGTTCGCCCTCTATCAGATAACCCTCGTCGCGGCGAACATGCATCCAATGCCGGGGAGCGATTATGCCGTTCTTATGAAATCCGAACTCCGCTCGACGATCGGGTAGGAATGTCCATTCGAAAAAGACTGGAGGAGAATACCCTCGGAAGCGCGGAGCGAAGCCGGACGGATCTAGATTTTCGTAAAAATCACCCTCGCAAGCGGATGCCGCCTGCGAGGGTGATATAGCGCTGAAAATCAGAGCGGGGATTATCGAGCGAGTCGGGTCGTTTTGATCGTCAGCGTGAACGGATTGCTAGAATGCGCTTTGCAGTCATGACTGTATGGGTAACTAACCCAAGGCTGATGCATATCGATCGACACCCATCCCCCAGAATTGATGGCATCGACATCGAGCAGATTGATGCTATCACCGCATCGTATATAAAGACCGTGCGTGTCCTTGATTTCTTGTGCAACTTCTTCCGGCCAATTATCGTCAACAGTATAGTCAAGCGGACCGCAGATTTCCTCGAGAGATGCTCGGCAATGGAAAGTTATCGTTGATCTCCAGTTTTTGAAGAATCCTATACCGGGTGCTTTCGCAGTGGTTATATGCTGATAGCCGTCAAATATCGGATTGATCAGACGACTTGCGAAGCTCTCTTGCATATTCTCGGCGACGATGCAATGGTCGTGGAGTGGGACTGAGTATCGTAGTCAACCTATTCCATCTCTCAAGTCTCGCTAAATTCTCAGGAGTAGGAGGATATACCCCATTTTTGTTCTCGGTAAATTGTTTAATGAGAAGTAGTACTACATCATAAGCAGTACGTCCATGATTGTCAGTGATGGTTAGGTCGATATCTTTCGATACCGCCCATTTAGCAGTCTCTATAGACGCGAAGGATGCAGATATATGAGCAACCGTGGTTTTATTATAACTTTGACAATTGATAAGTTCGGGCGATGTGAGCACATTATCCATGTCAATCTTGAACTGATCGAGGGTATAGCCATTCTTCAACTCGACTCTATGCTCATATTTATAAGCAATCTTATGCCATTTCATAAAGACATGGTTGCGCCACCTAGCACCGATACTACCGCCGCTGCCACCGCCGCAATCTTCAAACGAAAGCCTCTCTGTCACTACCGAAACAGACTCGGATTCGGTTGATGCCGATACCTCCCCGATGATGCCGAGCCAGAGCCCGACGAGACTAGCGACGAGAATCGCCGATGTTTTTAGCGTACTTGCGTACTTGCGTACTTGCGTACTTGCGTACTTGCGTACTCATGGTCTTTCTCCCATGTT
>MEIE01000176.1 GCA_001750625.1 Candidatus Amphirhobacter heronislandensis
CGGAGCTGGGCCTGACCGGGCTGGTGCTGACCAAGCTCGACGGCAGCAGCCGCGGCGGCGTGATCCTGGCGATCGCGCACGGCCGCCAGATCCCACTGAACTACGTCGGCGTCGGCGAGGGGGTCGACGACCTGCTGCCTTTCGACCCCGCGGCCTTCGTCGACGCGCTGTTCGCCTAGCCCAAGGAGTAAATAAGGTAGAATTGTCCTTGATGGACGTTCGGCCGCGCAATCCTTTCAATCCGGGCCGCCGGCCCATCTGGCGGGCCGGGACGGGGAGCTGCGGGCGATCGCGGCGGCCTTGGACGCCATCACCGAGCCGCGCGACGCGAAGACGGGCCGCATGGCCGACTCGCCGCTGGCGCCGGTCAAGATCGTCGCCCCGCGCGGGACGGGACGGGCGGCGCTGGTCAAGAAGGCCCGCCTGATGGCCGAGGAGCGGGGCATCTATGTGGTTCGCACGGGTCCGATTGACAGTCTGACTGCGGACGGCTGCCTGTACGCCGATCTGGCGGACGGCCTGCGCCGGAGGCCGAGCCGAACCGCCAAGAAAAGCGTCGCGTCGCCGCCGCTGGAGCGGGTGCTAAAGGCCTTGGTGAGGCAGCGGCCGCTGGCGCTGCTGGTCGACGATGCGATGGGGTGCGATCCCAGGCCGCTGGGCGAGCTGCTGTGCATGTGCCAGGAGATAATCACCTATCAATACCCGCTGATGCTGCTGCTGGCGGGGACGCCGCGAATCGACCAGACGCTGGGCCGCGCCGATGCCAGCTTCATCTTCCGGGCCAGGAACCTGCAGGTCAACGCCTTGGCGCCGGCGGCGACGCGGGAGGCGCTGCGCAAGCCGTTTATAGACAACGGCGCAAAGTTCAAGCCCAAGGCCTTGGAATTGATGGCGGGCATGGCTGGCGGCTATCCGCTGTTCATCCAGATCGTCGGCTACTGGGCCTGGGAAGAGATGATGGCGGCGAAGAGCGACGAGGTCGACGAGCAGATGGTGCGGCGGGCGAAAGCGCAGATCCAGCGGGAGCGCGACGAGTTCTACCAGCTCGTCTACGGCGAGATGAAAAGGAACGTCGGCCTTCTCGATCATGCGCGTTTCGTCATGAAGCTGCTGAAGCTCAACCGCGGCCGGGTGGCGGACGACATGATCACCGAGACCCTGGCGGAGCGTTTCGACAAGGATGCCGAGGAGCGGGCCTTGGAGGCTTTCCACAAGCTGGTCGATTACGGCTTCATCTGGTCGCGCGGCGGCGAGATCGAGGCGGGCATCCCGTCGTTTTTCAATTACTGCGACGCCAAGGACAAAAAGACCGCGCGTCTGCGCCGGCCGGGCAAGAAGAAGTAGAGGGCGCGGACCGCAGGTCCATCCGGCCATAATTTCTTATAATAGCATTTGGCGGCCTTTGCAGAGGCAAGCGAAGGCTTCGGGCGCCGCCGCCTTCTCCCTTCGTCCAGTTCATCTATGGGCGAAAGGAACTAAAATCATACCTTCATGGCTAAGTTTCGCAAACAAGACAACCCTTTCAGGCCAGGCACGGCCACCAGGCCCGGCCATCTGGCGGGCCGGGAAAAGGAGCAGGAGATGCTGGCCATGGCCCTGCAATTCATAAAAGCCAAATCTTCCCCGATGGCGCCAATCAGGATCGTCGGCCCGCGCGGGGTTGGCAAGTCCACGCTCCTTGTCGAAGCCAAGCGCATGGCTGAGGAACACCAGATTCATGTCGTTCGGGCGACGAAGCTTGCGAGTCTCGACCCGGACGGTCCGTTGACCAGGAACATCCTGGCGGGGATGGAGAACAAGAAGCGG
>MEIE01000177.1 GCA_001750625.1 Candidatus Amphirhobacter heronislandensis
TGGGATCTGGCGGCCGTGCGCGATCGCCAGGATCACGCCGCCGCGGCTGCTGCCGTCGAGCTTGGTCAGCACCAGCCCGGTCAGGCCCAGCTCCGCGTCGAACAGCTCGAGCTGCCGCAGGGCGTTCTGGCCGGTGTTGGCGTCGAGCGCCAGGACCTTCTCGTGCGGCGCCCCCGCCAGCGCCTTGCCGGCCGCCTTGTCGATCTTGGCGGCCTCGGCCATCAGCGCCTTGCTGTTCGGCTGCCGGCCGGCGGTGTCGATGAGCACCAGGCCCGCGCCGGCGGCTACTCCCGCCGCGACCGCGTTGTAGGCCGCGGCGCCCGGGTCCTTGTCGGTCACCACCCGCGCGGCCGGCCCGAGGCGGCCGGCGAGCTCGGCCAGCTGTTCGGGCGCCGCCGCCCGGAAGGTGTCGGCCGCGGCGAGCACCACCTGGCCGCCGGCCTCGATCTCCTGCCGCGCCAGCTTCGCGACCGTGGTCGTCTTGCCGCCGCCGTTGACGCCGACCAGCATCACCACCCGCGGCCCGGACTCGGGCGCCGGCGCCGGCCGCGGCGCCAGCGGCGCCAGCAGCTCGGCGAGCGTCGCGCGGATCGCGGCGCCGATCGCGGCCATCTCCTCGGAACCGCCCGCCCGCTCCTTGACCCGCGCGACCACCGCCCGGGTCGCGGCGGTGCCGACGTCGGCGGCGAGCAGGCGGCGCTCGAGGTCGGCGAGGACCTCGGCGGCGGTCGCGGCGGTCCGCTGCGGCAGCAGGCCGGCGCGCAGCTTCGCGAGGCCGGCGGCGAGGCTGATCACCGGCGCCTCCTCACCACGCCGCGTGGCCGGCGGCGACGCCGGCGAGGACCACCAGGCCCAGCCAGTGGTTCATGCGGAAGCTGTAAAAGCATCGCTCGGGCTCGCGGCCGCGGATCATGCGCAGCAGCCAGCGCGCCACCACCGCGCCGCCGCCGACCGCGACGATGTAAAAGGTCGCCGCGGCGCCGGCCGCCGCGCCGTACATGACGAGCAGGGTCAGCATCAGGATGTAGGCGAGGCTGATGCCCTTGAGCTCCTGGTCGCCGAGCCAGACCGCCGCCGAGTTGACGCCGGCCTTGCGGTCGTCCTCGCGGTCGACCATCGCGTAGATGGTGTCGAAGGCGAAGCTCCAGGCGAAGCAGGCGCCGTACAGCAGCCAGCCCGCCGGCGGCACGTCCGACCGCAGCTCGGCGTAGGCGACGAGGACGCCCATGCTGTTCGCGGCCGCGAGGTGCAGCTGCGGCAGCTGCATCCAGCGCTTCGCGAGCGGATAGCTCAGCGCGACGAACAGGCCGAACAGGCACAGCAGCCGCGCCGGCCAGCCCAGCAGCAGCCACACGCCGAAGCAGCCCAGCGCGAAGACCGTCGCCAGCAGCGCGGCCTCGTATACCGTCACCGCGCCGCGCGCCAGCGGCCGCTCCTTGGTCCGGCCGACCTGCCGGTCGATGTCGCGGTCGGCGATGTCGTTGACGCAGCAGCTCATCGCCCGGGCGCTGAGCGCGCCGACCGCGAACAGCGCCACCAGAGCAGCCGGCGGCGTCCCGCCCGCCGCCGCCCACAGCCCCCACATGGTCGGCCACAGCAGCAGCAGCCAGCCGATCGGCCGGTCGAAGCGCGCGAGCTGCCAGTA
>MEIE01000178.1 GCA_001750625.1 Candidatus Amphirhobacter heronislandensis
AAGCGAACGAAGGACGGCGATGAGTTGATTCCCAACCAACGAATCTCGCCAAAGGAAGTCATGGCTGGTGTACTGCGCCCCGTTGTCGTGGCGGGTGGTCTTAGCCTGCCACCACACATTGGTCGATGGTTCGCACCTCTTGGTGAGTGGGCTGCAACGCTTTGAAACGCGTGCATCTCTCGCCGGGTGTGCAACCTCACACAGGTGGCCGAAAGATAGTCGATACACACGAAAACAGCGACCGATTTTTCCGATACTCGAAGCAGTCGTGGTCATGTCGGCGCCCCACATCTCATCGACGGCGATGATGGTTCCGTCATGAGCGCTCGACCCGCAGAATCGCTCTCCGACAAGATTGGCGAGCAAAGCGTTGTTTCGTGTACGAGCCCTAACACCCGCACCATCGATGCGCGCGTCACTTATCTCAAGCACGCACCTTGCGATGTCCCTCGTCATGAAAGTGACTGTCTCCAAACGATATATTCGACCTGTTTGATGGATTCGATCATCTTCGCATCAGGCATGTCGCCGCTTGGCCCCCACCGACGGAGAGGCAGCGGGTCACCCGATGCCTTTTTCATACGACGGTACCCCTTGAAACCGCTCGTCCGCGAAGCCTTGAATATCCGTTCCACGCCGGAGGGTTCTTTCTCTAAAGGCCGAGACGACGACACTCATCGCCTTGACCTCTTGCGTACAAAAGGGCTGCCGGTCTCCAATCGATCTTCTCATTCGTAACGAACAACTGATAGCGGAACCATCAGGGCGTGAGCGAATGCCTCGGCCGGCGAGGTTTTCCCGTTGCCCTGAGGGCCGATCAACAGGAGGCGGGGCGGTTGCGCGGTTCCAAGTTGTATGAACGCAGCAGATCAAGTCGGTGGCGCTCCTGCACGACCTCCTTTGAAATCTCGAGCACATCTCTGGGCAAAGTCAGGTCGTCGAGGGATCGCTCGGGCATCACCTCTTGGAGCAGGCTGGACACCTTACTGCTCCAGCACCGCACCTGCGCCATTCGGGGCGGACCTATCGGCAGGCATGGCGCCGAGCAAGCCCTCCAACTTGTTGGCGAGAAAGGTATGCCTCTTCGCTCTTTCCTCGGCGACGATGGCTTCGACGACTTTCCGGAATCTGACCTTGTCGCCGGCCAGTGCAAAGCGAACCAAGTCGGTTGGCAGGTCGGCTCTAGCCATGGGCAGCCTCCGCGCGGACATCGCCGCTTGCAAGACCCAAGATTATGCCGAAACAGAACGATTCATGAGGATCAGCGACTGCGATGTCGGTTGAACACACTCCATTTGAACGACTCGCTCTCGACAGGTCGGCAATCATGGCTGACCCTCAATGATCGACCAAACTCGATGATGGCTAACCCCGCGCTCGCCCATCGCCTTCGTCCACTCGCCTGCATCGGCTGCTCGCAGCCGTCCACGCACCCGGTGAAGCGGTTCGTCCGCAGTGACGCCAAGATGTCTTGCGAGTGCCGGCGCCGCAGTTCGCGGCACTCCGAGAAGCCTTAGCGCGACGGCCTCGTCGGTGTTGACGCCGTAATACACGCGGGCAGGGAGATTGCGCAGGCTGCGCTGCTCCACTGCCGACATCTCATCAAAGTCGTCTCCGAGCATGAGCGACTGCAATGCGGATAG
>MEIE01000179.1 GCA_001750625.1 Candidatus Amphirhobacter heronislandensis
GCAAGGACCAGGCCAGCGCGTCCCAGGCGCTCGTCATGAAGGAGATCGAGGCCGCGACGGCGCCCATGCCCACCGGCATCGCGTTCCACCGCAGCACCGCAAGCTGCCATCGCATCAGCGTCGGCCTGATGCCCGGCACCCCGGCCTACCTGCAGCTCGCCATGTTCCGCAGCATGGACGACCAGGCCGTCACGACGCCGTCGATGGCCGACGTCAACATGGCCGGCGACCTGTCTCCAAGCGACCGCTACGTCGGCATCATGCTCAAGGAGCGGTCCGAGCCGCCGATGGGAGTGATGATGGTGACCCTCGAGGCGCGGCCGCATGGCAGCTGCGACCCCGAGATCGCGCCGCTGCCGCTGACGATGGCTTACCGCCTGATGATTGGCAACGATCCCGAGCTCGGCCTGAAGCTGGGCGGCTCGCTGGCCGGCATGGTCGATCTCGGCGTCATGGAAGCGATCCTGGCGCGGCCGCAGGCCGAGGAGACGGACGCGGCGGCCGCGCTGCAGCAGCTGGTCATGGCCAAGCAGCAGCAGATCGAAGACGGCGACATCGACCTGCGGGAGTTCCTGACGGGACAGTCCTTCGCGATCGGGCTCGATCCCGAGGGCGGCCGCGACCGGCTGCATGACCTCAGTTTCTGGGGGCAGGGCGAAGCCTACGGCCTCGAAGGCGCGACGGCGCGGGGCACGACTTACGACGGCGAGGTCTTCAACGCCCGCTTCGGCGTCGACGCCTGGTTCGGCGACAGCCTGCTGCTGGGCGTGGGCTACAGCGCCCACGAGCTCAAGGCCGACTTCGTCGACGGCGGCCAGGAGGGCTCGTACAGCATCGAGATCGGCGCCGCGCACCCGTACGTCGCGACGCAGTTCGACAGCGGCCTGCTCGCGCTGGCGGCCGGCCGCGGCGGCGGCGAAGTCATCATCGACAGCGACGATGGCGACGGCGAGCTGCGGCGCGACGCCGACTACGTCGGCTACGCCCTCGGCTACCGCCGCGACCTGAACGCCGCCCTGCACGTCCGCGTCCTCGCCGCGAACGGCGACATCGAAGTCGAGGAGGAAGAGGGCGAGCCGGCCATGGACTCGTCCGCCGGCGCGATGCGGCTCGCGCTGTCCTACGAGCATCACGGCGCGCTCATCGCCGACACCCCGCTGCGGCCGGGCGTCGAGCTCGCCTACGCCGACACCTGGGGCGACGGCGCCCAGGAGAAAGGCAGCCTGGTGCTGGCGGCGATCGTCCAGACCGACCCGGCCAATCCCGTCCGCGTCCGCGTCATCTACCGCCATGCGGCCGCCGAAGAGCACGCCTCCGGCGCCGAGATCGACGTCCGCGCGGCGCCCGGCCGCGGCGGCCTGGGCCTGGGCTTCGGCTTCAGCCCGAGCTGGGGCCTGGCCACCACGCCCGACGAGCTGCTCGCCGACACGGCGGTCCAAATGATGCTGCGCCCGCCCGAGACCTCGGTCAACGAGCTGCGGGCCCAGGCGGACCTGAGCTACGGCCTCGCGGTGGCCGACGGGCTGCTGACGCCTTACGGCAGCTGGGCTCTCGACGGGGGCAGCGCCCTCGGCCTGCGCCTGCGGGCCGCCGG
>MEIE01000018.1 GCA_001750625.1 Candidatus Amphirhobacter heronislandensis
GCCGCGAGCAGCGCCGCCGCCCGGTAGACCCGGCCCGAATCCAGGTAGTTAAAATCAAGCCGCCGTGCGACCTCCCGCGCCACCGACCCCTTGCCGACCGCCGCAGGCCCGTCGACCGCGATGACTGGGACTTCCCTGTCGTTCATGCGCGCCGATTTTATGAACGGCGGTCCGGACCGGTGAGCCCGAAGGCCAAGGCCGCCCGCCGCGTCAGCGACCCCGCGGGCCAGAACGCCGACGCCGCCAGCGAGCGCCTGCTGCGGCCGCAGCGCCTCGCCGACTTCATCGGCCAGGCGAAGCTCAAGGAGCAGCTCGAGATCTACCTCGAGGCGGCCCGGCAGCGCGCCGAGCCGCTCGACCACGTCCTTTTAGTCTCGCCGCCGGGGCTGGGCAAGACCTCGCTGGCCCACATCATCGCCAACGAGATGGGCGGCGGCCTGCGCGTCACCAGCGGCCCGGCGCTGGAGCGGCCCGGCGACGCGGCCGCCGCGCTCACCGCGCTCGCCCGCGGCGACGTGCTGTTCATCGACGAGATCCACCGCCTGCACCCGGCGATCGAGGAGAGCATGTACAGCGCGCTCGAGGACCGGCGCTTCGACGTCGTCATGGGCGACGGCGCCGCCGGCGCGGCGGCGGTGTCGCTGCCGCTCGAGCCCTTCACCCTGATCGGCGCGACCACCCGCGCCGGCATGCTGACCTCGCCGCTGCGCGACCGCTTCGGCATCGTGCTGCGCATCGGCTTCTACCCGCCGGCCGAGCTCGCCGAGATCATCAAGCGCTCCGCCGGCCTGCTCGGCGCCAAGGCCGAGGACGAGGCGGTCGCCGAGCTCGCGCGGCGCGCCCGCGGGACGCCGCGGCTCGCCAACCGGCTGCTGCGCCGCGTCCGCGACTACGCCCAGGTCCGCCACGGCGGCAAGCTCAGCCACGCCGTCGCCCAAGAAGCCCTCGACATGCTCGAGGTCGACGAGCTCGGCCTCGACGCGATGGACAAGGCCTACCTGCGGACGCTGCTCGAGCGCTTCGGCGGCGGCCCCGCCGGCCTCGACACCCTGTCGGTGTCGCTGGGCGAGAGCCCCGAGACCCTCGAGCACTACATCGAGCCCTATCTGATCCAGCAGGGCTACATCCAGCGCACGCCGCGCGGCCGGATCGCGGCGGCGAGCGCCTTCAAGTGGGCCGGCCGCACCCCGCCGGCCGCCAATCCCACCCTGCTCGAATGAGCGCCGAAGAGCCGACCACCGAGCACCGGCTGCGGGTCTACGTCGCCGACACCGACCTCGGCGGCGTCGCCCACCACTCCTGCTGGCTGCGCTGGTACGAGCAGGGCCGCAGCGAATGGCTGCGCGAGCGCGGCCTGGCGCCGGCGGCCTGCATCGCCGAGGGCGCGGCCTTCGTCGTCGTCAGCGCCGAGCTGTCCTGGCGGCGGCCGCTGCGGCTGGACGACGAGGTCCTGGTCGCGACCCGGCTCGCCGAGGCGGGGCCGGCGTCGGCGGTCTTCGACCAGCAAATGCGCCGCGGCGGCGAATCCTGCGGGACCGCGGTGATCAAGGTCGCCTGCGTCGACGCCGCCACCCTGCGGCCGCGGCGCCTGCCGGCGGCGCTGCAGCGGCCCTGAGCGCGGCGCCCGTCGCTTAAAATAGCCCTCCGTGGCCGAGACCGACATCATCTCCCTGGTCGCGCGGGCCAGCCTGTTCGCCCAGGGCGTGCTGCTCACGCTGTCGGTGATGCTGTTCTTCGTCCTGTGGTTCATCATCCGCAAGGTCAAGATCTTCCGCCAGGTCAGCGAGGACTGCGGCAACTTCGAGGAGGACTTCTGGGCGGCCGGCAAGATCGAGGAGTTCCGCATCCGCGCCGAGGAGGAGGAGTACGGCAGCGACGGCCTCGCGCCGATCTTCCTCGAGGGCATGCACGAGTATGACAAGACCCGCAAGGCCGGCTTCTCCGACCAGCAGGTCGCGGTCGAGGGCATCCGCCGCGCGATGGAGAGCGCGATCCAGATCGAGATCGACAAGCTGCAGGCGCTGCTGCCGTACCTCGCGACCGCGAGCTCGGCGAGCCCCTACATCGGCCTGCTCGGGACGGTCTGGGGCATCATCAACGCCTTCCGCTCGCTGACGACCTCGAGCCAGGCGACCATCGCCCAGGTCGCGCCGGGCATCGCCGAGGCCCTGATCGCGACCGCGATGGGGCTGTTCTGCGCCATCCCGGCGGTGATCGCCTTCAACCACCTGTCGGCGCGGCTGGACCGCTTCATCGTCCAGTTCGAGAACTTCGCCGACAACTTCTGCAACATCATCCGCCGCAGCCTGTGATGCGCAAGGCCCGCTCCAACAGCCGGCTGCAGAGCCAGATCAACGTCGTCCCCTACCTCGACGTCATGCTGGTGCTGCTGGTGATCTTCATGGTCACCGCGCCGCTGATCAACCAGGCGGTCATCGACCTGCCGCCGGCCGGCGACGTCTCGGCCACCCAGCGCCAGGAGGCGCTCGAGATCCAGCTGCCGGCCGACGGCGGCTACCTGCTCAAGGACTACAACTTCGGCGCCGAGGAGATCAGCTTCAACACCCTGCCCGACCTGCTGCAGCTGCTGCGCGAGCGCCGCCAGACCTTCCCCGGCGCGCCCATCCTGATCTCCGCCGACCGGACCATCGCCTATGAGAAGGTGGTCGAGGTCCTGGCGCTGCTGCACCGCGAAGACATCAAAAACGTAGGCCTGGTCACCCGCATCGGCGAATAATGAAATGAGGATGCATCGGCTGCACGAGCCGAGCACCCTGTGGTCGGCGGTCCAGGCCGGCATGATCCTGACCCTGATGGTGCTGCCGCTGCTCGGCTCGATCAGCTTCCGCCGGGTGGTCGCGGTCCAGGAGCCGATGCGCGTCGCCATCAGCCTGCCGCCGCCTACCCCCGCGCCGCCGCCCGAACCGGAGCCCGAGCCGGAACCGGAACCGGAGCCCGAACCAGAGCCGGAGCCTGAACCCGAGCCCGAGCCCGACCTGCAGGCCCAGGCCGAGGAGCGGCAGCGGCAGGAGGAGGCCCGGGAGGCCGAGCAGCGCGAGGCCGAGCTCGCGCGCCGCCGCGCCGAGCAGCAAAAGCGCGAGGAGGAAGAAGAGGAACGCCGCCGCGTCGAGGAGCAGAAACGCAAAGAAGAAGAGGAGCGCCGCCGCGCCGAGGAGCAGAAACGCAAAGAAGAAGAGGAGAAGCGCCGGCAGGAGGAGGAACAGCGCCGGCAGGAGGAGGAGCGCAAGCGCGCCGAGGAGCAAAAGCGCAAGGAAGAGGAAGAGCGCCGCCGCCGCGAAGAGGAGGAGCGGGCCGCCGAGCTCGAGCGCCAGCGCCTGGCCGAGGAGGCCGCGGCCCGGGCGCGGGAAGAGGAGCGGGCGCGGATCCTGGCCGAGCGCAACAGCCGCGAGATGCAGGCCGCGATCAGCGCGATCTCCAACAGCATCCAGCGGCACCTCGCCCATCCCGACGGCGTCAATCCCGACATCCAGGTCGAGGTGACCTTCGCGCTCGACGACGCCGGCCGGCTGGTCGGGACGCCGGCGATCAGCGAGGGCTCCGGCAACGAACTGTTCGACAGCCAGGCGGTCCGGGCGGTGATCCGCGCCGCCGAGAACGGCTTCACGCTGCCGCAGGACGCCAAGCTGCGCCGCGAGTTCCGCGAGGTCATCCTGATCGTCAAGCCCAAGCAGAACTAGGCGCGCTGTGCGAAAATTAGCCCCGACGATGTTGCTGCGACGGCTTGGCATCCTGGCATTGTGCGGCCTGCTGCCGCTGGCGCCGCTGCGGGCGGCGGTCGAGATCCAGCTCGAAAGCCAGGGCGTCCGCCGCATCCCGATCCTCATCCAGGCCTTCGAGGGCGAGCAGGTCGACACCCGGCAGCTGTCGCGGATCATCACCGACGACCTCGACCGCACCGGCCTGTTCCGCGCCTTCCACCAGCCGGTCCCGACCCTCGGGCCCTTCGAGGAGCCCGACTACGACGCCTTCGACCCCAGCCAGCAGGAGTACATGCTGGTCGGCCGCGTCGACGCCGACGGCCAGCGCGTCACCTACCAGCTCATCGACCTGGTCACGCAGCGGCCCGACGAGGCCTTCGCGCTGGCGATCGGCCCGGGGCAGGAGCGGCTGGTGGCGCACACCATCGCCAACTGGCTGTACGAGAAGCTCGCCGGCATCCCGGGGGTGTTCACCTCCAAGATCGCCTACGTGCTGCGCACCGGCGACAAGCGCAGCGCCACCTACGAGCTCAAGGTCGCCGACTACGACGGCTTCGGCGCCCAGACCCTGATCAAGAGCCCCGAGCCGATCATCTCGCCCGAATGGATGCCGGACGGCAACCGCATCCTGTACGTCTCCTACGAGCGCAAGAAGCCCATCGTCTACGAGCACCAGCTGCTGACCGGCCAGCGCAAGGTGGTCGCGAGCTTCAAGGGCAACAACTCCTCGCCGGCGATGTCGCCGGACCGGCGCTGGATCGCGGTCGCGCTGTCGGAGTCCGGCAGCACCCAGATCCACCTGCTGTCGGCCGACGGCACCCGCAAGCTGCGGCTGCGCGAGAGCGCCGGCATCGACACCGAGCCGGTGTTCTCGCCCACCGACCCCAACCTGCTCGCCTTCGTCTCCGACAGCAGCGGCTCGCCGCAGATCTACCTGCGCGACCGCGCCAGCGGCGCCGAGCGGCGGCTGACCTTCGGCTCCGGCTACAACGTCTCGCCGCGCTTCAGCCCGGACGGCGGCATGCTGACCTTCATCCGCCGCGACGCCAACGGCTTCAACGTCCACATCGCCGACAGCGCCGCGACCGACGGCGCCACCGTGCCGCTGACCGGCATCGACCTGGCCGACTCGCCGAGCTTTTCGCCCAACGGCGAGATGCTGCTGTTCAAGAACGACGCCCGGCCGAACATCCTGTACACGGTCTCGATCAACGGCAAGATCACGCGGCCCTTCACCATCGCCGAGCAGGGCGAGATCAAGGATCCGGCCTGGAGCCCGGCCTCGACCCTCAACAACTGGTACTGAGGCCCCGGCGGCGGGATTCTTGGAAAAAGCCCGATAAATGCTAAAATGCGGGAAGTTTTGTAAAATGCAGGCATGGACGCCCCGAGAAATCTGCGCAGCTGCTCCGGCTGGAGCGCGGCTGCCGGCAACCCGGCCATGACACAAGGAGACTGGCAACTATGAAAAAAATAGCGCAACTGATTTCCTCCGCGGTGCTGCTCGCAGGCCTGGCCTCGTGCGCCCGTGAGGAAGCCTACTCCTCGCTGCCGCCACAGGACGAGGGCGCCAGCGGCGACGCGCCGCAGGTCGTGCGCACCGCGCCGCGGGTCGAACGCGCCGGCGACAAGCCGCCGACGCCGGCCAACGCCACGGGCCTGCTGGGCGAGCGCCTGGTCTACTTCGACTTCGACAAGGCGGTGGTCCGCGACGACTTCCTGCCGATGCTCGCCGCCCACGCCGAGTACCTGGTCGAGAATCCCGACGCCAGCGTGAGCCTGCAGGGCCACGCCGACGAGCGCGGCAGCACCGAATACAACCTCGCCCTGGGGCAGAGCCGTTCGGACGCGGTGCAGGAGTACCTGCTCGCGAGCGGCGTCTTCGCCGACCAGATCGAGGCCATCAGCTATGGCGAGGAACGGCCGCGGGCCCTGGGTTCGGACGAGGCCGCCTGGGCTGAGAACCGGCGCGTTGAAATCGTCTACACCGGCGAATAGCGCCCGGCCCCACCGCTTCAAGCGCGCCGCCGCCGCCGCTGCGGCGCTAGCGTTCTGCGCCTGCGGCGCGCAGGCGCAGGTCAGGACCATCTTCGAGGACGACGAGGCCCGGGAGAAGCTGGCCGAGCTCGAGGCCAAGATCACCGCCCTTGAGGGCAACATCCGGACGCTGGCCGCCGAGACGGTCAAGCTCAACGCCAAGAAGCGCGAGCTGCTCGACATGGCGCGCGAGCTCTCCGGCCTGATCGAGGAGAACGGCCAGCTGGCGTCGCGGCAGCAGGCGCGCATCGAGGCGATCGGCAAGCGCATCGACGGCGAGGGCGCGGCGCTGCGCCAGTCGATCGCGGACGGCTATGAGGAGCTGCGCGCCGAGATCCAAAGCAGCGACGGCGAGCTGTACGAGCAGGCGCTGGCCGCCTACGGCCGCCTGGAATACGCCGCCGCCGAGGACGCCATCGACGAGCTTTTGCTGCGCTACCCGGCCTCGCGCTACGCGCACTCGGCGCTGTTCTGGCTGGGGCAGATGCAGCGCGACCAGGGCTACGACATCGCCGCGCAGGACGCGCTGCTGCGGCTGGTGGCCGAATACCCCGAATCGACGCGGCTCCCCGACGCGCTGCTGGCGCTCGAGGACCTGGCGCGCAGCCTGGGCGACGAGGAGCGGGCGCGGCACTGGCGGCAGCGGCTGCTGCGGCAGCACCCGACCTCGGCGGCGGCGGACCAGCGCCGGCGCGAAGCGGCAGCGGCGGCCGCCGGCGGCGGCTGAGGAGCGGCGGTGCCCGCCGTCGGCCGCGTCCGCATCATCGCCGGCAAATGGCGCGCCCGGCGGCTGAAGGTCATGCCGACGGTGCGGCCCAGCCAGGACGCCTGCCGCGAGACCATGTTCAACATCCTCGGCGCGCGCGGCGTCGCGGGCCAGGACTGCCTGGACCTGTACGCCGGCAGCGGCGCCTTCGGCCTCGAGGCGCTGTCGCGCGGCGCCCGCTCGGCGACCTTCGTGGAGAAGTCGCGGCGGGTCGCGCAGGCCCTGCGCGGCAAC
Organism: Candidatus Amphirhobacter heronislandensis; assembly: GCA_001750625.1. Lineage (GTDB taxonomy): Bacteria > Pseudomonadota > Gammaproteobacteria > Tethybacterales > Tethybacteraceae > Amphirhobacter > Amphirhobacter heronislandensis. Next base: position 6,757 of record MEIE01000018.1, read on the forward strand.
ATCGCGCTGCTGGACGCCGGGCCGGCGCGGGTCTGCAACCACGACGCCCTGGCATGGCTGCGGCGGCCGGCCGGTACGGCCTACGGCCTGGCCTTCGTCGACCCGCCCTTCGCCGACAGCGCCCTCCCCGGCTGGTGGGAGGAGCTGCTGCGGCTGCTGGCGCCGCATCTGCGGCCGGGGGCGGTCGCGTGCTGCGAGGGCCCCGCGCCGGTGGCGGCGGCGGCGGGCTGGCGGCTGCTGCGGACCGGCCGGACCGGCGCGGCGCACTGGGCGCTGCTGGCGCCGGAGGCGGCGTGAGGGCGCTGCCGCTGGCCCTGCTGCTGGCCGCCGCCGCGCCGGCGGCCTGGGCGCAGCGCTTCTTCGACGACAACGAGCTGCGGGCCGGCATCATCGCGATCGACGCCGACATCCAGCGGTCCGCCGACCGCATCAACGTCATCCGCGAGCAGATCGGCAAGCTCGAGATCGAGACCGTCGAGATGGAGCGCCTGCTGAGCGAGCTGCGGGCCGAGAACGCCGGCTTCAAGGCCGCCGCCGCCGCGCGCCAAAAGCTGATCGACGCCGGCGGCGACCAGCTCGACGACGAGCTGCGGGAAGTGGTCGCGGCCCAGGGCGGCCAGCTCAATGAGCTGCAAGGCGTGCTCGCCAGCGCCGACGCCAAGGCCTTCCGCGCCGCCTTGGCGCTGCATTACCACGGCGCGCCGGCGGACGAGGCGCTCGCGGCGCTCGCGCCGCTGGCGGCGGACGCCGAATCGCCCTACCAGGACGAAGCGCGCTTTTGGACCGGCCTTTTGCAGCACGGCGCCGGCGACTACGGCTTGGCCCGCGACACCCTGGCCGGCTTCGTCCGCGACTGGCCCGGCGACGCCCGCGAGCCCGAGGCGCTGTACCTGCTGGCCGACATCGCGGCCAAGGTCGACGGCGACCGGTCCTCGAGCTGGCGCAGCATGCTGCTGCGGCTGCATCCGGACAGCTTCGCGGCGGCGCGGCTGCGGGAGCAGTGATGGGCAAGCCCGGCGTCATCGCCTACCCGGGGACCTTCGATCCCCCGACCCGGGGGCACGAGTCGGTGATCCGGCGCGCGGCGAAGATCTTCGGCGAGGTCCGGGTGCTGGTGGCCGCCGGCGTCCACAAGGATCCCCTGTTCACTTTGGACGAGCGGCAGAAGATGATCGCGACCGCGGTCGCGGACCAGGCCAACGTGACGGTGGCGCCGCTCGAGGGCCTGCTCGCCGACCATCTCAAGGCCGCGGGCATCGGCGTGGTGCTGCGCGGCCTGCGCAACGTCGCCGACTACGAGCGCGAGATCCAGCTCGCCGACATCCAGCGCCGGCTCGGCCAGGTCGAGACCATGTTCATCGCCCCGAACAACGAGTTCATCCACGTCGCCTCGAGCCTGGTCCGCGAGATCGCCATGCTCGGCGGCGACCTGAGCAACTACGTCAACCCCGAGGTCGCGGCCCGGCTGCGCAAGAAGTTCGGACACGGCTGAGCGCGGCGATGGCCCTGAAGATCACCTCCGAGTGCATCAACTGCGACGTCTGCGAGCCGGCCTGCCCCAACCAGGCGATCAGCATGGGGCCGCAGTACTACCAGATCGACCCGGCGCGCTGCACCGAGTGCGTCGGCCATTTCGACGAGCCGCAGTGCGTGGCGCTGTGCCCGGTGGACTGCATCCCGAAGGATGACAGCCATCCCGAAAGCGAAAGCGAGCTGCTGGCCAAGTACCGGCGGCTGACCGCCGCCGAAGGCTAGAGCCAGTCGAAGGCGCCGTCCTCGGCGCGGATCGAATCGGCGAAGCTCTCGCGGGCGCGGATCAGCCGCGCGACGCCGTCCTTGACGAGGACTTCGCAGGCGCGCAGGCGGCCGTTGTAGCCCGAGGCCATCGCGCTGGCGTAGGCGCCGCAGTCGAAGACCGCGACGAGGTCGCCGGGGCCGGCGTCGAGCGCGACGCCCTGGGCGAGGAAATCGGCGTTCTCGCAGACCGGGCCGACGACGTCGAGCGCGCCGGCCGGCGCCGGCTTGGAGCCGACGTGCGCGACGCCGTGGACCGCGCCGTACAGGCAGGGCCGCAGCAGCTCGGTCATGCCGGCGTCGACGATGAGGTGGCGGTCCTTGCGGTACTCGACGCGCGCGAGCAGGATGCCGCAGCGGCCGACCACCGAGCGGCCGGGCTGGAAGCCGTAGCTGCGGCCGGCGCCGTGCTCGGCCAGCCAGGCGGCGACCCCCGCCAGCGGCGTCGCGGCGGGCCGCTCCTTGGCGTCGCCGATGCCGAAGCCGCCGCCGAGGTCGAGGCGCGCCGGCGGGCATTTTTCCTTGTCCAGCCGCTCGGCGAAGGCGAGCATCACCTTGGCGAGCTCGATGTAGGGCTCGCTGGTGGCGATCTGCGAGCCGATGTGGCAGCTGAGGCTGCCGGTCTCGAGGACGGAACTCGCGGCGATGCGGCTGAACATCTTCGCGGCCTCGTCGGCGCCGACGCCGAACTTCGCCTCGCCGCGGCCGGTGGCGAGGTGCGGGTGGCTGGGCGCGTCGATCGCCGGGTTGAGGCGGACGCCGGCGGCGACCTTGCGGCCGGCTTCGGACGCGATGGTCTCGAGGCGGGCGAGTTCGCCGGCCGAATCGCAGACGATCTCGGCGACGCCGGCCTCGACCGCCGCCTTGAGGTCGACGGCGGACTTGCCGGGGCCGGTCATGATGACGTCGGCGGGCTTGGCGCCGGCCTGGGCGACGCGCTGCAGCTCGACCGCCGAGGAGACGTCGAAGCCAAGCCCGGCGTCGCGGATCAGGTGCAGCAGCGACAGGTTGCCGTTGGCCTTGACCGCGTAGCAGACCCGCGCCTGCAATGGCGCGGCGAGCGCGAGGACCTGGGCGCAGGCCGCCTGCAGCTGGGCGGCGTCGTAGACGTAGCAGGGGGTGCCGAAGTCGGCGGCGATGCGCTCGAGGCCGACGCCCTCGATCTCGCCGGCCGCGACCGCTTCCTCGCAGCTCGTCATTCGGACTCCGCCGCCGGCGGCGGCAGCTCGAGGGGACCGTGCTGGCCGCAGCCGGCCAAGGCGAGCGCGGCGGCGAGGGCGCAGGCCCGCAGCAGTCCGGTCAGGGTCTTTCTCATCGACGGCAAAGAGGCGCGGCGGTAAAATTCGGCGCGTGGACGATTCTACTTACGACCGCCTCTGCGTCGAACTCTTCGACCGGCTCGACGAGCTGCTGGCCGAGGCCGACGCCGTCGGCGACTACGAGAACAACGGCGACATCTGCGACATCACCCTGGAGTCCGGCGCCAAGCTGATCGTCAACCGCCAGCCGCCGGTCAAGGAGATCTGGCTGGCCGCCCCGAGCGGCGGCTACCATTTCCGCCACGCCGACGGGCAGTGGCGCGACACCCGGGACGGCGCCGAGTTCTTCGCGCGCCTCGCCGAATGCATGGCAGCCTGACGGCTCCTCAGTAGCTGCCCGCCACCAGCGGCGCGAGCCGCGGCTCGTCCCGCCCCAGCCGCCAGGCGTAGTGCACGGCGTTCGCGAGCACGAACTTGACGTACAGCCGCGTCTCGGTGAAGGGGATGGTCTCGATGAAGACCTTGCGGTCCACCCCCTCCGAGCGGCGCAGCCAGCGCCGCAGGTTGGTCGGGCCGGCGTTGTAGGCCGCGCTCAGCCGCACGAAGTCGCCGCCGTAGTTCTTGTAGAGGTCGGCCATGTAGCGGACGCCGATGGTGACGTTGGGCTCGATCAGGGTCAGGCGCGGCAGGCTGTAGCGGGTGAACTTGTGCTTGTTCGCGACCAGGCGGGCGGTGCGCGGCATCACCTGCATCAGACCGCGGGCGCCGGCGCTTGAGACCGCCTTGGCGTTGAAGCGGCTCTCCTGGCGGATGATGGCGTAGACCAGCTCGGGCGGGACGCCGTCCTTGGCGGCGCGGTCCGCGACCGCCGCCGCGAAGGCCGCCGGGGTCGGGAAGCGCTGCTCGTGGTCGGAGGCGTCCGCCTTGACGGCGTCGGCGGCGTTGATCGAGCCGAGGTACCAGCCCTCCTCGGCCGCCAGCGCCGCCAGCGCCAGGACCTCGGGGTCGCCGAGGCGGCGCAGGAGGAACTTCCAGATCTTGCGGGCCTCGACCGTCTTGCCGTCGCGGCCCAGCGCGATCGCCATGCGGACGTCGACGTCGTCGCGCAGCTTGTCCATCAGCGCCGCCCGCGGCCGCCGGGTGGCCGTCGCGACCTGCATGCCGCCGACGCTTTCTTTCGCCAGCAGGCCGTAGTAGTCGTCGAAGTCCCGCGCCACGCCCAGCATCAGCCGCCGCGCCCGCTGCCGGCTGCCGAGCTCGTGGTGGGCCTGGGCGTGCCAGTAGCGCCAGGCCGACAGCGTCCGCTGCTCGCCCTGCATGGTCTCGATGGTCCTCACCACCTCGTCCCAGTCGCCCAGCCGCAGCGCGGCGCGCGTCCGCCAGGCCAGCGCGTAGCGGCCGTGCTCGGCCAGCGGCGCCCGCCCGAAGGCGTCCATCGCGCCCGCGTAGCTGAAATTGAGCGCGTGCCACTTGCCGATGTAGGGCCACAGGTGGGCGGCAAGGTCGGCATCGAGCCGCGGCGCGTACTCGGCGAGGCCGGCGCTGACCTGGCCGATCTTCTTGGGCGAGCGGCTGTAGATGGCCGCGACCAGCGCCGAGACCGCCAGCAGCTCCTGGTCCACCCGCTGCCGCAGCTCGATCCGCGGCCCGAGCAGGCGGCTGGTGGCGTTGTTGACCGCGTTGCGCAGCGTCGCCGCCGAGGCCCGGTCCTCCTTGAGCAGGCCCAGCAGCCGCTGCGCGTCGCGGGTCTTGCGCTCCTCGATCAGGCCGCGGATGCGCCGCCACACGTCGCGGTCACTCAAAAAGCCCGCCGCCGAAGCCCGCTGCAGCGCCGCCAGGCAGGTCTGGTCGCGCGGGTCGCCGAGCAGCGCGGGGCCGGTCGCCGCCGCGATGCGCTCCCGGTTCCCTTCATACAGGGCCCGCAGCAGCAGGCCGCAGGCGCTGGCGTGGCCGGCGACGCCCTGGTACTCGCTCCACTCGCCGCGGCGGGCGAGGTAGTCGGCGAGCTCGCGCGCCGCCTCGTGCCGCACCCAGGCCGAGGGGCTGCCCGCCGCCAGCTCCCGCAGCATGCCCGCGTCCTGCCGCCGGCCGTCGGCCAGCCGGACCGCGTCCTGCAGCAACAGCACCGGGCGGATCGTCGCCCGGTCGGCCGCCGCGGGCGGCGGCGCGGAGGCTCCCAGCAGGGCCACGATAATTGCTGCGGTGCAACATTGGCGTTTCCGCCCGGAATTGTTGCTAAAATTTCGCAGCATTTCCATATACTTACAGGCGGGTGAAGATTTCGCAGGCCGCGGCGGCCCAGGACTTGAATTTGTGCGGTGCAGCAATTAGAATATGCACATCGTTTTCACCAACATTCTAAACGACTATGAACAAGAACACCATCAACGCCGAGGCCGCGAAAGCCACCCTCGACAACGCCAACAAAGTGGTCGACCTGACGCTGCGCAAGTCGGTCAGCCTGCTCGAGAAGAACATCGCCGCCACCAAGGCGACGCTCGAGCGGCAGGCCTCCTACTCCGCGAAGATCGGCGGCGTCCGCAACCTGGACGAACTGCCGGCCCTGCAGAAGGAGTACGCCGCCGAAGAGCTCAAGGCCATCGAAAGCTTCTCCAAGGAGCTGTACGACTTCGGCAACGAAGCGAGCACCGAGCTGGCCAGCATCTCCGAGAGCAACCGCAGCGCGGCCGAAGACATGGTCGCCGAGTCGCTCGAGCAGGTCGCCAGCGCCATCCCGAACGGCGGCGCCCAGCCCTACGGCTCCTTCTTCAGCGACATGGTCCGCAGCCAGATCGAAGCCTACAAGCAGTTCAACACCATCGTCGACAGCGTGGTCACGTCCCATCGGGACAACCTGAACGCGGTCGCCAAGGCGATGGGAGATCTGGGCCAGGCTTCCAAGGCCGCCGCCAAGAAGGCCTCCAAGCGGTAAAGGGGTTCCCTCCCCCTCGGCTCGTTCAGCCGGGATGCGATTTTTCTCTCTCCTTACTTTCTCTCGCATCTAAATTGAACACGGGAGCGCGGCGACGCGCTCCCGTTTTTTTTTTGGCCTTCACGGCCGCTGCCGGGAAAAAACATAAAATTCCCGGGCGATGAGAATAATCTTCCTCGGGCCGCCGGGCGCCGGCAAGGGCACCCAGGCCGGCCTCCTGCAGGAGCGGCAGGGCCTGACCCACGTCTCGACCGGCGAGATGTTCCGCGAGGCGCTCGCGAACGGCAGCCCGCTCGGCGCCGAGGCGAAGCGCTACATGGACGCCGGCGAGCTGGTCCCCGACAAAGTGGTGATCGGCATGGTCAAGGAGCGCCTCGGCCAGCCCGACTGCGCCGCCGGCTGCGTCCTCGACGGCTTCCCCCGCACGGTCCCGCAGGCCGAGGCCCTGGCACGGGAGGTCGAGATCGACCTCGTCATCGACCTGCGCTGCGACCTCGCCGCGGTCGCCAGCCGCCTCGAGGGGCGCCGGGTCCACCTGCCCTCGGGCCGCATCTACCACGTCGATTCCAAGCCGCCGCGCGTCGAGGGCCAGGACGACGAGACCGGCGAGGCGCTGATCGTCCGCGAGGACGACCGGCCGGAAACGGTCGCGCGCCGCCTCAAGGTCTACGAAGAGCAGACCGCCGCGCTGCTCGGCCACTATCAAAGCGCCGGGACGCCGCCGGTCGCCAGCATTGACGGCATGCATGAAGTCGAGACGGTCTCCGCCGCCATCGTCGCCGCCATCGAGGAGGTCAAGAAGAATGCCTGACGCCCCGAACCTGCTCTACGCCCAGTCCGGCGGCGTGACCTCGGTGATCAACGCCACCGCCTGGGGCGTCGCGACCGCCGCCGCCGCGAGCCCGAAGGTCGGCCGCGTCTACGCCGGCCGCAACGGCATCCTCGGCGTCCTCGCCGAGGAGCTGATCGACGTCACCGCCGAGGACAAGCGCGAGATCGCCAAGCTGCGGCACACCCCCGGCGGCGCCTTCGGCTCCTGCCGGCTCAAGCTCACCGACCCGGCGAAGGACAGCCGCAGCTTCGAGCGCATCGCCGAGGTCTTCAAGGCGCACCGCATCGGCTACTTCCTGTACAACGGCGGCAACGACTCGCAGGACACCACCAACAAGGTGGCGGAGTTCTGCCGCGCCCGCGGCGTCGACGTCCGCTGCGTCGGCATCCCCAAGACCGTCGACAACGACCTCGCCGCGACCGACTGCTGCCCGGGCTTCGGCTCGGTGGCCAAGTACGTCGCGGCCACCGTCGCCGAGACCGCGCTGGACGTCGAGTCGATGGCCCGGACCTCGACCAAGCTGTTCATCCTCGAGGTCATGGGCCGCCACGCCGGCTGGATCGCCGCCGCCGGCGGCCTGCCCTACCCCGCCGCCGGCCCGGTGATCCTGGCGCTGCCGGAGGTCCCGCACAAGCGCTTCTTCGCCGCGGTCAAGGCCAAGATCGCCAAGCACGGCTACTGCGTCGTCGTCGCCTCCGAGGGCCTGGCGGACGCCAAGGGCCGGCACCTGTCCGAGCGCGGCACCAAGGACTCCTTCGCCCACGCCCAGCTCGGCGGCGTCGCGGCGGTCCTCGCCGAGCGCGCCAAGGCCAAGCTCGGCGTCAAGTACCACTGGGCGCTGGCCGACTACATGCAGCGCGCCGCCCGCCACCTGTCCTCGCAGGTCGACCTCGACCAGGCGGCGAAGGTCGGCCAGGCGGCGGTCGCCTACGCCACCGCCGGCAAGACCCAGGTCATGCCCGCGATCGTCCGGACTTCGGACCGGCCCTACCGCTGGACGGTCAAGCCGGTGCCGCTGCAGGAGGTCGCCAACAAGGAGCGCAAGCTGCCCAAGGGCTACGTCACCGCCGACGGCTACTACATCACCGCCGCCTGCCGGCGCTACCTGCAGCCGCTGATCGCCGGCGAGGCGCCGCAGCCCTACCGCGACGGCCTGCCGGTCCACGCCCGCCTGCGGCGGCGGGCCGTCCGCAAGAAGCTGCCGGCCTTCCGCGTCTAGCATGGGCGCCGGCAAGCGGCTGGGCCTCGTAGCGCACGACGGCAAGAAGGGCGACATGGTCGGCTGGGCCAGCCAGCACAAGGAGCGGCTCGCCAAGGTCCACCTCTACGCCACCGGGACCACCGGCGGCCTGCTGCGCGACCAGCTCGGCCTGAAGATCGAGAGCCTCAAAAGCGGCCCGCTGGGCGGCGACGCCCAGCTCGGCGCGATGATCGCCTCCAAGCAGCTCGACGCCCTGGTCTTCTTCATCGACCCGCTGGCGGCGCTGCCGCACGACGTCGACGTCAAGTCGCTGCTGCGGCTGGCGGTGCTGTACGACATCCCGCTGGCCATCAACCAGGCCTCGGCGGCGGCGGTCCTCGACGCCATGTGCGAGGCCCCGGCGGCGGCCTGAAAACCCCGGCCGCCGGATTTGGCCGAATCCGTGCTAGAATAGCCGTCCGCCTGCAGGTCAGGCGCAGAGTTTTACAACAAGGGAACAAGAGCGGATGGGTGTGGGCGTTTGTCGGCCAAGCCGACAAGCCTGCACGCATCTTGGCGTTGCCTTTATGGCAGCGCCGCTAGTGTGTGTGGGATAAAACCTTTATATAACTGAAGAGTTTGATCCTAGCTCAGATTTAACGCTGGCGGCACGCCTTACACATGCAAGTCGCACGGCAGCGCGGGGAGCTTGCTCCCTGGCGGCGAGTGGCGAACGGGTGAGTAATGCATGGGAACATGCCCAATGGTGGGGAATATCCTAAGGAAACTTAGGGTAATTCCGCATAATCTCTACGGAGCAAAGCGGGGGATCTTCGGACCTCGCGCCGATGGATTGGCCCATGTCCGATTAGTTTGTTGGTGGGGTAACGGCCTACCAAGACCGCGATCGGTAGCTGGTTTTAGCGAATGATCAGCCACACCGGGACTGAGACACGGCCCGGACACCTACGGGTGGCAGCAGTGGGGAATATTTGACAATGGGGGAAACCCTGATCAAGCGATGCCGCGTGATTGAAGAAGGCCTTCGGGTTGTAAAGATCTTTCATTGAGGAGGAAAAAGCCGATCCTAATAAGAGCGGCCCATGACATTACTCAAAGAAGAAGGACCGGCTAACTACGTGCCAGCAGCCGCGGTAATACGTAGGGTCCGAGCGTTAATCGGAATTACTGGGCGTAAAGCGTGCGTAGGCGGCCGCCTAAGTCGGATGTGAAAGCCCCGGGCTCAACCTGGGAACTGCGTTCGATACTGGGCGGCTTGAGACCGGCAGAGGAAAGTAGAATTCTCGCAAGTAGTGGTGAAATGCGTAGATATGCGGAGGAATACTCGTGGCGAAGGCGGCTTTCTGGGCCGTGTCTGACGCTGTAGCACGAAAGCGTGGGTAGCAAACAGGATTAGATACCCTGGTAGTCCACGCCGTAAACGATGTCTGCTAGTCGTTGGGAGGTTCGCCTCGCAGTGACGAAGCTAACGCGTGAAGCAGACCGCCTGGGGAGTACGATCGCAAGATTAAAACTCAAAGGAATTGACGGGGACCCGCACAAGCGGTGGATGATGTTGATTAATTCGATGCAACGCGAAAAACCTTACCTACCCTTGACATGCTATGGAAGGTCCGCGGAAACGCGGCCGTCTTCGGACTGTAGCACAGGTGTTGCATGGCTGTCGTCAGCTCGTGTCGTGAGATGTTGGGTTAAGTCCCGCAACGAGCGCAACCCTTGTCGTCTGTTGCCAGCGGGTAATGCCGGGGACTCTGACGAAACTGCCAGTGTTCAACTGGAGGAAGGAGGGGATGAGGTCAAGTCATCATGGCCCTTACGGGTAGGGCTTCAAACATCATACAATGGCCGGTACAGAGGGCTGCGAACTCGCGAGGGGGAGCTAATCTCACAAAACCGGTCTTAGTCAGGATTGCAGTCTGCAACTCGACTGCATGAATCAGGAATCGCTAGTAATCGCAGATCAGCATGCTGCGGTGAATACGTTCTCGGGTCTTGTACACACCGCCCATCACACCATGGAAGTGGGGGATACTGGAAGTGGGTAGCCTAACCTTCGGGAGGGCGCTCACCAAGGTATGTTTCATGACTGGGGTGAAGTTGTAACAAGGTAGCCGTAGGAGAACCTGCGGCTGGATTACCTCCTTTCGGATAAATGCCGACTCTCGCCCACTCTCATCCGCTCCTGTTCTCTTGTTCTTTTTTCTTCTTTCGTTTTTCGGCCGCGGGACCGCTCCCGTTCTTTTGTTCCTTGACATATTTTCCTGACGCCGGCGGGCGCGCCGCCCGATGATCCTCAAGGTCGCCTTCGACCTGCCGTCCGGCGGGCCCTACGACTACTTCGGCGTCGAGGGCGCCGCGCTGCCGCCGCCCGGGACCCGGGTGCTCGCGAAGCTCGGCAACGCGCAGCGCGTCGGCGTCGTCGTCGCGGTCACCGGCAGCTCGGAGGTCCCGCTGATGAAGCTGCGCGGCATCGACGCCGTCCTCGACGGCGGCGAGCCGCTGGTCCCGGCGGACATCGTCGCCCTGCTCGTCCAGACCGCCCAGGCCAATTTCCTGCCGCTGGGCAAGCTGGTCTTCGGCGCGATCCCGCCGCAGGCCCGCAAGGCGGCCAAGGACCTCGACTTCGGCAAGGCGGCGGCCGCGCCGGTCCCGCAGGTCCCGGCGCCGCAGCTCGGCACCCTGCCCGCCGCCCAGCAGCAGCTGCTGCGCGACCTCGCCAAGGATGACGGCGGCTTCGCGGCCCACGTGGTCGCCGGCCTGCCCGGCAGCGGCAAGCGCGAGCTGTGCGCCACCGCGGTCGAAGCGACCCTGGCGCGGGGCCGTTCCTGCCTGCTGCTCGCGCCGGACATCGCGGCGGCCGAGGAATGGCACGCGCGGCTGCGCGAGCGGCTGCCGCAGGTCCCCGGCGGCGTGGTCCACAGCGGCCTGACGCCGGCGAAGCGGCTGGCGGCCTGGCTGCAGGCGCGGGCGGGCGGCTGGCGGCTGGCGGTGGCGACCCGCGCCGGCGTGTGGACGCCGCTGCCGGACCTGGGCCTGGTCTGCGTCGTCAAGGAAAACAGCGAGCTGTACCGCAGCGAGACCCGGCCGGTGTTCTCGGCCCGCGACGTCGCGGCGCGGCGCGCCCGGCTGGCGGGCTGCCCGGCGCTGCTGAGCGCGGCGGCGCCGTCGCTGGAGCTGCGCAACGCGGCGCAGCGCCGGCAGGTGCGGCTGCTGCAGCTGCCGCCGGGCGAGGAGCTGCGGCCGAAGGTCAGCGTCGTCGACATCAGCCAGCGCACCTTGTTCGGCGGCCTGAGCATGGAGCTCGAGAACGCCCTGCGCCAGCAGATCAAGGAAGGCGGCCTGAGCGCCGTGCTCGTCCACCGCCGCGGCCGCGGCGGCATGATCTACTGTCCCGAATGCCGGCACCTGCTGCGCTGCCCGCAGTGCCGCAGCCCATTGGCGCTGGACGACAGCGAGCACTGCCAGTGCCGCCGCTGCGGCCGGCGCCAGCAGGAGCCGTCGAGCTGCCCGGGCTGCGGCGGCGGCCGGCTGGCCTCGATCCGGCCGGGCTCGACGCGGGTGGCGGCCTCCATCCAGGCGCGCATCCCCGAGGCGCGGGTGCTCAAGGTCGACGGCGACAGCGACCCGGCCGAGATCCAGCGCCGGCTCGCGCAGGGGGTGGACGTCGTGGTCGGCACCAAGCTTTTATTCGGGCTCAAGCTGCAGCCGCTGACCTGCGGGGTGCCGGACGCGGACGCGATCCTGCTGAGCCCGAACCTGCGCGCGGCCGAGGAGCTGATGGAGACCCTGACCTCGATCATCGCGGCCTCGCCGGCGGTCAAGCTGGTGATCCAGACCCGCTTCGCGCAGCACCACGCCTACAAGGCGCTCGCGTCCGGCAGCTACGACGACTTCGCCTTCCCCGAGCTGCGCGAGCGGGAGGACGCCGGCCTGCCGCCCTTCCGGCGCCTGGCGCTGTTCGCGGTCACCGGCAAGGACGCCGAGACCGTCAGCCGGGCGGCCGGCGCCGCCCACTACCACGCCGCGCAGCTGCGCAGCCCGGGGGTCAGCCTGATGGAGATCGTCATCGTCCCGCAGCCGCAGGGGACGCGGATGCAGTTTTTGCAGAGCGCGGCGCGGCGCGGCGACCTGCACGCCCATCTGCGGGCGCTGGAGGAGCGGCTGCGGCAGCACCCGCTGCCCAAGCAGGCCGAGTGGGAGATCGAGATCGATCCGCTGGTCTGCTGAACGCTTAAAATAGGGATTCCAGCGCCCGGCGACCATGGAATCCGATTTCCCCGACGAAACAGCGGCGGCGGTCACCGTCAGCGACCTGCTGCACGAGATCCACGGCATGCTCGCCAGCGCCTGGCCGGCCGACATCTGGGTCCTCGGCGAGTTCTCCAACGTCCGCAGCTACCCCTCGGGCCACTTCTACATGACGCTCAAGGACGAGGACGGCGAGGTCTCCTGCGTCCTGTTCAAGGGCGACGCGGCGCGGCTGCGGCAGCCGCCGGCCGAGGGGGTCGCGGTCGCGGTCCGCGCACGGCCGGAGCTGTACGCCAAGAAGGGCCAGATGCAGCTGATCATCCGCGAGATCCGGATCCAGGGCCAGGGCCGGCTGCACGAGGAGTACCTGCGGCGCAAGGAGGAGCTGCGGCGGCATGGCTGGTTCGACGAGGCCCGCAAGCAGCCGATCCCGCGCGTCCCGCGCGGCATCGGCGTGGTCGCCTCGGCAGAGGGCGCGGTCTGGAAGGACATCCGCACCACCCTCGCGCAGCGCTTCGCCAACATCCCGGTCAAGCTGTACCGCGCGCCCGCCCAGGGCGAGGGCGCGGCGGCCAAGATCGGCGCGCAGATCGCGCGGGCGGACGCCGATCCCGCCTGCGAGGTGATCCTGGTCTGCCGCGGCGGCGGCTCCTTCGAGGACCTGTGGGCCTACAGCGAAGCTTCGGTGGTCAAAGCCATCCACGCCAGCGCAACGCCGGTGATCGCCGGCATCGGCCATGACAGCGACGAGTCGCTCGCCGACCACGTCGCCGACCTGCGCGCGGCGACCCCGACCGCGGCGGCGGTCGCGGCGACCGCGGTAACCCGCGCCGAGCTGCTCGACGCCTGCGCCGGGCTGCGCGAACGCCTCGGCAAGGGCGCGCGCGGCTGCGTCGCCGCCCAGGCCGACCGGCTAAACCGCCAGGGCAACGAGCTGCGGCACGCGGTCCGCGAGACCGTCAGCGACGTCCAGATGCGCCTCGACCGGCTCGAATACGAGCTGGACAAGGGCGTCGCCGAACGCCTGGCGCAGGCGGGCGCGCGGCTGCGCGAGCTCGGCCACGGCCTCGGCGCGGCGGTCCGGCGGCTGCTGGACCGGCTCCGGGGCCTCG
>MEIE01000180.1 GCA_001750625.1 Candidatus Amphirhobacter heronislandensis
GACGAGGTGGTCGCCTCGGTCAAGCGCCTGATGGGCCGCAGCGAGCAGGACGTGGCCGACAGCTACGGCTTCGACTACGCGCCGTCCAAGACCATGGCCAGGCTGCGGGCGGGCGGGCGCGAGCTGTCGCCGGTGGAGGTCTCGGCGGCGATCCTGCGGCATCTGGCCGAGGTCGCGGGCGGCCATTTCGGCAAGCCGCCGGCGGCCGCGGTGGTGACGGTGCCGGCGTATTTCGACGACAGCCAGCGGCAGGCGACCAAGGACGCGGCCAAGCTGGCCGGAATAGAGGTGCTGCGGCTGCTCAACGAGCCGACGGCGGCGGCGCTGGCCTACGGGCTGGACGAGGCGCCCGAGGGCGTCTACGTGGTCTACGACCTCGGCGGCGGGACCTTCGACGTCTCGGTGCTGCGGCTGCGGCGCGGGGTCTTCGAGGTGCTGGCGACCGCCGGCGACACGGCGCTCGGCGGCGACGACTACGACCGGGCGCTGGCCGAGCACGCCCTGGCGCAGGCGGGCTTGGAGCGGCCTGCCGGAGCAAAATGGCGGATCCTGCTGGCGGCGGCGCGGGCGGCCAAGGAGAAACTGACCGCCGAGACGGGCGCGGCGCTGGAGCATGAAGGCCAGAACATCGAGCTGGGCCGGGATGAATTTATCAAGGCCACGCAGGAGCTTACGGACAGAACCTTGCAAATTGTCAAGAGCTGCCTGGCCGACAGCGGCGCCAGCGGCGAGGTGTGCGGCGTCATCATGGTGGGCGGCTCGGTGCGGATGCCGCAGATCGCCGAAGCGGTGGCCAAGCTGCTCGACGTCCCGCAGCATGCGGCCATCGATCCGGACGAGGTGGTGGCGCTGGGCGCCGCCGCCCAGGCCGACATCCTGGCGGGCAACCGCGCCGCCGAGGACGGCTGGGTGCTGCTGGACGTGACGCCGCTGTCGCTGGGCATCGAGACCATGGGCGGCCTGGTGGAGAAGATCATCCCGCGCAACAGCGCGATCCCGATCGCGCGGGCGCAGGAGTTCACCACCCATCAGGACGGCCAGGGCGCGATGAGCATCCACGTGCTGCAGGGCGAGCGCGAGCTGGCGCGGGACTGCCGGTCGCTGGCCCGCTTCACGCTGCGGGACCTGCCGCCGCTGCCGGCGGGGACGGCGCGGATCCGGGTGACCTACCAGGCGGACGCGGACGGCATCGTGACCGTCGAGGCGCGGGAGCAGACCACCGGCAAGAGCGCGGCGATCGAGGTCAAGCCCTCGTACGGCCTCGACGACGAGGAGGTCGCGGCGATGCTGCGGGCGGCGACCGAGCACGCGAAAGAGGACGTCCAGGCCCGCGTCCTCGCCGAGGCCCGCGCCGCCGCCGCAAGCTACGAGGCGATGCTGGCCGCCGCGCTGCGGGCGGACGCGGCGCTGGCGGGGGACGACGCGGCGGCGATCGAAGCCGGGAGAAAGAGTCTTGCGGCGGCGGCGGCGGGGGAGGACGCGGCGGCGATCCAGGCCGCGGTGGCCGCGCTGGACAAGGCCTGCGAGGGCTTCGCGCAGCGCCGGATGGACGCGGCGATGGCGGCGGCGCTGCAGGGCCACAAGCTGGATGA
>MEIE01000181.1 GCA_001750625.1 Candidatus Amphirhobacter heronislandensis
GCCAACGGCTACGGCGGCGCGGCGCTGGCGCGGGCGATCGCCGAAGGCGGCGTCGACGCGGTCGTCGACCTCACCACCCACGAGCTGTCCCGGCTGCTGCTCGGCGGCGACCACGCCCTCGCGGAGGAGCGTTTCGCCGCGGCCGGGGAGGCCGGCCTGCCGCAGGTGGTCCTGCCGGGCGGGCTGAACTTCATCGGCCTCAACGACTACGCCAGCGTCGCCGAGGCGCACCGGGCGCGGCCGCATTACCGGCACTCGCGGGTCGCCACCCACGTCGCGGTCACGGCGGACGAGATCGCGCGCCTCGCCGAAACCCTGGCGCAAAGCCTGCGCGCGAGCAAAGGGCCGGCGGCGCTGATCGTCCCGCTGGGAGGCTTTTCCAGCCAGGACGCCCCCGGCGGCGCGATCGAGGATCCGGGCCTGCGCGCCGCCTTCTTGGACGCGGCCGCGGCGGCCCTCGCCGGCGGCGGCGTCGAGCTGGTCGAGACCCCCGCCCACATCAACGACCCCGCGGTCACCGAGCTGATCGCCGGCCGGCTCGCCGCCTATAATTGCCTGCCCGCCGCCTGAGCATCATGTCCGCCAAGCCCGACCCCGCCGAACTCAAGCAGGCGATGGAACGCGTCGCCGCCGCGGCGCGGCGCGCCTTCGGCCTGGGCCTGCAGAGCAACGCCGGCGGCAACCTGTCGCTGCGGCTGCGCTCGGCCGAGGCGATCGTCATCAAGCCATCGGGAGTCGGCTTCGCCGAGTGCGGCCCGGCCAACCTGCAGCTCGTCCATCTCGACGGCCGCGTCGAGCCCTCGGAGCACAAGCCCTCCAAGGACCTCGGCTTCCATCTCGAGATCTACCGGCGGCGGCCCGACGTCGGCGGCATCGTCCACTGCCACAGCCCCTGGGCGACCGGCTACGCCAGCGCCGGCATCGAGATTCCCTGCCTCACCGTCCAGACCGTCGAGAAGATCGGCCGCATCCCGCTGATACCGCTCGCCGCCGGCGTCGGCGCCCAGACCGAAGAGGAGATCGGCCCGGTGTTCGCCGATCCCGCGGTCCGCGGCGCGGTGCTCGCCAACCACGGCAGCGTCGGCGTCGGCCCCGACATCGAGGCCGCCGGCCACATCGCCGAGATCATCGAGGAGACCGCCCACATCGCCTTCGTCCGCGACGCGCTGCTCGCCGCGAACAGCCTGCCGGCGCCGCCGGCGCCGCAGCTCGGGACGCCGGCCGAATCCCGCCGGCGCAAGCAAGAAGAGAAGAAGAAGGGCGGCTAGCCCTTGGCGTCCGCGTCCCGCGCGGTCCCCGGCGGCATGTCGCCGAAATAGAACTGGTAGCCGGGGATGTGCTCGCGGCGCTGGCGCAGCTGCATGCCCGGATGCGGGAAGACCTCCGCCTCGCCGCAGGCCGGGTCGTGGCAGGCGAGGACGAAGTCGGCGCGCTTGTCGATCTCCTCGACCGACTGCCAGCCCGCGACCGAGTTGACGAAGCGCGCCGGCACCCAGTAGCGCCACTTCTCGTCCTCGTTGGGCTCGAGGTTGCGGGTGTTGAAGATCGCGTCGCCGGCGATGACGATCACGCCGGCGGAGTCTCGGCGTCGATGACCTCGAAGGCGCAGCCGGCGTAGGCGGGCTCGATGCCCAGCAGCGGGCTTTCGTAGGTGCGGTAGTACAGCGGCAGCGGGTTGTAGGCCATCTCCACCTCGGCCCGCGGCGCGATGTAGCGGGCGTTGGGGAACTCCTTCATGTTCTGGACGTGGTCCCAGTGCAGGTGGGTGAAGATCACCGCGTCGATCGAGGCCGGGTCCACGCCGAGCTTGTCCTTGAGGTGCAGGTGGACCTCGGTGCAGCCGCGCTTCTCGCACTTGTGGTGGTACTTGGTCGCGCGCTCCTCGTCGCACAGGCCGGTGTCGACCAGCAGGCGGCGGCCGCCGGCCTCGAGGTAGTAGCAGTAGACCGGCTGCCAGATCTTCTTGCCGGCCGGGCCTTTCCAGAACACGTAGGTGCCGAGGTCGGCCTCGAGCCAGCCGGTGTTGATGGGGTGGATCTTGATGTCGGATGTGGTCATAGCAAGC
>MEIE01000182.1 GCA_001750625.1 Candidatus Amphirhobacter heronislandensis
CCGACCTGATGGGCGCGGACGTCGCGCCGCGCAAGGAGTTCATCGCCAAGGGCGCGCTGCAGGCGGACATCGACCTGTAGCGGCGGCGGCGGGCGCCGCCGCAATAAGCAAAACCTGATTTTCCGCCGGCTGGCGGGGAGGCGGCCGGCTGGCCGAGCTGTCCGGTTGGCTGCCGGCGTGATATGTAGTAAAATTTGGGTGAAGCACTGAGGCAGCCGTTCAAGAATAACAAAATGGCTTATTACAGACCGGACGGGACCCCGACCACGCCCATGCGTGAAATCGCGCTCGCCGTCGGCACTTTCGGGCTTTGGACAGGCCTCTGCCTCATCATGGAGGTGTGGGCGCTCTACAAAGGGCGCGACAACAAGCAAAAAACCCTTCCTTGAGCAAGGTTGAACGCGCCGGCCTTGCGTTCAGGGTCATCATCTACATTGTCTGTATCGCGGAGTACAGCCAATACGTCCTGATCGTTCGGGAATTCATTTTTTCCGACGCGGACCTGCTCGACAGGATGGGCGCCATGGAGACGATGGCGATCATCACCACCGCCTTTTTAGCGGTGATATCGTTCCTCACGTACGCGGGCATGGGCGGAGGCGCTTCCAAACAGGGCCGCCCCGAAGGCCTTCGGGACCAGCAGAAAAAAGAGTCGTAACAAGCCGGCCGCCAAAGCGCGGCCTGAATTCCATTCCTGCGGCCAGCCGCCGCAAGGTGTAAAATTCCTAGCATGAAAAAGCAAGGGAGAGGAAGCCCCTTCACGCCAGGCACCGGCTTCGCCCCGCCCCTGCTGGCGGGCCGGGATGCCGAGACCAGGGTGCTCGCCGACGTCCTCGACGGACTGCGGGCCCCGCGCGCCAAGGAATCGGCGCGGCCCGTAAGGATCTGCGGGCCCCGCGGAGTGGGCAAGACAGTGCTGCTGAACTGGATTAGGCGGCGCGCCGGCAAGGAGAGCGTTCGGGCCGTCAGCTGGAGCCGGCTCAAGGGGTCCGACTGCCCCGGGGAGTCGCTGGAGGACCTGATGTGCAATCTAGCCGGTCCCGAAGAACGGATCGCCGCGACCATCGGCCGGCTTGGCGTCACCTTGCTCGAGGCGGACGGCCGGGTCGTACCGGCGGCGCAGGCGGAGCGCGGTTACGGCAAGATCATGCCAGAGGTGCTGGCTGAGGAGCCGGTGCTGCTGGTGATGGACGAGGTCCATCATTACGACCCCGGCTCGCTGGGGAAGCTGCTGCGGAAGAACTGCGAGCTGATGGAGGCCGGCCTGCCGCTGGCGATGGTGCTGGCGGGGACGCCGAGGCTGGACCGCCATCTGCACAAAGCCGACCCGGGCTTCCTCGACCGCAGCGAAGGCCTGTACGTCAACCTGCTGAGCGACGACGCGGCGCGGGACGCGATGCGGGTGCCGTTCGAAGAAGAAGGCGCCGTGGTGGCGCCGGCGGCCCTTGAGGTGATGGCGACGATGGCCGACAACTATCCGTACTTCACCCAGCTGGTGGGCGAAGCGGTCTGGGATGCCATGGAAGAAGCCGGCCGCCGGGACGTCGATGCCGAGATCGTCGCCACGG
>MEIE01000183.1 GCA_001750625.1 Candidatus Amphirhobacter heronislandensis
ATGCTGCTCAGCCCGGTTTGGGTCGCCGCGCTGCCGCCGGCATAGCGGATGAGCTCTACCTGGCCGGTGTCGCCGGACAGCGCCACGTCGATCTGGCGGCAGCCTTCGGCGCTGCGATGGAACGCCAGGCCGGTGTCGGTGCGCTGCGGCGCGATCACCAGCGTCAGCGCCGAGAACGTGCCGCTAGCCGCCGCCGAATCCGAACCTTGATTGACCCAGCCGCTGGTCTCAGCAATCGTCATGTTCCAGGCCACCGTCAAGGGAGCCGGCGTCGCGGCATCCGTGCACGAGGCGTTGGGCGTCGCGACCACGGTCACGCTCACCGTGCTGCCACCGGTCACCGCCGCCTGCGCTTTGAAGAACAGCCGGACATGATTGTCAGAGTCGTTGTTCTGCTGCATGTGGATGCTGCTCAGGCTCGTAGTCGATGCAACGCTGTTGCCTTGGTACCTGACCAGCTCGACGTAGTTCGGCGGGCTGTTCACCAAGGCCACGTCGATCTGGCGGCAGGCCGTCGAGCTTTGGTGGAACGCCAAGCCGGCCGCGGTGCGGGCCGTCGCACCCTGCAGCACCAGCGGGCCGTCGGAGGCCGCGTCGTCGCTGCCCTGACTGGTCCAGGCGGCCGCAGTCGCGATCGTCAGGTTCCAGCTGAGCGTCAAGGGCGCTGGCGTCCGCGCGTCGGTGCACAAGGCGTTCGGCGTCGCGACGATGGTCAGGTCGAGGACATCACCCTGGGTCACCGCCGCCCGCGCCTTGAGGAACAGCTTGACGTGATGGTCATGGCCAGCAGACGCCCCGCTGTGCATCGTGATGTTGCTCAGGCTGGTCGGCGTCGCGGCGCTATCATCATCGTAGCGGATCAGCTCGACCTGGCCGGTGTCGCCGGAAAGCGCCACGTCGATCTGGCGGCAGCCGTCCGCGCTGCGGTGGAACGCCAAGCCGGTGTCGGTCCGCTGCGGAGCAACCGCCAGAGTCAGCGCCGAATACGGACCGTTGGACGTCGCGACATCGCTGCCTTGGTTCACCCAGCTGCTGGTCTCAGCGACCGTCATCATCCACGCTATCGTCAAGGGCGCCGGCGTCGCCGCGTCCGTGCAGGACGCGTTCGGCGTCGCCACCACCGTCACACTCACCGTGCTGCCACCGGTCACCGCTGCCTGCGCCTTGAAGAACAGGCGGGCATGATTGTCGGAGGCGTTGCCTTGCTGCATGTGGATGTTGCTCAGGCTCGTAGTCGATGCAACGCTGTTGCCTTGGTACCTGACCAGCTCGACATAGCTTGGCGGGCTGTTGACCAGCGCCACGTCGATCTGGCGGCAGGCGGTCGAGCTTTGGTGGAACGCCAGGCCAGTCGGGCTGCGACTACTCGCATCCGCCAGCACCAGCGGCGAGAACGGACCGTCTGAAACAGAGTCGTTGCTGCCCTGGTTGGTCCAGACGGCCGCGGTTGCGATCGTCAGGTTCCAGCTCACCGTCAAGGGCGCCGGGGTGCGCGCATCGGTGCAGGACGAGTTCGGCGTCGCGACGATGGTCAGGTCGAGAACATCACCCTGGCTGACGGCGGCGCGTGCCTTGAGGAACAGCTTGACGTGATGGTTGCTGGTGTTCGGCGTCGCGCCGCTGTGCATCGTGATGTTGCTCAGGGAAGAAGGCGTCGCCGCGCTGCCTCCTTGATAGCGAATCAACTCGACCTGGCTGGTCTCGCCGGAAAGCGCCACGTCGATCTGGCGGCAGCCCTCCGCGCTGCGGTGGAACGCCAAGCCGGTGTCGGTCCGCTGCGAAGCAACCGCCAGCGTCAGCGCCGAGTACGGACCATTGGACGTCGCAACATCGCTGCCTTGGTTCACCCAGCCGCTGGTCTCGGCGATGGTCATGTTCCACGCCACCGTCAAAGGCGCCGGCGTGGCCGCGTCGGTGCAGGATGCGTTCGGCGTCGCCACCACGGTGACGCTCACCGTGCTGCCGCCGGTCACCGCCGCCTGCGCCTTGAAGAACAGCCGGACATGATTGTCCGAGCCGTGGCTCTGCTGCAT
>MEIE01000184.1 GCA_001750625.1 Candidatus Amphirhobacter heronislandensis
GCCGCGAGCTTGGCGGGGTCCTTGCGGCGCGGCTCGCCGTCGGCGCAGACTCCGCTCGAGACGTCGATCCAGTCCGGCCGCGTCCGCGCGACGGCCGCGGCGGCGTTCGCCGGGCTGATGCCGCCGGCGAGCATCAGCGGCTTGGGCCGGCCGGCCGGCGGCGGCACGAGGCTCCAGTCGAAGGCCTCGCCGCTGCCCCCGCCGCCGTCGAGGATGATCGCCTCGGCCGCCGGATGGGCGGCGCAGGCGGCGTCGAAGTCGGCCGCGCTTTGCGGCCGCAGCGCCTTGAGGTAGGGCCGGCCGAAGGAGGCGCAGAATTCGGCGTCCTCATCGCCGTGGAACTGCAGCCAGGCCTTGGGGTCGAGGGCGGCGAACTCTTGGACCGTCGCGGCCGGCGCGTCGACGAACAGCAGCGCGCGGACGACCCATGCCGACGGCGGCGGCCCCCGCCGCCGCCGCGGCCTGGGCGTCGGCGGCCGTGGTCACCCCGCAGATCTTGATTTTCACCATCGCTAATTGCGGGATTCTAGAATGTCGGGCTAGAATCGTCCCGCGAGCCGGCCTGGCGATCGCTTCGCCGCAAGGCGGAGAGGAAAGTCCGGACTCCAAAGGGCAGGGCGCTAGGTAACTCCTAGGCACCGCGAGGTGACGGAAAGTGCCACAGAAAACACACCGCCGATGACGCCGCGAGGCGCACAGGCAAGGGTGCAAAGGTGCGGTAAGAGCGCACCGCGGCGGCGGCGACGGCGCCGGCAGGGCAAACCCCGCCCGGAGCAAGGCCAAGCAGGGTCTTTGGCGCTGCCCGCGCCGACCCGGGTGGGCTGCATGAGGCCAGCGGCGACGCTGGTCCCAGATGAATGGTCGTCCACGACAGAATCCGGCTTAGCGGCTGGCTCGCACCTTGTCCGCCGCGCGGCGGCCTGATGATATACTGCCCGCCGCCTCGCCGATGAAGACCGACACCGTCGCGCAGTCGCTGTGGATGGTCCTCGCGGGGCTGTCCTTCGCGCTGATGGCGCAGTGCATCAAGCTGGCGCTGGCGAGCATGGGCGTGTTCGAGCTGTCGCTGTACCGCTGCCTCGGCGGCATCGTCCTGCTCGGCGCCTGGCTGAAGCTGCGGGGCCGGCCGCTGGCGGTGCGGCACTGGCCGCTGCACTTTTGGCGGGCGGCGTGGGGGACGGTGGCGATCCTGCTGTTCTACTACGCGATCGGCGGCCTGACGCCGTCGCTGGCCTACGCCTTCAACTACCTCGCGCCGCTGGTGTTCATCGTCCTCGCGGCGGTGGCGCTGCGCGAGAAGCTGCGGCCGTCCATCCTGCTGGCGCTGGGCCTGAGCTTCGGCGGCGTCCTGCTGCTGCTGCGGCCGGATTTCAGCAACGCCGAGCTGCTCGCCGCCGGCGCCGGCCTGGTGTCCGGCTGCTGCGCGGCGATGGCCTTTTTGATGATCCGCAAGCTCGGGCAGGCGGGCGAAGGCGGCATGCGGACCGTCTTTTTCTTCAACGTCCACGGCCTGGCCTTCGCGGCGGCGGGCCTGCTGGTGATCGGCGAGGTCGACGGCATCGACGCGGCCAGCGCCCTGCCGGTGGCGGGGATGGTGCTGGCGGCGACCGCCGGCCAGCTGTTCCTGACCCAGGCGCTGCACCGCGGCCGGACGGGGACGACGGCGGCGTTTTCGTACAGCGGCGTGGCGTTCTCGGTGCTGATCGACGCCTTCATCCTCGACGCGGGCTTCCGGCTGATCGACTACCTGGGCTTCGCGCTGATCGTGGGCGGCGGCGTGGCCTCGGCGCTGCTGGTGCGCCGGGAGACG
>MEIE01000185.1 GCA_001750625.1 Candidatus Amphirhobacter heronislandensis
CGGGCGGCGCGGCGACCACGGGAGACAGGCATGGAATGGATCATTCTCATCATCATCGTCCTCTGGGTGTGGGGAAGGCAGGCCAAGAAACGCGAGGAGGCGTGGAAGAGGCAGGACGCCGAGCACGACGGGATGATGAAGCAGCAGGACGCTGAATTCGACAAGATGCAGGCGAGGAGCGACGCCGAGCACGAGGGGATGTGGGAGCGGCACGAGGCTGAACGCGACGGGATGTGGAAGAGGCAAGAGGATGAACGCGCCGAGCTGGACAAGAGGCACGAGGATGAATTCGACAAGATTCAAAAGAGGACCTACTATGAGCTCGACGCCGAAGCCGAAGACAAGCTCATCGATGAAATCGACGAGACGGGCAAGAGGCAAAGGAATGAAAGCGAGGAGATGCGCAAGAGGCACGGGAATGAAATCGACGAGCTGAGCAAGAGGCACGGGGCTGAAAGCGCCGGGATGCGCAAGAGGAGCGGGGCTGAATTCGACAGGATGATGAAAAAGCACGACGACGAGCACGACGAGATGCTCAAAAGGCACTACGACTGACGCCGCCGCCGGCCTGCAGGAGATGACACGCCCGCCTTCCCCATCCCAGCGCCGGCTGCAAGAAGCCTGCGGCCCGCGCGCTATCTTCAACCCGGGACGGTTCGGCTGCCTGTAGCGGCTGACATGAAAGCGTTGTTCGCCTTCCTGCTGTTCCTGGTCGCGCTCTGGGCCATGCCCGTCGTGCTTAGCGGGTTCATGTTCTACTCTATATTTCGGGTCGCCTATGCCGTCGACCAATACCTTGCCGCCGTCAATCGACGCGCGCGCGAACGCCAGCGCCAGCTCCGCCTGTTCCTCGACGGCCACGACGGCGTCTTCACTTACAAGGTGGACTAGCGGCCGCCGCCGCCTTCCACGCCGCGCACAGCTCCCGCAGCCCCGCGGCGGTCGCGGCCGCTTGGATCGCCGCCGCGCCGGCGGCGCCGGCGGCGGCGAGCTCAGGCAGCGTCGCCGGCTTGATCCCGCCGATGGCGATCGCCGGCACCGGCAGGCCGCGGCACAGCCGCGCGAAGCCCTCGATGCCCAGCGGCGGATGCTCCAGCACCTTGCTCATGGTCGGGTGCACCGGCCCGAAGGAAACGTAGCCCGGCGCCGCCGCCAGGGCGCGGGCGGCCTCGGCGTAGCCGTGGGCCGAGACGCCCAGCAGCAGCCCCTTGCGGTGGATGGCGGCGACGTCGGCGCCGCGCAGGTCCTCCTGGCCGAGGTGGACGCCGGCGACGAAGCCGGCCGGCTGCCGGCAGCAGTAGGACCAGTGGTCGTTGACGATCAGGCGCAGGCCGCTGGCGCGGGCGAGCGCGGCGGCCTTGGTGATCTCGGCCTCGATGAAGGCACGGTCCTTGCTCTTGCAGCGCAGCTGCGCATAGCGCGCGCCGGCGGCGGCGAGCGCCGGGATGCGGGCGGCGGATTCGACCAGCGGGCAGATGCCCATTGCCCCGTCCAGCCTGGCGGCGCCTGCGGGAGGGACGGGCAGCGCCGCGGCCTGGGACGGCATCGCGGC
>MEIE01000186.1 GCA_001750625.1 Candidatus Amphirhobacter heronislandensis
CCGCGGACCCCGGCGCCGCTGACCGTCGCCTGGAACGTCACCATCGCAACCGCGGCAAACTGGGTCAAGGAAAGCCGGGACGACGACAGTGCCAGTGGCGCCTTCTCGCCGCTGTCGCTTTCCGCCGCCAACAGCCGCACCGCGACCGGCCTGGCGTTCCATCGCAATTCGGACGCCTGCAAGCGGATTGACATCGCGCTGTCCGGTGACACCAGCCACGTCGAACTGCGCCGCTACGCCGGCGACAGCGAAGCCGGCAGCCAAGCCCTCAGCGACATCACCATGGACGACGACGCCAATCCCGCCAGTGGCAATCAGCACGTCCGGCTGTTCTTCAAAGCGAACGCGGGCGTGATCTCGGGCAGCACGGTGAGCGTCACCGTGGTCGCGACGCCGAATTCCTCGTGCACGGACCCAGCGACGCCGGCGCCGTTGACGGTGGCGTGGAACATGACCATCGCTTCGACCAGTCCGTGGGTCGATCAAGGACGGGATGCGGACGCCGCGAGCGGGGCGTTCTCGGCGCTGACGCTGACAACGGCGGCAAACCGCACGGACACCGGCCTCGCGTTCCACCGCAGCGCGGAAGGCTGCCGGCAAATTGATGTGGCCCTGTCAGGCGACACCGGCCAGGTGGAGCTGATCCGCTACGCGGGCAGCAACGCAGCGACGCCGACCGTGCTTACCAACATCACGATGTTCCAAAACAATGCGAACGATCATCACGTCAAGCTGTTCCTCAAGGCGCGCGCAGCGGTCAGCCAGGGCGCGGTCCTCAACCTGACCATCGTCGCGACGCCGAATTCGTCCTGCACCGATCCCCGCACCCCGGCGCCATTGACCCTCAGCTGGAACGTCACCATCGCGACACCCGCGGCCTGGATCAAGGAAAGCAGGGACGACGACAGCGCCAGCGGCAGCTTCTCGCCGCTATCGCTTTCCTCCTCGAGCAGCCGCACCGCGACCGGCCTGGCGTTCCACCGCAATTCGGACGCCTGCTCGCGCATCGACATCGCGCTGTCCGGCGACACCAGCCACGTCGAGCTGCGCCGCTACCAGGGCGCGGTCGCGGCCAGTAGCCAGGCCCTCAGCGACATCACCATGGACGACGAGGCGGCAACCAACGCCAATCATCATGTCCGGCTGTTCTTCAAGGCGAATGCGGCAGTTAGCGCCGGCAACGTCCTGAGCGTCACCATCGTCGCGACCCCGAACGCCGCCTGCACCGACCCGGCGACGCCGGCGCCCTTGACCGTCGGCTGGAGCCTGACGATCGCCTCGACCAGCCCGTGGGTCGACCAGGGCCGCGACTCGGCGGCCGCGAGCGGGGCCTTCTCGGCGCTTACCCTCGCGGTGGCTGCGCAGCGCACCGACACTGGCCTGGCGTTCCACCGCAGCGCGGTCGGCTGCCGGCAGATCGACGTGGCGCTGTCCGGCGACACTGACCAGGTAGAGCTCATCCGCTATGCCGGCGGCAGCGCGGCGACCCAAACCGGGCTGAGCAGCATCACGATGCTCAGAGACGATGATGATGATCATC
>MEIE01000187.1 GCA_001750625.1 Candidatus Amphirhobacter heronislandensis
CCCGACTTCAGCGGCGTCAAGCTAACCTACATCACCCAGACCGGCCCGTACATCGCCTCGGCGCTGACCAACGCGGCCGAAGGCTGGAGCAAGCAGACCTGCGGCGAGTTCGAGGCGGTCGAATTCCCCTGGGGCGAGCTGTACCCGAAGATCGTCACCTCGCTGACCGAGGGCTCGGACTTCGACGGCATCACCTTCCCGCCCGCCTGGTCGCCGGACTTCTTCCCCTACCTGGATGAAATGCCGGCCTCGATCCGCCGCGGCGCGGACTGGGACGACATCCACCCGGTCTACCGCGACCGCCTGATGGTGTGGGACGGCAAGGTCCTGTCGCAGACCATGGACGGCGACCTGCACGCCCTGACCTACCGGATCGACCTGTTCGAGGACCCGGCGGAGCAAAAAGCCTTCAAGGACAAGTACGGCTACGACCTGCAGCCGCCCCGGACCTGGGACGAGTACCTGCAGATCGCCGAGTTCTTCACCCGGCCCGACGACAACCTGTGGGGCACGGTCGAGGCCTTCCGGCGCGGCGGCCAGCAGTTCTGGTTCTTCTTCAGCCACGCTGCTTCCTACGCGAACCACCCGGACTATCCCGGCTCGATGTTCTTCGACCCCGAAACCATGGACGCCCAGGTCAACAACCCGGGCTGGGTGCGCGCGCTTGAAGAGTACATCGCCGCCTCCAAGGTCTCGCCCCCGAACGCCCTGAACTTCTCCTTCGGCGAAGTCAACGGCGAGATGGCGGGCGGCCGCGCGGCCATGTCCTTCGGCTGGGGCGACACCGGCGTGATCGCGGCGGACCCGAGCCAGTCGCAGATCTCCGGCAACGTCGGCTCCGACATCCTGCCTGGTTCCTACGAAATCTGGAACTACAAGACTGGCAAGTGGGACAAGTACGATGAAATCGTCCGTTCGCCCTTCATGGCCTTCGGCGGCTGGCAGGTCGGCGTCCCGGCGTCCTCCAAGCACAAGGAGGCCTCCTGGCACTTCACCCAGTACCTGACGAGCCCGGAAGTCTCCGGCGAAGCGGCGATCACGGGCGGCACGGGCGTCAACCCCTACCGCTTCAGCCACGTCAACAGCATCGACCGCTGGCTCAAGTTCTTCAGCGAGCGGGAAGCCCGGGAATACCTGGCGGCCCAGGAGAACAGCCTGAACGCGCCGAACGTCGCGCTGGACATGCGGCTGCCCGCTTACTTCAGCTACACTGAAGTGCTGGAAATCGAGCTGTCCAAGGCCCTGGCCGGCGAAGTCAGCGCCCAAGAAGCGCTCGACACCGTCGCCGCCGAGTGGGACGAGCTGACCGACGAGTTCGGCCGCGACGCCCAGCTTCGGGCCTACCGCACCGCGATGGGCCTGTAAAGGCTAAGCAAAGCAGGCTGCTTCGGCGGCCTGGTGGAAGGACCCCGCATCGCGGGGTCTTTTCACATGTAGAATCTGCATCTGCGCCGGCAAGGGACCGGCGCCGGCAAAGGAAAGGAAAGGAGCTTGACGCTGACGCGCGACACGGCC
>MEIE01000188.1 GCA_001750625.1 Candidatus Amphirhobacter heronislandensis
CCTGCCCCGGCGCCCGCGCCCGCCGTCCCGGCCCCGCCGCTCGAGCCCGAGCCGATTCCCCGCGCCGCGACCGCCAGCCCCGAGCCGCAGCCGCGCCGCGACGCCCCCGCCGCCCTGGTCGACAACCCGCGCTGGCGGACCTACCCGCCGGGCAGCTACCTGCGGCAGCGCCTCAACGCCACCCAGACGCAGTTTTCCGCCCAGGCCGCCGGCGACAGCTACACCGCCCGCATCCTCACCGTCCCGCGCGACCGCGCCGTCGAGACCGAGCGCTACCTGCGGGACCTGGCGCGCTTCTTCTCGATCCGCAACGTGATGATCTACCCGGCGGTCGCCGAGGGCGCCGAGGTCTTCGTGATCAGCTACGGCCTGTACCCGAGCGAGTTCCAGGCCGAGCTGTTCATCCACGAGCTGCCGTCGTTCTTCCGCGCCGACCGGCCGTTCACGCAGGCGCTGGCGGTCTCGCAGCTCGAGGCGGCCGCCCACTGGTGAGCGACGCCGGCGACGGGCCGCTCGCGGTCGCGCGGCAGACCCTCGAGGCCGAGGCCGCCGCGATCCGCGCGGCCGCGGCGGGCCTGACGCCGGCCTTCGGCGAGGCGGCGGCGCTGCTGCTCAATCTCAGCGGCAAGGCGGTGCTCAGCGGCGCCGGCAAGTCGGGGCTGATCGCGCGCAAGATCGCCGCGACCCTCGCGAGCACCGGGACGCCGGCCTTCTTTCTGCACCCGGGCGACGCCGGGCACGGCGACGTCGGCATGGTCGGCGCCGGCGACTGCGTCCTCGCGCTGTCGTTCTCGGGCGCCGCCGCCGAGCTGCGGCCGGTGCTCGCGCACTGCAAGCGCCGCGGCGCGCCCTTCATCCTCATGACCGGCAGGCCCGACGCCGAGCTCGCCCGCGACGCCGACCTGGTGATCCCGGTCGCGGTCGCGGCCGAGGCCTGCCCGCTGAAGCTGGCGCCGACCTCGTCGACGACGGCGATGCTCGCGCTCGGCGACGCGCTGGCGATGGCGATCCTCACCGCGCGGGGCTTCACCGCCGAGGACTTCGCCGCCACCCATCCCGACGGCGCGCTCGGCCGCCGCCTGGTCCGGGTCGCCGATCTGATGAAGACCGGGGACGCGGTCCCGCAGGTCGCGGCGGCCGCGACGGTCGCCGACGCGATCGTCGAGATCAACGCCAAGCGCCTGGGCTTCACCTTGGTCGCGCGCGACGGCGGCTTTGGCATTTTCACCGACGGCGACCTGCGCCGCTGCCTCGGCCGCGGCGTCGACATCCGCAGCGCGCCGGTCGCCGAGGCGATGACCGCGGCGCCGGCGGCGATCGCGCCGGACCGGCTCGCCGACGAGGCGCTGGCGCTGATGGAGGCCAAGCAGGTCACCTGCCTGCCGGTGCTCAAAGATGACGAGCTCGCCGGCGTCATCGACATCCATTCGATCATGCAGGGCAAGGTGGCGTGAGCCCGGCCGAGATCGAGCGGCGGCTGGCGGACATCCGCCT
>MEIE01000189.1 GCA_001750625.1 Candidatus Amphirhobacter heronislandensis
TGCGGCTGGCGGGGACGCCGGCGCGCCTCAGCCTGCCGGCGGGCGAGGGCGCGCCGCCGATCGAGGCGGCGGCGGCGGCGATCGGCTACGCGGCCGGCGAGCTGCGGCTCGAAGGCGGCCCGGCCAGCCTCAGCTATCCGGACGCCGAAAGCGGCGAGCTGCTCGCCGCGACCGCCGCGTCCATCGTCTACGCCGAGGAGGCCGGGACCATCGTGATGGAGGGCGGCGCCCAGGCCCAGCTCGGCTCCGAGAGCATCGCCTCCGAGCTCATCACCTTCGACGCCGCCTCCGGCGCCTTCAGCGCGGCGCCGGCCGAGGGCGAGAGGGTCAAGGCCACCATCAAGCTGCGGCAGTGAGTACCGCCGCGCCGCTGCTCGAGGCCCGCGGCCTCGCCAAGCGCTACCGCAAGCGGCTGGTGCTCGAGGGCGTCGACATCGACGTCGGCCCCAAGGAGACCGTCGGCCTGCTCGGCCCGAACGGCGCCGGCAAGTCGACGAGCTTCGGCATCCTCGCCGGCCTGCTGCGGCCGACCGCCGGCAGCGTCTTTTACGCCGGCCGCGACATCACCGCGCTGCCGGTGGACGAGCGGGCGCGGCTGGGCGTCTGCCTGCTGCCGCAGGAGCGCTCGGTGTTCGCGACCCTCAGCGTCATCGACAACGTCAAGGCGGTGCTCGAGCTGCAGAACGAGCCGGCGGCGACCATCAGCGACAAGGCCTATTCCTACCTCGAGGACATGGGCCTGGGCGACCTCGCGCTGCAGGCGGCGACCTCGCTGTCCGGCGGCGAGCTGCGGCGGCTCGAGATCGCGCGGACGCTGGTGCTGCGCCCGCAGGTGCTGCTGCTCGACGAGCCCTTCGCCGCCATCGACCCGATCACGGTCGGCGAGCTCAAGGAGGTGATGGCGCGGCTGTGCGCCGACGGCATCTCGCTGGTGATCTCCGACCACAACGTCCGCGAGACCCTCGCCGCCTGCGACCGCGGCTACATCCTGCTCGAAGGCAAGGTGCTGTGCGCCGGGACGCCGGATGAGCTCGCCGCCGACCAGCGGGTCCGCGACAGCTACCTCGGCAAGGACTTCGTCATATGAGAACCGGGGCGCCGCGGCCCGAGCTCGCCCAGCGCCTCGGCGGGACGCAGATGCCGCGCCTCGCGAGCCGGCTGCTGGGGCTCGGGCGCCAAGAGCTGCTGCGCGAGCTGCGGCAGCGGGCCGAGGCCAACCCGCTGCTCGAGCTCGCCGAGCCCGACTCCGGCGCTGAGCAAGGCGGCTGGGCGCCGGCGGCCCCCGGCCCCAGCCTCGGCGAGCACCTCGCCGGCCAGCTCGAGACCACCCCGCTGCCGCCGCGGCTGCGCGCCGACGCGCTGCGCTGCCTGGTGCTGCTGGACGACCGCGGCTTTCTGCCGGCCCCATCGACCTTCTTTCGGGGGCGATAAGGAGCGAGACGATGAGCGAGACGATGAGCGAGCGCAAGGGGCATGAAGCGCAT
>MEIE01000019.1 GCA_001750625.1 Candidatus Amphirhobacter heronislandensis
AGATCGCGATGGGCTTCGCGCTGGTCACGGTGCTGATGGCCGCCGGCAGCCTCAACCTGTCGGCGATCGTCGAGGGCCAGGCCGGCGCTAGCTTCCTGTCGTGGTATTTCCTGCCGCTGTTCCCGATGTTCATCGTCTACCTGGTCTCGGGCGTGGCCGAGACCAACCGCGCGCCCTTCGACGTCGCCGAGGGCGAATCGGAAATCGTCGCGGGCTTCCACGTCGAGTACTCGGGCATGGGCTTCGCGATCTTCTTCCTGGCCGAGTACGCGAACATGATCCTGATCTCGGCCCTGACCGCGACGATGTTCCTCGGCGGCTGGCTGCCGCCGTTCGACTTCGCGCCCTTCACCTGGATCCCGGGCATCTGCTGGCTGGTGCTCAAGATCGCGCTGGTGCTGTTCACCTTCCTATGGTTCCGCGCGACCTTCCCGCGCTACCGCTACGACCAGATCATGCGGCTGGGCTGGAAGGTCTTCATTCCGCTGACCATCGTGTGGCTGGTGGTGGTGGGCCTGTGGATGCGCACCCCGCTGTGGCTGTGGGGCGGCGGCTCGTAGAATAACTCCAAGGATGGCGACGGACGGCCCAGTCGAACACGCGCCCGCGGACGGCGCGGCGGCGGAGTTCGTCGACGTGGTCGCGCTGGCGCGCGCGCGCCAGGTGCCGGTCGCGCCGCCGCCGCCCGGCTGGCGGCAGCGCAGCATCGCGGCCCTGCGGTCGCTGGCGCTGCTCGAGCTCCTCGGCGGCCTGATGCTCACC
Source organism: Candidatus Amphirhobacter heronislandensis (assembly GCA_001750625.1). Taxonomy (GTDB): domain Bacteria; phylum Pseudomonadota; class Gammaproteobacteria; order Tethybacterales; family Tethybacteraceae; genus Amphirhobacter; species Amphirhobacter heronislandensis. The sequence continues at coordinate 763 of MEIE01000019.1, forward strand.
CTGCGCAAGATGTTCGCGCGCAAGATCACGGTCCACTATCCCGAGGAGAAGACGCCGCAGAGCCCGCGGTTTAGGGGGCTGCACGCGCTGCGCCGCTACCCGAACGGCGAGGAGCGCTGCATCGCCTGCAAGCTGTGCGAGGCGGTCTGCCCGGCGATGGCGATCCACATCGAATCGGAGGTCCGCGAGGACGGGACGCGGCGGACGACGCGCTACGACATCGACATGGTCAAGTGCATCTTCTGCGGCATGTGCGAGGAGGCCTGCCCGGTGGACGCGATCGTCGAGACCCACGTGCTGGAGTACCACGGCGAGAAGCGCGGCGACCTGTACTACACCAAGGAGATGCTGCTGGCGAACGGCGAGCGGCACGAGGCGGCGATCGCCCAGGCGCGCGAGCAGGACGCGCCGTACCGCTAGAACGGGCTTGGCCGCTTCCAAGCCTGCGGTCGGCTTCGTCGGGGCCGGCGGCCTGATGGGGCGCGGCATGGCCCGCCACATCCTCAAAAACGGCCACGGCCTGCGGCTGTGCGTCCACCGCAACAGGAGCGCGGCCGAGGAGCTGCTCGCGCAGGGCGCCGCGGAAGACGGCAGCCTGCGGGAGCTCGCGGCGGCGAGCGACGTGGTCATCCTGTGCGTGACCGATTCGGACGCGGTCGAGCAGGCGGTGTTCGGCGCCGACGGCCTGCTCGCCGGCGCCAAGCCGGGGACGGTCTTCATCGACACCGGAACCTCGCGGCCCGACCGCAGCCGCGCGGTCAACGAGCGCCTGCGGGCGGCGGGGATGCTGTACGCCGACGCGCCGCTGTCGCGCTCGCCGGCGAAGGCCGAGGAGGGCGCGCTGGTGTCCTTCGTCTCCTGCGAGACCGAGCTGTTCGAGCGCGTCGAGCCGGTGCTGGCCTGCTACAGCGAGATCGTGCTGCACATCGGCGAGCGGGTGGGCCAGGCGCACCAGCTCAAGCTCATCAACAACTCGATCAGCGCCGCCTACATCGGCTGCTGGTCGGAGGCCTACAGCGCCTGCATGGCGGCGGGCATCGCGCCGGTGGTCTCGGCGGCCGGCATGAACTGCCTGAATTTCCAGAACTACTCGCGCTTCGTGCTCGAGCACACCCAGGAAGGGCACAAGTTCGCGGTCAAGAACCTGCACAAGGACATGAACTATTTCCAGGACCTGGCGCGGGAGCTGGGCGTGAGCGCGCCGATCGCGGACGCCGCCCTGCAGCTGCTGCGGGTCGCGGTGGCGCGGGGCTACGGCGAGGATTTCGCCCCGGTGCTGCCGAAGGTCGCGGGCGAGATCAGCGGCACGCCGGCGGGCGAGCTGCCGCGCGCCAAGGCCGGCTGAGGGGCCCCAGGCCGGGAAATATCGTATAATAGCCTGCACTATGCCTTCGGTAACCATCAAAGAGCACGAGAATTTCGAGGTCGCGATGCGGCGCTTCAAGCGCATGATCGACAAGACCAACCGCATCAGCGACATCCGCTCGCTCAAGCACTTCGAAAAGCCGACCACCCGGCGCAAGCGCAAGAAACTGGCCGCGATCAAGCGCCAGCAGCGCAAGGTCCGGCTGCAGCGGCTGCTGTTCAAGAACACCCGCGCGCGCTAGGCGCGCCTGCGGCGTGGGCACGGAGACCGAAACGCGGATCGCCGCCGACCTGAAGGCGGCGATGAAGGCCCGGGACGCGAAGCGCCGGGGCGCGCTCAAGCTGCTCAAGGCCGCGATAGACAAGGCCCGCATCGACGCCGACCTGGACGAGGCCAAGGTCCACGCCCTGATCGCCTCGCAGCGCAAGCAGCGGCTCGAGGCGGCCGAGCTGTATGCGGCCAACGGCGACGCGGCGCGCAAAGAGCAGGAAGAGTACGAAGCGGCCCTGCTGGCCGAGTACCTGCCCGCGCAGCTCGACGACGCCGAGGTCGAGGCCCGCGTCGACGCGGCGATCGCGGCCGCGCAGGCCGAGGGCCCGCGCGACATGGGCAAGGTGATGGCGCTGCTCGCCAAGGAGCTCGGCGGCGCCGCGGACATGAAACAGGTTTCAGCCAAGGTCAAGGCGCGGCTGGCGGGCTGAGGGAACGGAGCCGGGGCGATGCCGATACCGGACGAGTTCATCGAAGCCCTGAACCGCGACGCGGACATCGTCGCGGTCATCGGCCGCCACGTCAAGCTGACGAAGAAGGGCAGCTCGCACGTCGGGCTGTGCCCGTTCCACAAGGAGAAGACCCCGTCGTTCAACGTGGTCCCGGCCAAGGGCTTCTACCACTGCTTCGGCTGCGGCGCCTCGGGGACGGCGCTGGGCTTTTTGATGCGGATGGTCCACGGCAACGACTTCCTCGCCGCGGTCGCGGACCTCGCGGCCATGCTGGGCCGGGAAGTGCCGCGGACCGGCGGCAGCCCGAGCCGGCCGCGGCGGCCAAGCGAGCTGCTCGAGCGCATGGCGCGCTTTTACCAAGAAAGGCTGTTCGCCGACGAACGGGCGCGGCAGTACCTCAAGGAGCGGGGCCTGGACAAGGACACCGCGCTGCGCTTCCGCCTGGGCTACGCGCCGCGCGACGGCGGCCTGCAGGAGGCTTTCGACGAGGAGCAGCCGACCGAGGAGCTGCAGCGCCACGGCCTGCTGCGGGCCGGCGAGGGCGGCCGGTCGGACTGGGCCTATTTCCGCGACCGGGTGATCTTCCCGATCGAGGACAGCGGCGGCCGGGTGGCGGGCTTCGGCGGCCGGGTCCTCGGCGACGCCGAGCCGAAGTACCTCAACTCGCCGCAGTCGGAGTTCTTCGACAAGGGCCGGATCGTCTACGGCCTGCGCCAGGCGACCGACGGCGCCCGGGAAATGGGCCGGATGATCGTGGTCGAGGGCTACATGGACGTGGTGATGCTGGCGCGGCACGGCGTCCACGGCGCGGTCGCGACGATGGGGACGGCGGCGACCGAAAGCCAGCTGCGCGCCATCTTGACCCGCACCGACGAGGCGGTGTTCTGCTTCGACGGCGACGACGCCGGCAAACGGGCCCAGACGAAAGCCGCCGCCAACGTCATGCCGGTCCTCAAGGACGGCAAGGCGGTGCGGTTCGCGCTGCTGCCCGCCGGCGAGGATCCCGACAGCATCGTCCGCGCCCGGGGCAAGGAAGGCTTCTTCGAGCTCATCGCCGCCGCCCGCAGCCTCGAGGACACGCTGCTGGCGCCGGAGCTCGAAGAGGGGGAGGACGACAGCGCCGCCGCGCTCAGCGAGCGCTGGCAGCGGATCGCGGACCTGATCGAACGGCTGGACCGCGGCCGCGCCGGCTTTCTGTACGAGGTGCTGTACAAGCGCCTGCATGAAGCCAGCGGCATCGAGATCGCCGCCCTGAAAGAAGCGGCTCGCAAGCGCGCCACGCCGCCGGCAAAATCCTACGTCCCGGCGCCGGGACCCTGGCACAGCGACATGCCGCTGCCGCCCGAGCCGCCGATGGACATCATGCCAGCAGCCCACGTACCAGCGAACGCCAAGACCGGCAGACGAGCCAGCAGCCGGGGAATCTCCGAGCGAAGCGTGGCCACTTTTTTCGCCTGCATCGCCCTGCAGCCCGCCCTAGTGGATAAGCTTGCCGAGCAGCCGCCTCTGCTGCTACTCGAAGACGCCGAGCGTGATGCTTATTTCCAGGACAGGATCAAAGCGGCCAGCCAAGCCTACCCGGATCTCGACCGGCAGGGCTGCCTGGAGCTGTTCAAAGATGATGAGGCGTTTCAGGCGCTGATGAATAAGGAAATGAAACGAATCGCCGCAAGCAAGGAGCAGTACCCGCAGCTCTTCAGGCAGCAGCTGGACAGATTCAGCAGGGCCGCAGCGGCCAAAGCCAGGCGGCAAAAAGAGCTGGCTGCGGTCGATATCTCGCAGAAGTAGCTTTCCAAGCATCCCAGCAAGCTTCGGCAAAGCTTTGCTTTGCCAGAACTTTTTTCATGAACAAGGCCAGAGCCGCCGCCTGGAACAAAAGAATGATTATCATATTATGTGATTATCAGAAAATATTGTAAAATCAGGCAACCTCTTCGCCTTTTGAGAGAGTCGGATGTTTGACTTCCACATGACATCAGCTGGCGCGGGCGTGGATCTGCGCTTTGCTCGCTGCCGAAGGCGCGCTTGGCCATGCGAGGCCCATTCGCATGGAAAAGTGGCCGGATAGCACCGGAGCGGCTGGCGGGGACCGCGACCAGGATCCCGCCGCCGCCGGCACCGCCGCGGCGCCAGACCATGGCGTCCGGGGAATCTTCATAGCAAAAACCAAGGAAAAAGGAGCGGCAGCACGCGGCGGCGCCCGCCTTCCGGACCGCGCGGCGCGCCTGCGGGCAAGGCCTGAGCGGAAGGGGGGGGGGCGCACCGCCGCCGGCAGGCCAGCACGGCGACATCGCGCCTGAGGGCGGGGGCCTAGCCATGCGCGCAGGGCTGCGCTCCATCCTCGCCAGGGCGTCCGCCGCCCTGGCGGCCGTCCTCGCGCTGTGGCCCGGCAGCGCCGCCGCCCAGCTGTCGGGCTGGACGGCCCAGGGCAAGCACGAGTTTCAGACGGGCGCTTCCTTCGTGCAGCTGTCCTTGGAGTACGCGACCACGCGGGTCTACGCCGGCCTGGCCCTGCACCACAGCGCCGCGACCTGCCGGCGCATCAGCCTTTCGCTGGTCGGGCCGACCTCCCTGCTGACGCTGGTCAGGCACCGCAGCTCGGACGAGACCGTGACCAGCGACCAAAGCCTTACCGACGTCCGCATGGAAAGGAACCACGCCAGCGACAACTACGTCGGCATGTACTTCCAGCCGAGCGTGACCCTCGACGTCGGCACCTACAACGCGACCGTGGATTTCCAAGGGCACAGCAGCTGCACCGATGCCCGGACGCCCGCCCCGACCAGGTTCATCTGGCAGATCTTCGTCTTCCCCACCGAGGTGTGGGCGGACCAGGGCCGCAGCAGCAACGTGTCGCGGGGCCCGTTCGCGGCGGCGGAGCTGGCCTCGACCGTCGCGGTGGACACCGGCATCAAGTTCCACCGCAGCTCGGACGCCTGCCGCATCGTCAACATGATGCTGAACACCCTGCCGCCGTACGCGGGCGTCACCAGCCAGTTCCAGCTCCTCGCCCACAAGCGGGACGGCACGCGGGCGACGGTCTCCAGCGATTTCCTCATGGACCGGTCCAGGTCCGGCGAGGACTTCGACATCCGCCTGTTTTTCAGGCCCGGCATCACCGTCACGGCGGGCAACACCATCTCGCTGGTGGCGGTAGCGACCCCCAGCACCACCTGCCCGTCAAGGCTGCCGTCGCCGCCGTGGCGGTATGAGAACTACACCGTGACGATCGGCCATCCCTGGGTCAAGCAGGGCCGGGACGTGGCGCAGGCGCCGACCGTCTATTCGCCGGTGCGGCTCGCGGCGGCCGACTACCTGACCGACACGGGGATCGCCTTCCACCGCAGCTCGCAGGGCTGCCGGCGCATCGACGTGGCCCTGGCCGCCGACGCGCCCGCATATTTCTCGCTGATCCGCTACCAGAACGACAGCGCCGCGGCGCAGCCCGCCCTGCAGGACATCCTGATGCTGCGGGGCGATTCGGCCGACCATCACGTCCGCCTGTTCTTCAAGGCGAGCACGACGGTAGCCGCCGGCGCCACGGTGAGCGTGACCATGCTCGCGACGCAGAACGCTGGCTGCGCCGAGCGGCTGACGGCGCCGCCGACGCTGACCGTGGGCTGGACGCTGACCATGGCGACGCCGGCGCAGTGGATCGACCAGGGCAGGCACAGCAACACCACCCACATCTACTACGAGCAGCGGGACCTGGCCGCCACCAGGGTCGGGGTGAGCGTCAGCACCGGGCTGGTGTTCCACCGCAGCGCGACGACCTGCCGGAGCATCGACCTCAGCCTGCGCGGCGCAAACAGCAGCTATTTCGACCTGGTCCGCTTCAGCGGCAACAGCCGGGCGACGGCGACCACGACCCTGGCCGGCATCCACATGCAAAGCGGCCATGCCGACGACGGCAGCGCGCGGCTGTTTTACAAGGCCATCGCGGATTTCACCCTGTTTCCGCCGGGCATCCACAACCTGACGGTGGAGGCGTCCGCGAATCCCAGCTGCACGGACGCCGCGGTCCCGGCGCCGCAGACGCTCGGCTGGCGCTTCACGCTCAGAGCCAGCTGGATTGATCAGGACAGGCGCGCCGGCTGGGGCGGCCGCGACACCGGCATCACGGTCCTGTCGCAGTGGACCCTGCGCACCCAGAGCGAAGCGACCGACACCGGCGTGGTGCTGCACCGCAGCTCGCAGGTCTGCCGCCGCATCGACGTCTCCCTGCAGGCGGACCTGGCCGAGACGCCCGGCTCGTTCTCGCCGGAGTTCTTCGAGCTGTACAAGTACCGCAGCAGCGACAACACGCGGGTCGCCGGCCCCAGCGTCAGCTTCCAGGACGTCCACATGGAATCGGGCCATGCGGACGACCACCACGTGCGGGTCTATTTCAAGCCAAGCATAACGGTCGCGATCGAAAATCCCGACTACGTCCCCGCCCATCCGCACGACATTCCCTACTACGGCCTCGGACTCAACTACAAGCCCAACGCCGCCTGCACCCATCCCGCGGTCCAGAAAGAAACCACTCCCAATCAGCTTTTCTTCATGGAATACACCGCGCCCTGGCAGAACCAGGGCCGGGACAGCACGGTCGCCGCCAAGCAGTTCTCGGCGTGGCGGATCCGGAGCGGCGGCGGGCGCACCGACACCAGCCTGGCCTTCCACCGCAGCTCGACGGCCTGCCGGCGCATCGACGTGAGCCTGAGCTCCGAATCTCTCAGCCTGTTCGCGCCGGTCCGCTACCAGGGCGGCACCCCGGCGACGGGCGGCCTGAGCGACATCCGCATGGAAAACAGGGCGGCCGGCGACCAGCACCTCCGCCTGCTGTTCGAGGCGGGGGCGCAGGTGCCGGCGGACAGCACCATCGCCGTGACGGTCGTCGCGGACGCCAATCAGGACAACTGCGACCACAAGGCGATTCCGCTGCCCCTGACGCTGACCTGGAGCATCACGACCCTCAAGCCCGCCCCCTGGGTCGACCAGGGCCGGGACCAGACCGCCGCGGCCAGCGCCTTTTCCGCCGTGACCCTGCAGGTGGCGGAGAGCGCGACCGACACGGGCCTGGCCTTCCACCGCAGCTCGACCGCCTGCCGCAGCGTCGACATGGCCCTGGCGCCGGGCTCGCCCAGCTACCTGGAGCTGGTCCCGACCAAGAGCGCCGACGACACGCAGCCGCCGGACGCCAGCCTCAGCGGCGTCCACATGGAAAGAGACGCCGCCGCCGACCATCACGTGCGGCTGTTCTTCACGGCGAGCGCCGCGGTGACGGTCGACAGCACCATCGGCGTGACCGTGATCGCGACGCCGAACGCGAGCTGCACGGCCGAGAACACGCCGCTGCCGCTGACGCTGGCGTGGAGCCTGACGCTGGCCGCGCTGGCGCCATGGGAGGACCAGGGCAATGACAGCGACACCCCGAGCGGGGAGTTCTCGCCGCTGCACATCGCGGCCTCCACCGTCCGGACCGACACCGGCCTGGCCTTCCACCGCAGCTCGACGGCCTGCCGGCGCATCAACGTCTCTTTGAACGGCGACGTTCCCGACTACCTCGAGCTCGTCCGCTACCGCACCGTCGAGCTGCCGGCGTCCAACAACAGCCTGAACAACATCCGGATGGAGCGCGAGGCGGGCAGGTCGGACCGCTTCGTCCGCCTGATGTTCAAGGCGGGCGCTGCGGTCCCCGACGGCACCACGGTGAGCATGAAGCTGATCGCGACCCCCAACGCGCGCTGCAGAGAGCCCGACACCCCGCGGCCGATCACGGTGGACTGGAGCGTCACGGTCGCGACGCCGGCCGAATGGGTGGACCAGGGCCTGGATTCGACCGCGGCGTCCGGGCCTTTTTCGGCGGTCAGCGTCGCGGCGTCCTCGGCGCGCGTCCCGACCGGGCTGATCTTCCACCGCAGCGCGGAGGGCTGCCGGCGCATCGACCTGGCCCTGGCCGACGGCGCGCCCGACTATTTCGAGCTGGTGCGCTACGTCGGCAGCGAGCTCGCCCTCAACAGCAGGCTCGTCAACGTCCCGATGGAACGGGGCGCCCCGACCGCCGGCCAGAACCACAACGTCGGGCTTGCGTTCACCGGCGGGACGAGCCTGACGGCGAACAGCACCATTTCGGTCCAGATCATCGCCAGGCCCAACGCCAGGAACTGCACCGCCGCGAACGTGCCGCGGCCGCTGACGGTGGACTGGAGCGTCACGGTCGCGACCACCTCGCCGTGGGAAAACCAGGGCTTCGACAGCCAGTTCGCGGCCAGCGTCTTCGCGCCCGAGGAAATCGCCAGCCGCCGTTTCGGCACCAGGATCAACACCGGCCTGATCTTCCATCAAAGCTCCGCGGCCTGCCGCCGGGTAAGCCTGACGGTGACGGGGGTCCCCGACCAGGCCGAGCTGGTGCGCATCAGGCTCAGGGACAACCGCCAGAACTTCACCGACTTCGACGACATCCGGATGCTCAGGAACGACCCGGACGACGAGCACGTCCGGCTGGTCTTCAAGCACGCGGCGCGGATCGCGGGGCCGATCACCCTCAGCATGCAGGCGGTCGCGACGCCCCACAGCAGCTGCACCACGCCTTCGGTGCCCGCGCCGCTGACGATGGCCTGGCGCGTCACGCTCACGAACGCCGAGGTCTGGGTCAACCAGGGCCATGACAACGAGTCGGCGGCCGGGCTCGTCGCGCCAATCCGCCTGAGCGTCGCGACGACGCCCACCTACACGGGGCAGGCGTTCCACCGCAGCTCCGGCCTGTGCCGCGACGTCAGCGTGGGGCTGGCGGGCGGCAGCCCTTCCTACCTGGGCCTGGTGCGCTTCCGCGGCGACGAGCCCGTCTCGGAGACCGAGGAGTTCGCGAACGCGGCGAGCATCTACATGAAGAAGGGCGAAACCAACGACAGCTATCTGCGCCTGGGCATCGCCAGCAACGCCAGCGTCGCCGCCGGGACGACGGTGAGCGTGACGGTGGTCGCCACCCATCACAGCAGCTGCGGCAACACCAACCTGCCGACGCCGCTGACGCTGCGGGTCAAACACGTCATCACGATCGCGAAGATCGCGCCCTGGGAGGACCAGGGCCGCGACGAGCCGATGGCCGCGGCGGCGATCTCGCCGCTGCGCCTGAATGGCTCGACCGTGGCGATCAACAGCGGCGTGGCCTTCCACCGCAGCTCGACCGCCTGCCGCTTCGTCGACGTCGCCTTGGCCAACAGCCCGCCCGAGCACGTCGAGCTGCGCGTCTTCACTGGCAACTCCGCCGACGCCAACGCGGGGCTGAGCAGCCTCCGCATGGAGAGGAACCACGGCGACGACCGGCACGTCCGGCTGTACTACAAGGCGAGCGTGTCGCTGGCGGCGGGCAGCGTCACCAGCGTGACCGTGGTCGCGACGCCGCACGATTCCTGCGACAGCCCGTCGCTGCCCGCGCCGCTGACGCTGGCCTGGAGCGTGACCGTCGGGACGCCGGGGGCGTGGGTCAACCAAGGCCGGGACCAGGCGGCGGCGGCCACGTCCTTTTCGCCGGTCACCCTCGCCGCCGGCACCTTGGCCGTCGACACCGGCGTCGCCTTCCACCGCAGCGCCGACGGCTGCCGGCGCGTCAACGCGGCGTTCAGCAGCAGGGACGCCGATCAGCTCACGCTGGTCCGCTACGCCGGCGACGCCGCGGCGGCCAACGACAGCCTGCGCGACATCCGGATGGAGCGCGGCGCCGGCGCCGACAGCCATCTGCGCCTGTTCTTCAAGGCGGGCGCGACCCTGACCGCGGCCCACGTGGTCAGCGTCACGCTGGTCGCGACGCCGCACGCGTCCTGCGACGATCCGCGGACGCCGTATCCGCTGACGGTGAGCTGGCTGCTGACGATCGCCACGCCGGCGGAGTGGCAGCGCCTGTCGTACAACTTCATAGGGTCGCAGGAACTGTCCGCCTGGCGCCTGGCGGCGGCGGGGAGCCGCTTCAGGGCGGGCCCCGCTTTCCACCGCAATTCGGAAGTCTGCGACCGCATCGACCTGACGCTGGTGAACGACCCGCTCGACTACCTCGAGCTGGTGCGCTACCGCACCACCACGCCGGCCACCGAGACCAGCCTGCGCGACATCCGGATGGGCTCGGGATACCGCGAGGACCACAACGTCGTGCTGTTCGTCCAGCCAGGGAGCGTCACGGTGGCGGAAGGCTCCACGATCAGCATCACGCTGGTCGCGTCCGCGAACGCGTCCTGCACCAGTCCGCGGGTGCAGGCGCCCCTGACCGTCAACTGGGACCTGACGATCGCCACGACGGATGAATGGGAGGACCAGGGCCGCGACGACACCTCCGCGGACGGAGCGTTTTCACCATGGCGGCTGGCGACGGCGGGGACCCGGATCGACACCGGCGTGGTTTTCCACCGCAGCGCCGATTCCTGCCGCTCGATCAGCGTGGGGCTGGCCAACAGTCCGCCGGACTACGTCGAGCTGGTGAAATACGAAGGCGACCAGCCGGCGGCCAATCCGTCCCTGAACATCGTTTACATGGAAGAGGACGCCGCCGGCGACCAGCACGTCCGGCTGTTCTTCAGTGCCAACGCATCCGTGACCGTGGGCAGCACGATCGACGTGACCGTGGCGGCTTACCCAAGGGCGGCCTGCACCAATCCGGCGACGCCGCCGCCTTTGACGGTGGCCTGGCGCCTGACGGTCGCGACGCCGCTGCCGTGGGTGGACCAAGGCGACGATTCGGTGGTCTCCCGCGGGCCGTTCTCGCCGCTCAAGCTGCAAACCGCGGGCGCGGGCGACGACACCGGCCTGGCCTTCCATCGCAGCACGGCGGCGTGCCGGCGGATAGACCTCGAGCTGACCGACGATGCCCCGGACTACGTCGAGCTGATGCGCTACGACGGCGACGAAGTGGCGACGACCGCGACGCTGCACGGCATCCACATGGAGAAGAACCACGCCGACGACCACCACGTCCGGCTGTTCTTCAAGCCGAACGCCGTCGTGCCCGAAGGCACCCAGACCCTGGTGCGCCTGCTGGCGAGTCCAAGCCCAAGCTGCACGGACCCTCGGACGCAGCGGCCGCTGCTGATGGCCTGGCGGCTGGCGGTGGCCACGCCGTCGCCGTGGGAGGACCAGGGGCTTGACGACACGGTTTCGGACGGGCCGTTCTCGCCGGTGCGGCTGGCGGCGGCCAGCGCGCGGACGGCGACCGGCCTGGCGTTCCATCAAAGCGCCGAGGGTTGCCGGCGCATCAACGTCGAGCTGGCCAACAACCCGCCGGCTTACGTCGAGCTGGTCCGTTACGCCGGCGACCGCGCGGCCGCCAACCCCAGCCTGGCCGACATCACGATGCTCAAGGACGACGACGGCGACGAGCACGTGCGGCTGTTCTTCAAGGCGAACGCGAAGCCGGACGCCGGCAGCGTGGTGAACCTCACCCTGATCGCGACGCCGAACATCGGCTGCACCGATCCGCGGACGCCGGCGCCCCTGACGGTGCAATGGAGCATGACGATCGCGACGCCGGCGCCCTGGGTCGACCAGGGCAGGGACGATCCATCCTCGGACGGCCCGTTCTCGGCGCTGACGCTGGCGCCGGCGACGCAGGCGACCGACACCGGCCTGGCCTTCCACCAAAGCTCGACCGGCTGCCGGCGCATCGATCTCGCGCTGGCCAACGAGCCGCCGGCCTACGTCGAGCTGCGCCGCTACGCCGGCGACGCGGCGGCCACCCCCAGCAGCCTCAGCGACATCCGGATGGAGCAGGGCGCCGGCGCGGCCGACCACCACGTCCGCCTGTTCTTCAAGCCGCGGCCGGCGGTCACCCAGGGCAGCACGGTGAGCGTGACCGTGGTCGCGACGCCGAACGCGGCGGCGTGCACCGCCGCGACGACGCCGGCGCCTTTGACGGTGGCATGGCTGCTGACGATCGCCGAGCCGTCGCCATGGGTGGACCAGGGCGCGGATTCGGCGGCGGCCAGCGGCGCGTTCTCGGCGCTGCGGCTCGCGGCGGCTGACGCCCGGACGGCTACCGGCCTCGCGTTCCACCGCAGCGCCGAAGGCTGCCGGCGCATCGACGTCGCACTGGCCAACAGTCCGCCGGCTTACGTCGAGCTGGTCCGCTACGCTGGCACGAACGCGGCGACGCCGGCCAGCCTGAGCGACATCACGATGCTCAAGGACGACGACAACGACCATCACGTCCGGCTGTTCTTCAAAGCCAACGCGTCCGTGACCGCGGGCAGCACGGTCGACGTGACCGTGACCGCGACCCCGAACGCCGCCTGCACAGATCCGCGGACGCCCGACCCCCTGACCGTCAGCTGGAGCATGACGGTCGCGACGCCGGCGCCCTGGACCAACCAGGGCCTCGACGACCAGACGGCCGGCGGCCCGTTCGCGAGCTGGCGGCTGGCGGCGGCGGCAACGCGGACGGCGGCGGCGCTGGCGTTCCATCAAAGCTCGACCGCCTGCCGGCGCATCGACGTCGCGCTGGCCAACAGCCCGCCTGATTACGTCGAGCTGGTCCGCTACGCCGGCGCGAACGCGGCGACGCCGGCAGGCCTGAGCGACATCACCATGGACAGCTCGGACAGCGCCAACAACCACCATGTCCGCCTGTTCTTCAAGGCGAATGCAAGCGTGCCGCAGGGGACCACGGTGCAGGTGACGGTGGTCGCGACGCCGAACGCGGCCTGCACGGACGCGGCGACGCCGGCGCCTCTGACCGTGAACTGGAGCATGACGGTCGTGACGACGGCGCCCTGGGTCGACCAGGGCTACGACGATGCCGAAGCCGACAGCCAGTTCTCGGCGCTGACGCTGGCGACGGCGGCGAACCCCACCGCCACCGGCCTGGCGTTCCACCAAAGCTCGACGGCCTGCCGGCGCATCGACGTCGCGCTCGCTGCCGACACGCCGTCCTACCTCGCGCTGCACCGCTACGCCGGCGACGTGTCGGCCACTTCCAGAGGCTTCAGCAACATCACGATGCTCAAGGGCAGCCATGCCGACAATCACGTGCGCCTGTTCTTCAATGAGCAAGCCGCGGTCACGCAGGGCGCCACGGTCAGCGTCACCATGATCGCGACCCCGAACGCATCGTGCACCGACGCCCGGACCCCGCCGCCGTTGACTGTCGGCTGGGCCATCACCGTCGCGACGCCCGCTGCCTGGGTCAAGCAGGGCGCGGACGACGACAGCGCCAGCGGCGCCTTCTCGCCGCTGACGCTCGCCGCAGCCAGCAGCCGGACCGCGACCGGCCTCGCCTTCCACCGCAACTCGGCTGTCTGCAAGCGGATCGACGTCGCGCTGTCCGGCGACACCAGCCATGTCGAGCTGCGCCGCTATGCCAGCACGGCCGAAGCCAGCAGCCAGGCCTTGAGCGACATCACCATGGACGACGCCGCCAATCCGGCCAGCGGCAATCAGCACGTGCGCCTGTTCTTCAAGGCGGGCGCGGCTCCGGCAGGGGGCAGCGTCCTCAACGTCACCATCGTGGCGACGCCGAACGCGGCCTGCACTGACCCGGCGACGCCGGCCCCGCTGACCGTCGCCTGGAACCTCACCGTCGCCACGACCAGCCCATGGGTCAACCAAGGCGCGGATTCGACGGCGGCCAGCGGTTCGTTCTCGGCGCTGACGCTGGCGACGGCGGCGAACCGCACCGCCACCGGCCTGGCGTTCCACCGCAGCGCCGAGGGCTGCCGCCAGATCGACGTCGCGCTGTCCGGCGACACCGGCCAGGTGGAGCTGATTCGCTACGCCGGCGGCAGCACGGCGACCCCGGCGGCCCTGAGCAACATCACCATGCACATCGCCGCTGATCCAGCAAGCAGCAATCATCACGTCAAGCTGCTCCTCAAGGCGCGGGCCGCGGTGAGCCAGGGCGACGTCCTCAGCCTGACCATCGTCGCGACGCCGAACTCGTCCTGCACCGACCCGCGCACCCCGGCGCCACTAACGGTGAGCTGGAACGTCACCATCGCGACCGCGGCGAACTGGGTCAAGGAAAGCCGGGACGACGACAGCGCCAGCGGCTCCTTCTCGCCGCTGTCGCTCGCCGGGTCCAGCAGCCGCACCGCCACCGGCCTGGCGTTCCACCGCAACTCAGACGCCTGCAAGCGCATCGACGTCGCGCTGAGCGGCGACACCAGCCATGTCGAGCTGCGCCGCTATGCCGACGACAGCGAAGCCAGCAGCCAAGCGCTGAGCGACATCACCATGGATGATGGCGCTTCCAGCACTGACAATCAGCACGTCCGGCTGTATTTCAAGTCGGGGGCGACTCCGGCGGGAGGCAGCGTGCTGAACGTCACCATCATCGCGACGCCGAACGCCGCCTGCACTGATGCGCGGACGCCAGCGCCGCTGACCGTCGGCTGGAACCTGACCATCGCCTCGACCAGCCCGTGGGTCGACCAGGGCCGGGATGCGACGGCGGCGAACGGGGCGTTCTCAGCGCTGACGCTGGCGACGGCGACGCAGAGGACCGACACCGGCCTGGCGTTCCACCGCAGCGCGGAAGGCTGCCGGCAGATCGACGTGGCGCTGTCCGGCGACACCGGTCAGGTGGAACTGATTCGCTACGCCGGCAGCAGCGCCGCGACGCCGACATCCCTGAGCAACATCACCATGCACAGCGCCGCCGATCCGGCCAGCAGCAACCATCATGTCAAGCTCTTCCTCAAGGCGCGTGCGGCGGTGAGCCAGGGCGACGTCCTCAGCCTGACCGTGGCCGCGACGCCGAACTCGTCCTGCACCGATCCGCGGACGCCGGCGCCGCTGACCGTCGCCTGGAACGTCACCATCGCGACGCCTGCGGCCTGGGTCAAGGAAGACCAAGACGATGACAGCGCCAGCGGCAGCTTCTCGCCGCTGACGCTCGCCGCCGCCAGCAGCCGCACCGACTCCGGCCTGGCGTTCCATCGCAACTCGGCCGTCTGCAAGCGCATCGACATCGCGCTGTCCGGCGACACTGCCCACGCGGCCGAGGCCAGCAGCCAGGTCCTGACCGACATCACCATGGACGACGACGCCAATCCGGGCAGCGGCAACCACCACGTTCGGCTGTTCTTCAAGGCGAACGCGGCGGTCAGCGCCGGCAGCGTCCTTGACGTCACCATCGTCGCGACCCCGAACGCAGCCTGCACCGACCCGGCGACGCCGGCGCCGTTGACCGTCGGCTGGAACCTGACCATCGCCTCGACCAGCCCGTGGGTCGACCAGGGCCGGGACGCGACGGCCGCGAGCGG
>MEIE01000190.1 GCA_001750625.1 Candidatus Amphirhobacter heronislandensis
AGACAGGTGGTCAAGGCGCATCAAGCAACGCATGCGGACGGCGTTGGAATATTGTATGTCATTGCCACGCCCATCGGCAACCTGGGCGACGGCAGCGACCGCATGCGCGCGACCCTCGCCGCCTGCGACGCGATCGCCGCCGAGGACACCCGGGTCGCGGCGAAGCTGCTGCGGCTGTACGGCATCGAGGGCAAGCGCGTCGTCTCGGTCCGCCAGCACAACGAGCGCCGCCAGGCCCTCGCCCTCGCGGACAAAATGCGCGGCAAGAGCCTGGGCTACGTCAGCGACGCCGGCACCCCGGGCATCTCCGATCCGGGCGCGGTGCTGGTCGCGGGCTTCCGGGAGGCGGGCTTCGCCATCGTGCCGGTGCCCGGCTGCAGCGCGGTCGCGGCGGCGTTGAGCGCGGCGGGCTTCGGCGCCGACGAGTTCGCCTTCGTCGGCTTTCTGCCGCGGCAGAAGGAACAGGCGGCGCGGCGGCTGCGCGAGTTCGCCGGCCTCGCGGTCCCGCTGGTCGCCTTCGAGGCGGCGCGGCGCCTCGCCGGCACCCTCGACACCATCGCCGCGGCCCTGGGGGACGACGTGCCGGTGTGCGTGGCCGCCGAGCTCACCAAGCTGCACGAGGACATCACGGTGCTGCCGGCCGCCGCCCAGGCCGAGCGCGTCCGCGCCGAGGCCAGCCCCAAGGGCGAGCGCACCCTGGTCATCGACTGCCGCGGCCTGCGCCCCGACGGCGCCGGCGCCGCCAAGGCGCTGGAGGTGCTCGCCAAAGAGCTGCCCCCGCGGCAGGCGGCGCGCCTCGCGGCCCGCATCAGCGGCGGCGACGCCCGGCGGCTGTACCGCCAGCTCGTCAAGGATGGCTAAGCCCGACCTGCGCCAGCTCGCGGCCGACGCCAGCAAGTGCGTCCGCTGCGGCCTGTGCGTGCCACGCTGCCCGACCTGGATCGCGAGCGGCAACGAGGCCAACTCGCCGCGCGGCCGCATCATGCTGATGGAGGCGCTGGCGCGCGACGGCCGCCTGCCCGCCGGCGGCGCCCGTTATCTGGACGCCTGCCTCGAGTGCGGCCTGTGCGAGGAAGTCTGCCCCAGCGACGTCCCCTACGTCCGGATGCATAAACAAGCGGTCGCGGCCGCGCCGCCCAAGCCCGTGCTGGCGGTCCGGCTGCTGCTGGGGCTGGCCGCCCTGCCCTGGCGGACGCCGCTGCTGCGGCTGGGCCTGGCGCTGGCGCGGGCCGTCGCGCCGCTGGAAAAACTGCTGCCGGCGGCGTGGCGGCTGCCGCTTGCATGGGCGCGGAGCGTGAAACACGAAGCGCTCCCGCCGCTGCCCAAGCCGGCCAGTGCCGCGCCGGGCCGGGTGCGGCTGCTGCATGGCTGCTTCGGCGGATCCTGCGACCGCGGCGCGCTGGAGGCGGCCGCCGCATTGCTCGCGGCCGGCGGCTGGGAGGTCGGCGCGCCGCAGGAGACCTGCTGCGGCGGCGTCCACGC
>MEIE01000191.1 GCA_001750625.1 Candidatus Amphirhobacter heronislandensis
GGCGTAATAGACTTGGACGAGGAGCATGGCTGAGGACAGGGACGGCGCGATCGAAGCGGCGCTGGCGGAGATTCCCGCCGAGCACCTCGACGCCGACCTCGTGGCGGCCAAGGTCGCGCGGGTCGAGGACGGCCGGATCACGCTGCGCTACCCCTACCCGGGGCAAAGCGCCGGCCAGCGCGCGGTGGCGCAGATCCGCGAGCGGCTGCGCGACACGGGCCACGAGGCCTCGGTGGAGGTGGTCACCAAGATCGAGCCGCGGCTGTGCCCCGGCGGCGCCGAGCGCCTGCCCGGGGTCGCGAACGTGGTCGCGGTGGCCTCGGCGAAGGGCGGCGTCGGCAAGTCGACGGTGGCGGCGAACCTGGCGCTGGGCCTGCAGGCCGAGGGCGCCCGCGCCGGCCTGCTCGACGCCGACGTCCACGGCCCCTCGGTGGCGGCGGCCTTCGGCGGCGGCACCCCGCAGGTCAACGACGCCGAGCAGCTCGAGCCGCTGCGGCTCGGCGGCCTGCAGGCGATCTCGATGGGGCACCTGATCGAAGGCGACCAGCCGATGGTCTGGCGCGGGCCGATGGTGGCCAAGGCGCTGCGGCAGTTCCTGCGCGAGACCGCCTGGCGCGACCTGGACTTTTTAGTCGTCGACCTGCCGCCGGGGACCGGCGACGTCCCCTTGAGCCTCGCGCAGAACGCGCCGCTCGCCGGGGCGGTGATCGTCACCACCCCGCAGGAGCTCGCGATCGCGGACGCGCGCCGCGGCGTGAAGATGTTCGAGAAGGTCTCGGTGCCGGTGCTGGGCTACGTCGCGAACATGATCCATTTCATCTGCCCGGGCTGCGGCGCCAAGCACGAGGTCTTCGGGCCGGGCGCGGCGGGCCAGTTCGGCCGCGAGCTCAAGCTTTCCTCGCTCGCCGAGCTGCCGCTGGATTCGCGGATCGGGACCTCCGCCGAGCCGGTGCTGCTCGCCAACCCCGAGGCGCCGGTCAGCGCCGCCTTTAGGGAGCTCGCGGTGCGGGTGGGGGTGGAGCTGCTCAAGCGCCCGGTCGACCGCGGCGCCAAGCTGCCGCCGATCAAGCCGGCCTAGGTTTTGCTTTTGGCTGCGCGGCGCGCGGCGACCGCCGCCGCCAGCTGCTCGAGCGCCGTGGCGGTCTCGTCCCAGCCGAGGCAGGCGTCGGTGATGCTCTGGCCGTAGACCAGCTCCTTGCCGGCCTCGTGGTCCTGGCGGCCCTCGACGAGGTGGCTTTCGATCATCACGCCCATCAGGTCGGCGCCGCCGGCTTGCAGCTGGCCGGCGAGGTCCGCGGCGACGAGGAGCTGCTTCTTGTGGTCCTTGGCGCTGTTGGCGTGGCTGCAGTCGACCATCACCGGCCGGGGCAGGCCCTTGGATTCGAGCAGTTCGGCCGCCGCCGCGACGCTCTTGGCGTCGTAGTTGGGGCCGGTGGTGCCGCCGCGCAGGATGACGTGGGTGTCCGGGTTGCC
>MEIE01000192.1 GCA_001750625.1 Candidatus Amphirhobacter heronislandensis
TCCGCGTTCTCGATTTCGAGCAGCTGGTGGAGCAGGCCGCTGTCGCGGTAATAGAACTTCGGCGTTTTCACCAGCTTCTTTTTGAAGTTCTGGGAGAACGGCGGGAGCGCTCTCGCCATTAGGTGGCCGCTGAGCAGATCTATGAAGCTGCGCACCGATCTTCGATCCATGTCCAGCTGCATGGCGGCCGACGAAGAGTTGATGGCCCGGCCCTGGCTGCGCGCAAGAAAAACGCACAGCCTTTGAATCTTCGCGGCGCTAATGCGCAATCCCTCCCGGGTCACTTTCCCACCGATCAGAATGTCGACAATCTGCTCACGGACCTTGAAGCTTTGCGCGTCGCTGTCGGCAACGAAACTGGCTGGCAGGCCGCCACGCAGCCACAGCTTCTCAATTTCCTTTTGGTCGTCGCTGGCGACTTCAAGCACATCAAGCGGACCGAGGCTGACTTTCGCCAGGCGGCCGTACAGGGTCTCGGTGGACTTGTTGACGAGCTTCATCGCTGCGGAGCCGAGCAGCAGGAAGCAGCCGGTCTCGATGCCCTGGAGGCGTCTTTCGTCGATGATTACCCGGAGGTCGGTGAACAGGTCCTCCCGCCTTTGGATCTCATCGATTACGATGAGCCTGCCGGCGTGCCGGTCAGCATAGCTCGCTACTCCTTGCTCTTGAAGAATCGCCCGCGTCCTCCTGTTGTTGCAGTCAATGTAGACGCCGTTCCTCTCGCGGGCGATGACGCGCGCCAGGGTCGTTTTGCCCGCTTGGCGGGGGCCGAGAAGCGCGACAGCTGGATTGTCACCTAGCTGCAGCAGTACTTCCTGCTTTTGCCTCCTCTCTATGAGCTTGGGCGCCATGCGCCAATGCTAGCATTTATCCCTGTAATTTGTACATTGTCATGTACAGATTACGGGGATGAATATGGCTGTCAAGCTCGCTAGATGTAGCGCTGGACGGGAAAAAGGCCCGGCAACAGGGCCTTTGGCTTACTTGTCGGCTGTCGCAGGCTGTTGCTGGACGCGGCGCAGGGCCCGCATGCCCATCCACAGGCTCGCGCACATCGCAAGCAGCACCAGCGCGAAGGGGATGCCGGTGCTCACCGCGGCCGCCTGCAGGGCGCCGAGGCCGCCGGCGATCAGCAGGACGATTGCGACCAGGCCTTCGAAGACCGCCCAGAACACCCGCTGGGACACCGGCGCGTCGGTCTTGCCGCCGGCGGTGATCGTGTCGATGACGAGCGAGCCCGAATCCGACGAGGTGACGAAGAAGATCACCACGAGCGCAATCGCCAGCGGCGCGCTGATCGCCGCTAGCGGCAGCTCTTCGAGCATCGCGAACAGCTTGAGCGGCTGCCCGGCCTCGCTGAGCACGGCGTTGCCGGCCATGACCTGCTCGATGGCGGTGCCGCCGAAGGCGGTCATCCACAGCAGCGAGACGAGGGAGGGGATGACGAGCACGCAGATCAG
>MEIE01000193.1 GCA_001750625.1 Candidatus Amphirhobacter heronislandensis
CCCCTGAGCGACGCGGAGCTGCGCGGCCTGTCGCTGCGCTACCGCCGGACGCTGTTCCACTGCGCGCTGTACATCGCGCTCAGCGACCTGCGGCTGACGGCCGAGGAGATGCAAAGGCTGCGCGACGTCGCCCGCCGGCTGGATCTGCCGGACGACGATATTCTCGAGAAGTTCTCGGGCGCCGGCATCAACCGCGAAGACGTCGAGCAGATGTTCAGGTCCAGAGGGCAGACGAACATGCGCGAGTGGGCCTGCGAAAAGCTGGGCGTGGATCTTCAAGCGACGGCCGCGCAGATCAAGAAGGCCTACCGGCGCAAGGCCATGGCCGCCCATCCCGACCGAGCGAAGCCCGAGGACAAGGAGGCGGCGACTGCCGAGTTCAAGGAGATTCAGGAGGCGTACAGCATCCTGAGCAGAGGGGCTCCGTCGTAATCAAGCAGGCAGTTCGGCTCCCGGCTCAGGCGAAAGCAAAATGACAGATAAAAAAGACAACAACCACTGGCTGAAAAGCCTAGTGATTTTTGCTGTTGGGGCCGGTGCCGGGGCTGGAGCAGCGGCATTTTACCTGTCTGCGAAAAATAAAAAACAGCTGCGGGAAGTCCTTGACCTAGAAGATCCACAGGACACGACGGCGCTGCGGGCGCTGTACGTGATCGCCCATGAGATGGTGCACGCCGATGGCGTCGAAGAGGTGAGGGAGCTGAGAATGCTTGTTGATCTAGTACGCAAGTTTCTGAACAGGCCGGGCATGGGCAAGGAGCAGATTCTGCGGGAGTATCGCCAATATCGAGGGGTGAAAATGGCGGATGAAGAGTTCCTTGCCCTGTCGCAGGCGTATCGCAGTAGGCTGTTCATCTGCGCTCTTCACATAGCTTTTAGCGATGAGAAATTTCCGGATGAAGAAATGCAGGTGCTGCGCGATATCGCCGAGCGGTTGGGTTTGCTGGAGAAAGAAACGACTGAAAAGCTCGAACACATCGCGAACATTGAAGACGTGAGGGAGATGATTTCGCGCCTGCCGCAGCTGGACATACGCCAATGGGCCTGTGAGGTTCTTCAAGTTCCTTTGAACGTGACGCCGGGCGAGTGCGGGGAAGCCCGCAGGCGCGTTATCAGGGTTGTTCTGAACATAGATATTAATGCCACTGAAGAACAGTGCCAGGAAGCTTACATTCGCCTTGAAGCGGAAGCGAGAGAGGAAGTGAACGACAGGATTGATGAAATCGACGAGGCCTTCAGCCTCTTGACCAGCGCTGGTGCCGGAGCATAAGGGCATGATGGACGCGAACACCCACGAAGGCGCGATGGCGCTGCGGGCGCTGTACATCATCGCCCATGACATCATCCACGCCGACGGCGTCGAGGAGCAGAGCGAGCTGCGCATGGTGGTGAGGCTGGTCCGGCAGGCCTTGGGCAATCCTGAATTCAGTCACACGTTCATCATCCAGCAGTATCGCGA
>MEIE01000194.1 GCA_001750625.1 Candidatus Amphirhobacter heronislandensis
TCGGCCGCGAGCCGGGCGTTGAGGTTCGGGATCACCAGCCGGTTGCCGATGACCGCGACCACGAAGCCCAGCATGCCGATCGTCAGGTACAGCCGGTCGATGCCGACCCCGACGTCGGCGCCGGCGCCCACCAGCAGGCCGGCGAGCACCACGCCGAGGACGATGAACACCGCGTTGAAGACGTTGTTCGCGGCGATCACGCGGCCGCGCTGCCGCGCCGGCGCCAGCAGCTGCATGGTGACGTACAGCGGCACGATGTAAAAGCCCATCGCCATCGACAGCACGAAGATGTTCGCCGCCCCCGCGTAGTGCGCCGGCACCGCTAAGAAGGCCGCGAGGCCCGGCAGCTCCTCGCCGGCCGGCGGCAGCGCCGCGTCCGGGTAGACCGGCAGCATGCAGCAGAACGCCGCGACCGCGATTGCGAAGGGCACCGGCCGGTTGCTGGTCGCGCCGCGCGGCAGGCGGCCGGCGATGAGCGAGCCCGCCGCGACGCCGAGGCAGATCAGCAGCAGCAGGCCGAGGTAGACGGTGTGGTCGTAGCCGTAGACGTCGCGGACCAGCAGCGGCAGCTGGGTGCTGATGATCGCGCCGCTGACCCAGAACCAGCTGATCATGCAGATCAGCGACAGGGTCCAGGGCTCGGTGCGGCAGGCGCGGATGTTGACCGCGATCGCGCGGAAGATGTTCCACTCGAAGGCCTGCAGCCAGCCCTGCGGCGCCGCGTTCGGCAGCGGCAGCAGCCGCCAGGCGGCGACGAAGCCCGCGAGCGCGATCAACAGCAAGGTAGCGGCGAGCGCGCCGGCGCCGCCGGGCCGGGCGCCGAGCTCGGTGCCGAGGTAGACGCCGGCGATGATCGCCAGGAAGGTCGAGGCGCTGACCAGGCCGTTGCCGCGCGGCAGCTCGTCGGCCTCGAGCAGGTCGGGCAGCACCGCGTACTTGAAGGGCCCGAACAGCGCCGACTGGGTGCCGGCCAGGAACACCGCCAGCAGCAGCGCGCCGACGCTGCCGAACGCGAAGCCGGCGAGCGCGACGCAGACGGTGCCGATCTCGGCCAGCTTGATCCAGCGGATCGCGAGGGCGCGGTCGGGGCAGCGGTCGGCGAAGGAGCCGGCGCTGGCCGCGAACAAAAAGTACGGCAGCATGAAAAAGCCCACCGTCAGCTGGATGTACAGCGCCCGGTTGGACAGCTCGGCGCCGAGCGCGCCGAAGGTGATCATCGCCACCAGGGCGTTGCGCAGGACGTTGTCGTTGAGGGCGCCGCCGAACTGGACGACGAACAGCGGCAGGAACCGGCGCTGCAGCAGGAGGGCGAAAGCGTTCAAGGCGGCGGCCGGCGGCGGGTGGAGTCGAGGGGGATCGAACCCCTGACCTTAGCATTGCGAACGCTACGCTCTACCAACTGAGCTACGACCCCGCTGCGAAGGTTGCAGGAGCGTAATTATAGGAAAT
>MEIE01000195.1 GCA_001750625.1 Candidatus Amphirhobacter heronislandensis
TCCCAGGTGGTGATGCCGTAGCCGAAGGCGAAGCGGTGGCCCTGCTCGAGATACTGGTACAGCTCGTCGGGATAGGTGATGGCGTCGGTGAACAGTCCCAGCCCCAGGCGCAGCAGCAGGGCGGCGGCGAGGCAGTGCGGCAGATAGCGCCAGGCCGGCTCGGCCTCGGCCGGCGGCGGTCGCAGCGCGAGGGGGCGCAGCCAGGCGGGGACGGCGGCGGTCATGGACGGCGGGCTGGCGGCAGGATGGGATGCACGGTCCGCCTGGAAAATTTCGCCGCAAAGACATACATTTTATAAAATCAACCTCTTAAGCAAGACAGCATAGCCGTGAACACCGTCGTCATCCGCCAGGGCCTGAGCCAGCTCTCGGCCAACTTCAGCCCGGGCAAGACCCTCGCCCTCGCGGGCCTGGCCGCGCTTGGTCGACGCCTACCTGCAGGTCAGCGTCTTCGTCGCCGCGACCCTGGGCTTTTTGTTCCTG
Organism: Candidatus Amphirhobacter heronislandensis; assembly: GCA_001750625.1. Classification (GTDB taxonomy): domain Bacteria; phylum Pseudomonadota; class Gammaproteobacteria; order Tethybacterales; family Tethybacteraceae; genus Amphirhobacter; species Amphirhobacter heronislandensis. The sequence goes on from MEIE01000195.1 coordinate 484, forward strand.
CTCGAAAAGGCGGGCCGGACCAACCTCGAGCAGATCATGCGCTCGTACCGCCACGCCCAGATCCCGATGGCCGCCGTGCTCGGCGCCATCCCCGGCTGCGGCGGCGCAATCATGGTCACCACCCAGTACATCCGCGGCTCGATGAGCTTCGGCGGCGTGGTCACGGTGCTGGTCGCGACCATGGGCGACGCGGCTTTCCTGCTGCTGGCGAAGGAGCCGGGGACCGCGCTGCTGGTCTTCGCGACCTGCTTCGCCGCCGGCATCGTCTCGGGCTACGTGGTCGACGCGGTCCACGGCCGCGACTTCCTGCGCGCCGACACCGACTACTGCGCCGGCGAGGAGGAGCTGATCGTCGAGAACGGCCTGCTGACGCCGATGTACTTCGTGTGGATGGCCTGCTTCATCCCCGGCGCGGCCATGGGGCTGCTGACCGCCGCGCAGATCGACGCGGCCGCGCTCAGCCAGCAGTGGCTGGGGATCGACCTGGTCACCGGGCTGGCGCTGGCGGCGGCGCTGCTGTCGGTGTTCATGTGGGCGGTCAACCCGATCTCGGACTTTCGGCTGTTCACCTCGAGCACGCGCTCGTTCAGCCGCCGCGTCTGCGACACCACCAACTTCGTGACCTTCTGGGTCATCGTCGGCTTCGTCGCCTACGAGCTGGCGGTCAGCCTGCTCGGCCTCGACCTGCGCGTTTTGTTCAGCGCCTGGCTGCCGCTGCTGCCGCTGGTCGCGACCCTGGTCGGCTTCATCCCCGGCTGCGGGCCGCAGATCGTGGTCACCGCGCTGTACCTCAACGGCGTCATCCCGCTGTCGGCGCTGCTCGCGAACGCGATCTCGAACGACGGCGACGCGCTGTTCCCGGCGATCGTCGCGACGCCGCGGGCGGCCATCCTCGCGACGCTGTATTCGGCGGTGCCGGCGCTGGTGGTCGGCTACGCCTTTTTCTTCTTCGTCGAGCGCTGAGCCGGCGCCTTGCCGGGCGCTCAGACCTCGGTGCCGCCGACGAGCATCTCGTCGACCTTGCAGTGCGGCTGGCCGAGGCCGACCGGCACCCACTGGCCCTTCTTGCCGCACATCCCCTGGCCGCCGGAGTCCATCTCGAGGTCGTCGCCGACCATCGACATCTTCGCCATCGAATCGGCGCCGTTGCCCATGATGGTGACGTTCTTGAGGCTGGGGCCGACCTTGCCGTCCTCGATCAGGTAGGCCTCGCTGACGTTGAAGTTGAAGTTGCCGTTGGTGATGAAGCTCTTGCAGTAGACGCCCTTGGGCACCGAGGCGATGATCTCCTCGGGCTTGAGGGCGCCGGGCAGCATGAAGGTGTTGGTCATGCGCGTCATCGGCTGGTGGCGGTAGGACTCGCGCCGGCCGTTGCCGGTGGGCGCGACGCCGCTGAGCGCGGCGCTGACCGCGTCCTGCATGTAGCCCTTGAGGATGCCGTCCTCGATCAGGACGTTGCGCGCCGAGGGCACGCCCTCGTCGTCGCAGCTGATCGAGCCGCGGCGGTTGGTTAAGGTGCCGTCGTCGACCACGGTGACGCCGGCGGGCGCGACGCGCTCGCCGACCCGGCCCGCGAACGCCGACTGCCCGGTGCGGATGTGGTCGCCCTCGAGGCCGTGGCCGACGGCCTCGTGCAGCAGGACGCCGGCCCAGCCGTTGCC
>MEIE01000196.1 GCA_001750625.1 Candidatus Amphirhobacter heronislandensis
ACCGGCCTGGCGTTCCACCGCAATTCGGACGCCTGCAAGCGCATCGACGTCGCGCTGTCCGGCGACGTCAGCCACGTCGAGCTGCGCCGCTATGCTGGCGCAACCGAGGCCGGCAGCCAGGCTCTCAGCGACATCACCATGGACGACGACGCGACGCAGAGCGGCAGCAACCAGCACGTCCGGCTGTTCTTCAAGTCGGGCGCGGCTCCGGCAGGCGGCAGCGTACTGAACGTCACCATCGTCGCGACCCCGAACGCGGCCTGCACCGACGCGCGGACGCCGGCGCCCTTGACCGTGGGATGGAACCTGACCATCGCCACGACCAGTCCGTGGGTGAATCAGGGCAGCGATGTCGCGACCTCCAACGGTCCGTACTCGGCGCTGACGCTGGCTGTGGCGGCGCAGCGCACCGACACTGGGATCGCGTTCCACCGCAGCGCGCTTGGCTGCCGCCAGATCGACGTCGCCCTTTCTGGCGAGACCAGCCAGGTCGAGCTGATCCGCTATCAGGACAGCAACGCGGCGACTCCGACGGCATTGAGCAACATCACGATGCACAGCACCGCGACCGGCAACAACGACCATCACGTCAAGCTGTTCCTCAAAGCGCGGGCGGCGGTGACCCAGGGCGACGTCCTCGACCTGACCATCGTTGCGACCCCGAATTCGTCCTGCACCGACGCGCGGACGCCGGCTCCCTTGACGGTCAGCTGGAACCTGACAATCGCGACCGCGGCCGCCTGGACCAACCAAGGCAGCGACGATTCGACCTCGGACGGCCCGTTCTCGCCGCTGGTGCTGCAGGGAGCGACGGACCGGACCGCTGCCGGCCTGGCGTTCCACCAAAGCTCGACCGCATGCCGTCAGATCGACGTGTCGCTGGTCAACAATCCGCCGAGCTACGTCGAGCTTGTCAGATACCAGGGCAGCAGCGCCTCCGCGAGCACCGGGCTGAGCAACATAACGATGGACAGCGGGGAGGGAACGAACAATCATCACGTCCGGCTGTTCTTCAAGGCGCAGGCGGCGGTGACCGGCGGCAGCACGGTCAGCGTCACCGTGGTGGCGACGCCGAACGCGTCCTGCACGGACGCGTCGACTCCCGCGCCCTTGACGGTGGCGTGGAACATGACAATCGCTGAAACAAGCGGCTGGGTAAATCAGGGCAGCGATGTCGCGGCATCCAACGGCCCGTACTCGGCGCTGACGCTGGCTGTGGCGGCGCAGCGCATCGACACCGGCCTGGCGTTCCACCGCAGTGCCGAGGGCTGCCGCCAGATTGATGTGGCGCTGTCCGGCGACACCGGCCAGGTCGAGCTCATTCGCTACGCTGGCAGCGACGCCGCGACGCCAGCTAGCTTGAGCAACATCACCATGCACAGCGGCGCTTCCGCCGGTCATGATCATCACGTCAAGCTGCGCGCGCCGCCGTGACCCAAGGGGATGTCCTCGACCTGACCATCGTCGCGACCCCGAACTCGTCCTGCGCCGACGCCCGTACGCCAGCGCCCTTGACGGTCAGCTGGAACCTGACAATCGCGACCGCGGCGACCTGGACCAATCAGGGCAGCGACGACGCGGTTTCCGACGGCCCGTTCTCGCCGCTGGTGCTGGCGGCCGCCGGCAGCAGGAGCGCGGCCGGCCTGGCGTTCCACCAAAGCTCGACCGCTTGCCGGCAGATCGACGTCGAGCTGGTCAACAGCCCGCCGTCTTACGTCGAGCTGGTCCGATACCAGGGCAATAGCGCGTCCACCACCACCGGCCTGAGCAACATCACGATGGACAGCGGCGCGGGGACGAACAATCATCACGCCCGGCTGTTCTTCACGGCGAATGCAGGCGTAACTGCTGGCAGCACGGTGAACGTCACGCTGGTGGCGACGCCGAATTCGTCCTGCACGGCCGCGGCGACGCCTGCTCCTC
>MEIE01000197.1 GCA_001750625.1 Candidatus Amphirhobacter heronislandensis
CGTGGATAAAAAGCCTCTTGCAGGCTAGACTTAAAGCAGATGAGGGAGAAACTGATACTGCAGTTTCTGCGGGACAACCCCCGCTTCCTGCGCCGCCACCAGTCCGAGCTGACGCGCATGCTGCGGCTCGCCGAGCGCGACGTGGTCGATTTGACCGGCCGACAGCTGGTGATCCTGCGCGAGGAGAACAACAACCTGCGCAAGCAGCTGCAGGAGTGGTACCAGGCGGCCGCCGACAACGAGGCCCTGATCGAGTTCCTGCACCGCTACGCCCTCGAGCTGCTGGCGGCGCCGACGAAAAAAGGCGAGGCCGCCAAGCGCCTCAGCCGCCTGATCGGCCGCGAGCTGGAGATCAAGCTGTGCAAGATCGTCGACCTCAAGCGCGACAAGGTCAAGCTGCTGCCGCAGGACCTGCGGCGCTTCGGCGCCGGCGGCGGGGTGGTCCGCACCGACCGGCCGCTCAAGAGCTTCGCGGGCCTAGTCAAGGCCGACGCCTGGGCCGCCTTCCTCAACATCCCGGTCTACCGCAAGCGCAGCCTGCGCGCGGTGGTGGTCTGCGGCAGCAAGCGCGCCAAGGACTTCCCGCGGCAGGCCGAATCCGACTACGCCCTGCGGCTCGCCGAGCTGGTGGGCGCCGCGCTCGAGCGGGAGCAATGAAGGCCGCCGCCGCCGGCTTCCTGCGGGAGACCGAGCGCGGCGGGACCGTCGCGGCCGCCTCCCTGGCCGCCCTGCGCCAGGACCTCGCCGCCCTCGAGCGCCTCGCGGCCGGCCGCGGGCCCGAGCAGCTCAAGGCCGCCGACATCCGCGGCTTCGTCGTCGCCGAGAACCGCCGCGGCCTGGCGCCGGCCTCGCTGCGGCGCATGCTGTCGAGCTGGCGCAAGTTCTTCGGCCACCTCGCGGACCAGGGCCTGATCGCGGCCAACCCGGCGACCGGCGTCCGGGCGCCGCGGGCGCCGCGGACCCTGGTCAAGGCGCTGAGCCCGGACGAGGCCCGGCAGCTGCTGGAGGCCGGCGGGGCCGACGGCGCCCTGGCACGCCGCGACCTGGCGCTGCTGGAGACCGCCTACTCGAGCGCCCTGCGGGTGAGCGAGCTGGTGGGCCTGGACTGCGGCGACCTCGACTGGAACGAGCACACCCTGACGGTGCGGCACGGCAAGGGAGGCAAGCAGCGGGTGGTGCCGCTGGGCGCGAAGGCCGCCGCGGCGCTGCGGGCCTGGCTGGACGTGCGGCCGCAGCTGGGCGGCAAGCCGGCGGGGCCGCTGTTCATCAACCGGCGCGGCGGCCGCCTGACGGCGCGGTCGGTGCAGCTGCGCATCAAGGCCAGCGCCCAGCGGGCGGGCCTGGCGGGCGACGTGACCCCGCACATGCTGCGGCACTCCTGCGCCTCGCA
>MEIE01000198.1 GCA_001750625.1 Candidatus Amphirhobacter heronislandensis
CGGCGTCGAGGTGCTCGGCGGGAATCTCCGCCAGCGCCGCTTCGATCGCGCCGTCCCTGTCCTCAGCCATGCTCCTCGTCCAAGTCTATTACGCCCGCCGGATCCGCCGGCAGGGCGTCCCGCTGCGCCGCGAGCAGCACCGTCCGCCCTTCCTCCCTCAGCGCCGCGACGACGACGTCTAGGTAGCGGCGGCCGGCGGCGTCCAAGCCGGCGGCCGGCTCGTCCAGCAGCACCAGCGGCGCGGCAGTCAGCGCCACCGCCGCCAGAGCGCACTGCCGCTGCAGGCCGCCGGACAGCTCGCGCAGCGGCCGCTGCTGCAGCTGCGCCAGCGGGTGGCCGGCGAGCAGCCGTTCGCGCAGACCCGGCCGCGGCGGCCGGACCAGGTCGAGCAGGCCGCCGGCGGTGACGTCGAAGACGTACGGCCGCTGCTGCAGCAAGGTCGCCTCGGCGCCGAGAACCGGCAGCGCGGTCCGCGCCGCCCCGCGCCAGCGCAGCTCGTAGCCCGCTTCGGGCGCCGTCAGGCCCGCCAGCAGCCGCAGCAGCGTGGTCTTGCCGGCGCCGTTGGCGCCGACGACGACGTGCAGGCCGCCGGCTTCGAGCCGCAGCGGCGGATAGGCCAGCGCCGGCCCGTCCGGCCAGGCCTTGCGCAGGCCGCGGAGCTCCAGCAGCGGCTCAGCGGCCATCGGATCCCTTCGAAGTGAGCCAGAAGAAGGCCAGGCTGGCGCAGGCGGCGAGCAGCAGCAGCACGATGCCCAGCGCGATGCCCTCGACGAACTGCCCCTTGCCGGTCTCCAGCGCGATCGCGGTCGGGATGGTCCGGGTCGAGCCGGCGATGTTGCCGCCGACCAAAAGCGCGCAGCCGACCTCCGAGACGATGCGGCCGAAACCCGCGAAGGCCGACGACGCCAGGCCGCGGCGCTTCTCCCGCACCGCCAGCAGCGCGGTGCGCAGCCGGCCCAGGCCCAGGGCGCGGGCGTGCTCGCGCAGCGGCTGCAGATCCGGCTCGAAGCTCGCGTGGCAAAAGGCGGTCAGGATCGGCAGCGCGATGAGAAACTGCCCCAGCGCCACCGCCGCCGGCGTGAACAGCAGGTCCAGCGCCCCCAGCGGCCCCTGGCTCGACAGCAGCAGGTACAGCACCAGGCCCACCACCACCGTCGGGACGCCCAGCAGCGCGTGCAGCACCAGCAAGGCGGCGCGCCGGCCCGCAAAGCGCCCGGCCGCCAGCGCGTAGGCCAGCAGCACCGCCGCCGGCAGCGCCACTGCCAATGCGGCGCCCGCGACCGCCAGGGTGGTGGCGATCGTCCCCCACAGTCCCGGGTCGCCGGCCGCCAGCAGCGCCAGCGCCTCGCCGGTGGCCGCGAGGATGCTCACCG
>MEIE01000199.1 GCA_001750625.1 Candidatus Amphirhobacter heronislandensis
GCGGCGGCGAGGGCCGCGTCGCCGCCGTTGCCGCCGGTCCCGGCCACCAGCACCAGCGGCGCCGGCAGCTCCCGCGCCCGCGCGGCGACCGCCGCCGCGGCCCGTTCCATGACCGCGAACGAATCCTCCTTGGCGAAGGCGGCGGCCTCGATGCGCCGCGTCTGCTCGACCGTCGCCAGCGGCAGGCTCGCTTCCTCTTCCAGCATTGTTCCTATAATTTAATCTATTCCCATGCGCTTCGACCACGTCACCGGCACCGTCGGGGAGACTCCGCTGGTCCGGCTGCGCAGCCTGCCGACCGGCGCCAACGAGGTCTACCTCAAGCTCGAGGGCAACAATCCGGCCGGCTCGGTCAAGGACCGGCCGGCGCTGTCGATGATCCAACGGGCCGAGGAGCGCGGCGAGATCAAGCCCGGCGACACCCTCATCGAGGCGACCAGCGGCAACACCGGCATCGCGCTGGCGATGATCGCCGCCGCCAAGGGCTACCCCATCCGCCTGATCATGCCGGCGAACCAGACCGAGGAGCGCAAGGCGGCGATGCGCGCCTACGGCGCCGAGCTCGTCCTGGTCCCCGCCGAGGCGAGCATGGAGGGCGCCCGCGACCTCGCGCAGGAGATGCAGGCCAAGGGCGAGGGCCGCGTGCTCGACCAGTTCGCCAACCCCGACAACCCCCGCGCCCACGTCGAGGGCACCGGGCCGGAGATCTGGCGCGACACCGAGGGCCGCGTCACCCATTTCGTCTCGAGCATGGGGACCACCGGGACCATCACCGGCTGCGGGACCTATTTCCGCACCAAGGCGCCGGACCAGGTGCGGGTGGTCGGCTGCGAGCCGGCCGAGGGATCCCGCATCCCCGGCATCCGCAAATGGCCGGAAGAATACGTCCCGAAGATCTTCAAGCCCGAGGTCGTCGACGAGACCGTCGTCATCAGCCAGGAGAACGCCGAGGAAACCATGCGGGCGCTGGCGACCAAGGAGGGCATCCTCGCCGGCATCTCCTCGGGCGGCGCGCTGTGGGCCGCGCTGCAGATCGACCAGCGCGAGGCCGGCGCGGTCATCGTCGCGATCGCCTGCGACCGCGGCGACCGCTACCTGTCGCTGAACGTCTTCTAGCCGCCGTCCCCCGCCGCCGAGCCCGAGCGTGATCCGCAGGCTGACCTTCGCCCTGTTCCTGGCGGCCGCCTACCTGAGCCTGGTCAACCTCGACCGGGTCGGCTACTGGAGCGACGAGGCGATCAACCGCAACATCGGCGCCACCCTGCTCGCGACCGGCGACCTCAGCGGCTGGGACGGCCGCAACCTCACCGGCGGCGCCAACGGCCGCAGCCTCAACGCCGAGCTGCGCGACGCCTT
>MEIE01000002.1 GCA_001750625.1 Candidatus Amphirhobacter heronislandensis
TGCCGTGAGTTTTAATATTGGGTTTATTAGTGATAGTCGGGACAATGGTGGGCTGGCGGCGGCGCCTGCACCGGAGCCGGCGGCGGCGGCGTGACGGTGACCGCGCCGCCAGGGCCCTTCGCGAGGCGGATGGTCTCCTTGTCTTCGGTGAGCTCCATTTCCTGGATGTCCGAATTCTCGAAGAGCTCGAGAATCGTTTTGAGCTTTCTGAGGTCCATTTCTTGCTAACTCTTGGTGAAAATAACCGATTGCCCGGCTATTTTACATTATTTCCGGTCAATTCGATAAAACGAAGATAAGCGAAGTTAGCGTAATTTACGCCGGCAAAGGCGTGCAGGAAATGGCTGAATTGGCCGCGATGAAGCCCACGACCTCCTCTTCGTTCGCGAAGGGGCCCAGCTTGGAGGCGGCCACCCGGCCCTGCTCGTCAAGCATGACGGTGTACGGCATCGCCCCGGTCGGGTTGCCCAGCCGCTCGGCCAGCGCCACGCCCTCGAGGCCGACGACGTACGAGGGGAAGTCCAGGCCCAGGCTCTCCTCCAGCTGCTGGGCCTCGGCCAGCTCGTCCAGCACCAGGCCGGCGACGCTGCCAGGCCCGCAGCGGGCAGCGGCGGCGTCCAGCAGCGGCAGCTCCCGGACGCAGGGCGGGCACCAGGCGGCCCAGAAATTGACCAGGCGCAGGCCCTGCAGCGCCGCGAAGTCCACCGGCGCCCCGTCCTCCGCCCGCAGCGGCGTCAGGCCGGCGCGCGCCACCTCGGCCCGCAGGTCGGCCTGTACCCGGGCAGCCGGCGCCTCGGCCCCGCCCGCCACGTAATAGGCCAGGCCCATCACAAAAGCTATGAGGGCGAGCGCCAGCAGCGCCAGCCCTATGAACGCGCGCGGCATCGCGCCTGGCCCCGCCTCCCGCTAGGTGAGCAGCGGGATCATCAAAAGCGCGACGATGTTGATGATCTTGATCAGGGGGTTGACCGCCGGGCCCGCGGTGTCCTTGTACGGGTCGCCGACGGTGTCGCCGGTGATCGCCGCCTGGTGGGCGTCGGAGTTCTTGCCGCCGTGCGCGCCGTCCTCGATCAGCTTTTTCGCGTTGTCCCAGGCGCCGCCGCCGGCCGTCATCGAGATCGCGACGAAGATGCCGGTGACGATCGAGCCGATCAGCAGCCCGCCGAGCGCCTCCTTGCCGAAGATCAGGCCCACCGCCAGCGGGGCCGCGATCGGCAGCAGCGCCGGGATCACCATCTGCCGGATCGAGGCCTTGGTGAGCAGCTGGACCGTGCGCGAGTAGTCGGGCTTGGCCTCGCCTTCCATGATGCCCTTGATCTCGGCGAACTGCCGCTTGACCTCGTCGACCACGGCGCCGGCCGCCTTGCCCACCGCGTCCATCGCCATCGCGCCGAACAGGTAGGGGATCAGGCCGCCGATGAACAGGCCGATCAGCACGTCGGGGTTGGACAGGTCGAAGAAGGTCGGAGCGCCGGTCGCGTGCTCGAGCGTGCTCGTGTAGTCGGCGAACAGCACCAGCGCCGCGAGGCCGGCCGAGCCGATCGCGTAGCCCTTGGTGACCGCCTTGGTGGTGTTGCCCACCGCGTCCAGCGGGTCGGTGACCTCGTTGCGGACCCGCTCCTCCATGCCGCTCATCTCGGCGATGCCGCCGGCGTTGTCGGTGATCGGGCCAAAGGCGTCCAGCGCCACGACCAGCCCCGCCATCGACAGCATCGAGGTCGCCGCGATCGCGACGCCGTAGACGCCGGCGAAGGTGTAGGCCAGCCAGATCGACAGGCAGACCGCCAGGATCGGCAGCGCGCAGGCGTACATCGACACCGACAGGCCCTGGATGATGTTGGTCGCGTGGCCGGTGACCGAGGCCGCGGCGATGCTCTTGACCGGCTTGAAGGCGGTGTCGGTGTAGTAGTGGGTGATCACCACCATCGCCGCCGTGACCGCCAGGCCGACCGCCGCCGCGCCGAACATCGGCACGATCTTGAGGTCGCCGGAGGCGCCGCCGAGCACCAGCGCGATCACCGCGAACAGCGCCAGCGCCAAAAGGCCGGTCATCACCATCGCGCGGTACAGGATGTTCATCACCGGGCTGCCGGCGTTGAGGCGGTTGAGCACCGCGTCGATGCCGTCGATCAGCGGCAGGAACACCACCATCCACGCCGGGTTGTTCCCGGCGCCGGCCTCGCGCTTGCGGACGAAGAAGCAGCCGAAGATCGAGGCGATGATCGAGGCGGCGCCGATCGCCATCGGCAGCAGCACCGCGGCCTGGCTGCCGGGGAACAGCAGCGCGCCGGCGAACATGGTCGCAATCATCGTCACCGCGTAGGTCTCGAACAGGTCCGCCGCCATGCCGGCGCAGTCGCCGACGTTGTCGCCGACGTTGTCGGCGATCACCGCCGGGTTGCGGGGGTCGTCCTCGGGGATGCCGAGGTCGAGCTTGCCGGAGAGGTCGGCGCCGACGTCGGCGCCCTTGGTGAAGATGCCGCCGCCGAGCCGCGCGAAGATCGAGATCAGCGAGCCGCCGAAGCCCAGGCCGATGAGCGGGTGGACCACGGCGTACCAGCCGTCCTTGACTATCTCAAGCTGCCCTTCCTCATTAGTGAACATCTGCTGAAGCTCTTCGGGCGTGAACAGCTGGTGGCGGAAGAAGTACAGGAAGGCCAGGTAGCCGGCGACGCCGAGCAGGCCGAGGCCGACGACCAGCATGCCGGTGATCGCGCCGCCGCGGAAGGAGATGGTCAGCGCGTCGTCGAGGCCGTTCTCGGCGGCCGCCGCGGTGCGGACGTTGGCGCGCACCGAGATGTTCATGCCGATGTAGCCGGCGGCGGCCGAGCAGATCGCGCCGATCGCGAAGCCCAGCGCGGTCTTCCAGTCCCAGGCGCTGAGCAGCAGGGTGATGACGATCCCGACGACCGCGACCCACTTGTACTGCTCGTTGAGGAAGGCCTGGGCGCCCTCCTTGATGCTGGCGGCGATCTCGCGCATCCGGTCGCTGCCGTCGGCCTGCTTCATGATCCAGGCGTAGCTGTAGATTCCATACGCGACCGCGAGCAGCGCGCAGGCAATGATGGCCAGGAACATGAAGGCCGCAAAAAACTCGTTCATCGCATCGTTCCGTATGCTAAAGGAAAGCGGATTTTAGTTTATTGCGGCGGCGGCGCGGCTTAAAATCGCCGCGATGGAAATCCGCCGCCGGACCGCCGCCGTCCTGCTCGCCGCCCTCCTGCTCGCGGGGCCGGCCGCGCACGGCCACAGCGTCGACCACGAGCTGGTCCAGGGCAACATCACCGGCCTCGGCCACATCGGCGGCGACTTCGGCTTCATCGACGACGACGGCCAGCTGCGGCGGCTCAGCGACTTCCGCGGCGCGCCGGTGCTGCTGTTCTTCGGCTTCGCGAACTGCCCGGACGTCTGCCCCGGCTTTTTGGCCAAGGCCTCCGCGGTCCGCCGCGAGCTCGGCGACGCCGGCGCCGCCCTGCCGGTGATCTTCGTCACCGTCGACCCGGCGCGCGACGACCGCGAGCGGCTGCGGCGCTACCTGGCGCTGTTCGGCGACGGCTTCGTCGGCGCCCGGGTCCCGGACGGCGAGCTCGCCGAGGTGATGCGGCAGTACGCGGTCGCCGCGCAGCGGGTGCGGGACGAGGACGGCAAGATCGTGATCACCCACGGCAGCGGCGCCTACCTCATCGACGCCGCCGGCGGCACGGCCGCCTACATCTCGACGACCCGCAGCGTCGCCGAGATCGCCGCGCAGGTGGCCGCCCTGCTGCAGTGATTCGGGCCCCTGCATTAAAATAGCAGGCTAATCAAGGCAGGGAGAAAAAAAGGAGAACCCAAGATGGCGCAGGACAGCCAGCCGGATCTGGACCGCCAGGAGACGCAGGAGTGGCTCGACTCGCTCGAGGCCGTCCTCGCCGCGGCCGGGCCCGAGCGCGCCCACTACCTGCTCGAGAAGCTGATCGCGCACGCGCGCACCAGCGGCCTCAACCTGCCGTACCGGGCCAACACCGCCTACCACAACACCATCCCGCCGAGCCAGGAGGCCGGCTACCCGGGCAACCCCGAGATCGAGAACCGCCTGCGGGCCTACGCGCGCTGGAACGCGATGGCGACGGTGGTGAGGGCCAACCGCAAGGAAGGCGACCTCGGCGGCCACATCGCCTCCTTCGCCTCGTCCTCGACGCTGTACGACGTCGGCATCAACCACTACTTCCGCGTCCGCCACCCCGAGCTCAAGGGGACGCCGCACGAGAACTGCGGCGACCTGGTCTACGTCCAGGGCCACAGCTCGCCGGGCATCTACGCCCGCTCCTTCCTCGAGGGCCGGCTCAGCGCCGAGCAGCTCGACAGCTTCCGCCAGGAGGTCGGCGGCCAGGGCCTGTCGTCCTACCCGCACCCGTGGCTGATGCCCGACTACTGGCAGTTCCCGACGGTGTCGATGGGCCTGGGGCCGATCATGGCGATCTACCAGGCGCGCTTCATGCGCTACCTCGAGCACCGCGAGCTGCTGCCGGCGACCGACCGCAAGGTCTGGGCCTTCCTCGGCGACGGCGAGTGCGACGAGCCCGAGTCGCTGGGCGCGATCTCGCTGGCGTCGCGCGAGCGGCTCGACAACCTGATCTTCGTGGTCAACTGCAACCTGCAGCGCCTCGACGGCCCGGTGCGCGGCAACGGCAAGATCATCCAGGAGCTCGAGGCGGTCTTCCACGGCGCCGGCTGGAACGTCATCAAGGTGGTGTGGGGGACGAACTGGGACAGCCTTTTGATGCAGGACGCCGACGGCGAGCTGCGCGAGCTGATGGAGCAGACCGTCGACGGCGACTACCAGACCTTCCGCGCCGAGAACGGCGGCTACATCCGCGAGAACTTCTTCGGCAAGTACCCGAAGCTCAAGCAGATGGTCGCGAGCATGACCGACAGCGAGATCTACAGCCTGCGGCGCGGCGGCCACGACCTGTACAAGGTCAACACCGCCTACCGGGCGGCGATCGCGCACCGCGGCCAGCCGACCGTGATCCTCGCCAAGACCATCAAGGGCTACGGTATGGGCGACGCCGGCGAGGCCAAGAACATCGCCCACCAGCAGAAGAAGATCTCCGACGACGCGCTGCGGCGGGTCCGCGACCGCTTCCGCATCCCGATCCGCGACGACCAGATCGCCGAGGTGCCCTACTACGCGCCGCCGGCCGACTCGACCGAGGCGCAGTACCTCGCCGAGCGGGTCAAGGCGATGGGCGGCAGCTTCCCGTTCCGCAACCGCGAGCACGAGGCGCTGCCGGTGCCGGGCGTCAAGGCCTTCGCGGCGCAGACCGCCGCCTCGGGCGAGCGCTCCTTCTCGACGACGATGGCCTTCGTCCGCATCCTGTCGACGCTGCTCAAAGAAAAGCAGCTGGGGCCCCGGCTGGTGCCGATCGTCGCCGACGAGTCGCGGACCTTCGGCATGGAGGGCCTGTTCCGGCAGCTGGGCATCTACTCGCTGCACGGCCAGCGCTACCGGCCGGAGGACGCCGACCAGCTGATGTACTACCGCGAGGACCGCAAGGGCCAGATCCTGCAAGAAGGCATCAGCGAGGCGGGCTCGCTGTCGTCGTGGATCGCGGCGGCGACCGCCTACTCCAACCACGGCCTGTCGATGGTCCCGTTCTTCATCTTCTACTCGATGTTCGGCTTCCAGCGCATCGGCGACCTGGCCTGGGCGGCCGGCGACTCGCGCGCCCGCGGCTTTCTGCTCGGCGCGACCTCGGGGCGGACGACGCTCAACGGCGAGGGCCTGCAGCACGAGGACGGCCACAGCCACGTGCTGGCGAGCGTGGTGCCGAACTGCGTCTCCTACGACCCGACCTACGCCGGCGAGCTCGCGGTGATCATCCAGGACGGCCTGCGGCGGATGGTCGCCGACAAGGAGGACGTCTACTACTACATCACCTTGATGAACGAGAACTACCCGCACCCGGAGGTCAAGCCCGCGCAGCACGCCGACCTGCTCAAGGGCATGTACCTGCGCAAGAGCCACAAGGTGGCCAAGGCCACGGGCGAGGTCCAGCTGCTGGGCTCGGGCTCGATCCTGCGCGAGGTCGAGGCCGCCGCCGAGATGCTGGCCGCCGAGCACAAGGTCGCCTCGCAGGTGTGGAGCGCGACCAGCTTCAACCTGCTGGCGCGGGACGGCCGCGCGGTGGCGCGGCGCAACCTGCTTAAGATGGGCTCCAAGGCCAAGCCCGAGCGCACCCACGTCCAGGTCTGCCTCGACAAGACCAAGGGGCCGGTGGTCGCCGCCAGCGACTACGTCAAGCTGTTCACCGAGCAGCTGCGCGCCTACCTGCCCGAGGGCCGGAATTACCGGACGCTGGGGACCGACGGCTTCGGCCGCTCGGACACCCGCGCGAACCTGCGGCGCCATTTCGAGGTCAGCCGCAACCACATCGCCTACGCGGCGCTCGCGAGCCTGGCCGAGGAAGGCGCCTACGACCCGGCGAAGCTGCGCAAGGTGGCCAAGGCCTACGGCATCGACCCCGGCCAGGCCGATCCGATCGGCGCCTGAGGCGGCCATGGCCAAGGAAGTAGCCGTCCCGGACATCGGCGACTTCAAGGACGTCGAGGTCATCGAGGTCCTCGTCGCGGCCGGCGACCAGGTCGCGGCCGAGCAGGGCCTGATCACGCTCGAGACCGACAAGGCGACCATGGACGTCCCCAGCACCGCCGCCGGCAAGCTGCGCGAGCTGCTGGTCAAGGTCGGCGCCAAGGTTTCCCAGGGCGACGCGATCGCGGTGATCGAAGTCGCCGAGGGAGCGGCGCCCGCCGCCGCGCCAGCTGCCGCTGCTCCGGCTTCCGCTCCAGCGCCAGCGGCCCCAGCTCAGGCCACGGCCGCCCCGGCGGCGGCGCCCCGGACCTCGCCGGGCCCCGCAGCCCCGCCCGGCGGCGGCGAGGCGGTCTACGCCACGCCGGCGGTGCGCAAGATCGCGCGGGAGTTCGGCGTCGACCTCAGCCAGGTCGGCGGCAGCGGCGGCAAGGGCCGCATCCTCAAAGAGGACATCCAGGAATACGTCAAGAAGCAGCTCAGCGGCGGCGCGGGCGGCGGCGGCCTGGGCCTGGACCTCGGCTACAAGCTGCCGGCGGCGGCGGCGGCCGACTTCGCGGCGCAGGGCCCGGTCGAGACCGTCGAGCTGTCCCGCATCAAGCAGATCTCGGGGCCGTTCCTGCACCGCAACTGGCTGAGCATCCCCCACGTCACCCAGTTCGCCGACGCGGACGTCACCGACATGGAGAAGTTCCGCAAGGACCACGCTCCCGACGCCAAGGCGCGCGGCTTCAGCCTGTCGCCGCTGGCCTTCATGGTCAAGGCGGTCTGCGTCGCCCTGCAGCACTACCCCGAGCTCAACTCATCGCTCAACCCGGACGGCAAGTCGATCACCGTCAAGAAGTACTACCACATCGGCATCGCGGTCGACACCCCCGGCGGCCTGGTGGTGCCGGTGCTGCGCGACGTCAACGGCAAGACCATCATGCAGCTCGCCGAGGAGATGGGCGCGATCTCCCTCAAGGCGCGCGAAGGCAAGCTCGGGCCGAAGGAGATGCAGGGCGGCACCTTCACGATCTCCTCGCTCGGCGGCATCGGCGGGACCCACTTCACGCCGATCATCAACGCCCCCGAGGTCGCGATCCTCGGCGTCGGCCGCTCGCGGCTGCAGCCGGTGTGGAACGGCAGCGCCTTCGAGCCGCGGCTGGTGATGCCGGTCGCGCTGTCCTACGACCACCGGGTGATCGACGGCGCCCTGGGCGCGCGCTTCATCACGGATCTAACCGACATGCTGGGGGACATCCGCAACATCGTCCTGTAATGGCGGCGCGTCCGCGCCGCCGCCCCCGGCCATAACCATGGATTCCTCGGATCTGCTCGTCATGCGCGGCGTCGCCTACAGCATCGCCGGCCGCGACATCCTGCGCGGCATCAGCATGCGGATCCGGCGCGGCGAGATGCTGTCGATGGTCGGCCCGAACGGCGGCGGCAAGACCACGCTGCTGCGGCTGGCGATCGGCAGCCGCCTGCCGACCGGCGGCAGCATCGAGCGCGCATCGATGCGGATCGGCTACCAGCCGCAGCAGGCCCAGCTCAACCCGACGGTGCCGCTGAGCGTCGCGGCGCTGCTGCGGCTCAGCGCCCGCGACCCGTCGCGGACCAGCATCAGCGCGCGGCTGGAGCTGCTGGGCCTGGACGCCGGCGTCCTCGACCAGCAGGTCGGCGACCTGTCCGGCGGCCAGCGGCAGCTGGTGAGCATCGCCCGCGCGATGCTGCGCGAGCCCGACCTGCTGGTGCTCGACGAGCCCGGCGCCTACTGCGACCAGCGCAACCTGTCGGCGCTGTACCGCGCCATCGGCGAGTTCAGCGAGCGCCAGGGCTGCGCGACGATATGCGTCTCCCACGACCTCAGCCGGGTGCTGGTCCATTCGGACCACATCCTGTGCATCGACCGCCGCATCGTCTGCCAGGGCGGCCCCGCCGACATCGTCCGCGACGCCGAGTTCGAGCAGCTGTTCGGCGAAAAGGCCTACACCGGGGTGTTCACGCACCACGAGCACTATCCCAAATGACGGCGATCGTCGCCAAGATCATGCTGGCGGGGCTGCCGCTGGCCGCGGCGGCCGCCCTGCTCGGCTGCATGATCCAGTGGCGCGGCATGTCCTTCGCCGGCGACGCCCTGGCGCACAGCGCGCTGCTAGGGGTGGGCCTGGCGCTGGTGATCGGCGTCGACTGGCGCGTCGGCGTCGGCGCCATCGCCCTTTTGATGGCGCTGCACCTGCACGCCGGCCGCGGCGGCGGCCGCCTGAGCGCCGACGCGGTCCTGGCGGTCAGCGCCCACGCTAGCCTCGCGGCCGGCGCCTGCCTGCTGTACCTGCGCCGCAGCTCGGTCGACTGGGAAAGCATCCTGTTCGGCAGCATCCTGACGGTCCGGACCGTCGAGGCAGTCGGGCTGCTGCTGGCGTCGGGCCTGATCGTCGTCGCCGGCGCGCTGCTGTGGCGGCGGCTGGTGCTGCTCGCCCTCAACGACGAGATCGCCTCGATTGAAAACCCGCGGCCGGCGCTGCTGGAGCTTTGCTTCTTGCTGCTGCTGGCGCTGTACGTCACCGTCGGCGTCCGCATCGTCGGCGTGATGCTGCTCAACGCGATGCTGATCATCCCGGTGGCGGCGGCGCGGCCGCTGGCGCACTCGCCCGCGGGCATGGCCCTGCTGGCGGCGGCGATCGGCATGGCGAGCATGGCCGCCGGCACCGCGCTGAGCTTCGCCGCCGACCTGCCGGTCGCGCCGGCGACCGCGCTGGCCGCCTGCGGCGCCTTCGTCCTGACCTGGGGCTGGGACGCCCTGCGCCGGCGGCCGGCCGGCAAGTGATGGACGAGGCCGAATACCGCAAATGGGCCGCGGCGGCGGCCGAGTGGACTGCCGCCTACCGCGCTGGCCTGCGGGAAATGCCGGTCCGCGCCCAGATCGAGCCGGGCAGCGTGCTCGCGCAGCTGCCGGCGGCCGCGCCCGAGCAGGGCGAGGACTTCGCGCAGATCTTCGCGGACTTCGAGCGGCTGGTGCCGCCGGCCCTGACCCACTGGCAGCACCCGCGCTTTTTCGCCTACTTTCCGGCCAACGCCACCATGCCTTCGGTGATCGCCGAGCAGCTGACCGCGGCGATCGCGGCCAACTGCATGCTATGGCAGACCTCGCCGGCCGGCACCGAGATGGAGATCCGCATGCTCGAGTGGCTGTCCGGCCTGTGCGGCCTGCCCGCCAGCTGGCAGGGCGTCATCCAGGACTCGGCCTCCTCAGGGACGCTGGCGGCGGTCCTGACCGCCCGCGAGCGCGCGACCGGCTGGCAGGGCAACGAGGCCGGCCTCGCCGGCGGCCCGCCGCTGCGCATGTATTACTCGCGGCACGCGCACGCCTCGGTCCCCAAGGCCATCATGCTGGCGGGCCTCGGCCGCGCCAACGCCGTCGCAATCGACCTCGACGCGGACGGCGCGATGGACGCCGGCGCCCTGGAGCGGGCCATCGAGGCCGACCGCGCCGCCGGCATGAAGCCCGCCGGCGTGGTCGCGACCGTCGGCGCCACCAGCACCGGGGACGCGGACGGGCTGGCAGCCACCGGCGCGGTGGTGCGGCGCCACGGCCTGTACGGCCACGTCGACGCCGCCTGGGCCGGCAGCGCGGCGCTGTGCCCCGAGCACCGGGGGCTGCTGGACGGCCTCGAGCAGTGGGACAGCTACCTGTTCAACCCGCACAAGTGGCTGGGGACCAATTTCGACCTGTGCGCGCACTACCTCAAGGACCCGGCGGCGCAGATCCGCACCTTCGGCGCGCAGCCGGACTACCTGCAGACCGCGGGCGTGGAGCAGCCGGCCGATTTCAGCAGCTGGACGGCGCCGCTGGGCCGGCGCTTCCGGGCGCTGAAGCTGTGGTTCGTGCTGCGCTCCTACGGGGCCGAGGGGCTGCGGACGATGATCCGCAACCACGTCGCCTGGGCCGAGGAGGCCGAGCGCGCGCTGGCGGCGCAGCCGGGCTTTGCGATCTGCGCGCCGCGGCGGCTGTCCCTGTTCCTGTTCCGGCACGAGCCGGCCGGCCTCGGCGACGCGGCGCTCGACGAGCACAACGCCCGGCTGCTCGAGGCGATCAACGACGACGGCTTCTTGTATCTGACCCAGACCCGCCTCGCCGGCCGCTACGCGCTGCGCCTGCAGGTCGGCGCCGCCGCGGCCACCCGCGACGACGTCCTCGCCAGCGTCGAGCGCATCGCCGAAATAGCGGCCTCTTTGCCTGCCTCCAAACAGGTCCGCGAGGCAGATGCTTAGAATAAAGGCTGGAAGGAGAATGGACTGCGACGCCGCCAGGATCGCCCGCGCAACGCCGCGATGAATCTGCACGTCCCCGAATACATCTTCATAATGCTGGCGGCGAGCCTCGTGCTCATCACCGTCCTGCGCCGCTTCAAGCTGCCGACCATCTTCGGCTATCTGATCCTCGGCATGCTCCTCGGGCCGCACGGCGCCGAGTTCTTCGCCGAGGGCACCGACGTCACCGGCATCGCCGAGCTCGGCATCATGGCGATCATGTTCTCGATCGGCCTGGAGTTCTCGTTCTCGCGGCTGATCACGGCGCGGCGGTACGTCTTCGGCATCGGCGGCTTCCAGGTCATGGGCTGCGCCGCGGTGGTGGTCGCGGTGATGAAGTACGGCCTCGGCTTCAACTGGCACGACTCGCTGCTGGCCGGCGCGGTCATCTCGCTGTCCTCGACCGCGGTGATCTCGAAGATGCTGATCGAGGAGGGGCTGCTGTCCTCGCCGCAGGGGACGCGCTCGATCTCGGTGCTCATCTTCCAGGACCTGGCCTTCATCCCGATGCTGATCCTCGCCAACTACACCACCGAAGGCGAAGGCGCCAGCGACTCGGTGCTCAGCCTGCTCGCCTCGAGCGTCGGCATCCTCGCCCTCATCCTGATCGTCGCGCCGCGGGTGATGCCGCTGGTCGTCGACTACTTCGCCAAGCTCGGCTCGAGCGAGATCTTCACCATCTTCGTCCTGACGCTGATCATGGGCATCTCGGTCCTGACCTACAAGGGCGGCCTGTCGATGGCGCTGGGCTCCTTCTTGACCGGCATGCTGCTGTCCGAATCGCGCCACCGCTTCATCATCCACGACATCATCAAGCCGTTCCGCGAGATCTTCCTCGGCTTCTTCTTCGTCAGCATCGGCCTGCTCATCGACCCGAACGCCTTTTACGAGTTCCTCGTGCCCATCGTCCTCGGCTGCCTGGCGGTCCTCGTCCTCAAGCCCCTGTTCATCTACGGCACCGTCAAGCTGTTCGGCTCGCACCACTGGACGGCGATCTACACCGGCCTGGCGCTGGGCGGCACCGGCGAGTTCGGCTTCGTGCTGCTGACGGCGGCGGCGGCGAGCACCGACAGCGACCTGCTGCAGATCCTGTTCGCGATCAACCTGGTCTGCATGGGCACGGCGCCGATCATGATCGACGTGGCCCAGAAGGTCAAGGACCGGCTGCTGACGACCGACTGGCTGATCAAGGCCCGCGACCTCACCCGGGCGGCGCAGCAGGGCAGCGAGCTCGACCACCACGTGATCATCGCCGGCTTCGGCCAGAACGCCCGCATCCTCGTCCGCCTGCTCAACCGCTACTCGGTGCCGTGGCTCGCGATCGAGAGCAACTACCAGCTCTTCGACTCGGCCTCCAAGGCTGGCCTGAACGTCATCTACGGCGATTCCTGCCAGGAGGAGACCATGCTGGCGGCCAACCTCTTCGCCGCCAAGGCCCTGGTGCTGACCCACGGCATCCAGGCGAACAACGTCCGGACCATCGAGCAGGCCCGCAACCTGCGCAAGGACCTGCCGATCTTCATCAAGGTCCAGGGCCAGGCCGAGATCGCCGAATGCCAGGAGGCCGGCGCCAGCTACATCGCGGTGACGTCGATGGAGATCGGCGCCGCGCTGGCGAAGGAGACGCTCCGGGAGTTCAACGTCAGGCCCGAGATGGTCGAGCACGAGGCCCGCACCATGCACGACACCATCGTCCAAGAAGGCGGCATGAACATCGTCCACGACATCGCGACCTCGTACTACGACAGCGAGGACGCCGACCGGCGGCGGCCGCACCCCCTCATCGTGGCCGAGAGCAACGGCCTGCCGGGCAAGGCCCGCGGCGCCTTCGAGCAGACCCTGCAGAAGTTCGACATCGCCCTGCTGCGCATCGAGCGCGGCGACCAGCTGGTCGAGATGGTCAGCGCCGATTTCCTCGAGGAAGGCGACGTGCTGATCATCGACGCCAACGATTTCCAGATGGACGCCCTGCTCACCAAGCTGCTGGACGACAGCGTGACGGCGGCCGAAGCCGACGCCCCGACGCCCTCATCTTGAATTTCCCCCTCCCTGCGTATATAATATGCACGGGAGAAATTGGCAGTCTCCTTGCGCGACTGCCAAAATTCCTGGTAAATGTTCGTATTATCAGCATTTTAGGAGAAACAACATGAACATCAAACCTCTGCACGACCGCATCGTCGTCGAGCGCATCGAGGAAGACACCCTCAGCGCCGGCGGCATCGTGATCCCCGATTCGGCCAAGGAAAAGCCGGACCAGGGCATCGTCAAGTCCGTGGGCCCCGGCAAGCGGACCGACGACGGCAAGGTCCTCAAGCCCGAGGTCAAGGTCGGCGACCGCGTCCTGTTCGGCAAGTACGCCGGCACCGGGATCAAGCTCGACGGCAAGGAGCTCATGGTGATCCGCGAGGAAGACGTCCTGGCGGTCATCGTAGGCGGCAAAGGCAAGTAGCCGCCGCCCGCCCATCCAAACCATCATCCACACACTAGGAGAATAGGAAAATGGCCCCCAAAGAAATAATGTTCGCTGAAACGGCGCGCGGCAAGATCCTCGCCGGCGTCAACCACCTGGCCGACGCGGTCAAGGTCACGCTCGGGCCCAAGGGCCGCAACGTGGTCCTCGAGCGCAGCTTCGGCGCCCCGACGATCACCAAGGACGGCGTCTCGGTCGCCAAGGAGATCGAGCTCGCCGACAAGTTTGAGAACATGGGCGCGCAGATGGTCAAGGAAGTCGCTTCCAAGACCTCGGACGTCGCCGGCGACGGCACGACCACCGCCACGGTGCTCGCCCAGGCCATCGTCAGCGAGGGGATGAAGTACGTCGCGGCCGGCATGAATCCGATGGACCTCAAGCGCGGCATCGACAAGGCCGTCGCCACGGCGGTCGAATCGGTCAAGGGCGTCTCGAAGCCCTGCAAGAGCGGCACCGAAATCGCCCAGGTCGCGAGCATCTCGGCCAACTCGGACGAGCACGTCGGCCAGATCATCGCTGAGGCGATGGACAAGGTCGGCAAGGAAGGCGTCATCACCGTCGAGGACGGCTCGACGCTCGAGAACGAGCTCGACGTGGTCGAGGGCATGCAGTTCGACCGCGGCTACCTGTCGCCCTACTTCATCAACAACGCCGAGCGGCAGATGTCGGTCCTGGACAACCCGTACATCCTCATCCACGACAAGAAGATCAGCTCGATCAACTCGATCCTGCCGATCCTCGAAGCCGTGATGAAGAGCGGCCGGCCGCTGCTGGTGATCGCCGAGGACATCGAAGGCGAGGCCCTGGCGACGCTGGTGGTCAACACCATCCGCGGCACGGTCAAGGTCGCGGGCGTCAAGGCCCCCGGCTTCGGCGACCGCCGCAAGGCCATGCTCGAGGACATCGCGGTCCTGACCAGCGGCACGGTGATCGCCGAGGAAGTCGGCCTGACGCTTGAGAACGTCAAGCTCGCCGACCTGGGCGAGGCCAAGCGGGTCGAGATCGCCAAGGAGAACACCACCATCATCGATGGCAAGGGCGCCGCGAAGGACATCAAGGCGCGCGTGGAAAACATCCGGGCCCAGATCGAAGAGACCAGCTCGGACTACGACCGCGAGAAGCTGCAGGAGCGCGTGGCCAAGCTGGCCGGCGGCGTCGCGGTGGTCTCGGTCGGCGCGGCCACCGAAGTCGAGATGAAGGAGAAGAAAGCCCGCGTCGAGGACGCGCTGCACGCCACCCGCGCGGCGGTCGAAGAAGGCATCGTCGCCGGCGGCGGCGTCGCCTTGGTCCGGGCGCTCGACCAGGTCGCGGCGCTCAAGGGCGACAACGACGACCAGCAGGCGGGCATCCGCATCGTCCTGCGGGCGCTCGAGGAGCCCCTGCGCCAGATCGCGAAGAACGCGGGCAGCGAGCCCTCGGTCATCGTGAACGACGTCAAGAGCGCCAAGGGCAGCAACGGCTACAACGCGGCGGCCGGCCAGATCGAGGACATGCTCAAGAACGGCATCATCGATCCGACCAAGGTCACCCGCACCGCGCTGCAGAACGCGGGCTCGATCGCGGGCCTGATCCTGACGACCGCGGCGGCCGTGGCCGAAGCGCCGAAGAAGGACGAGCCGGCCGCGCCCCCGATGCCCGACGGCGGCATGGGCGGCATGATGTAGGTCTGGAACATCCCTCCATGGCCTCGAAGGCCCGGACGCGAGTCCGGGCCTTCGTTTTTTAAAGACAGCGCCGGGGCGTCAGCTGATGCGGCCGCCGGCCGGGACCGCGTCGTCGACGAACAGCGGTACCAGGACGCCGTCGTCGTCGGAACTCGCGGCCAGCGCCATGCCCTCGGAGGTCCCGAAGCGCATCTTGCGCGGCTTGAGGTTGGCGACCACCGCGATCTTGCGCCCGGCCAAAGAAGCCGGGTCGACGTGCGCCTTGATGCCGGCGAAGATGACGCGCTCGCCGTCTTTTCCTAAGCTCACGCGCAGGCGCAGCAGCTTGTCGGAGCCCTCGACCGCGGCGGCCTCGAGGACCTCGGCGACCCGCAGCTCGATCTTGGCGAAGTCCTTGATGTCGGCGTACGCGGCCCCTTTTTCTTCTTGCGCCGGCGCGGCGGCGGCCGTCGCCGGGGCGCTGCGGTTGGCGGCGAGCAGCTTGTCCATGTCCTTGGCGCTGACGC
The DNA here is from genome assembly GCA_001750625.1 of Candidatus Amphirhobacter heronislandensis. Classification (GTDB taxonomy): domain Bacteria; phylum Pseudomonadota; class Gammaproteobacteria; order Tethybacterales; family Tethybacteraceae; genus Amphirhobacter; species Amphirhobacter heronislandensis. The sequence goes on from MEIE01000002.1 coordinate 15,508, forward strand.
GCTTCATCAGGTGCTTGAACTCGCCGAGGGCGTGGCCCTCCGGCAAAGGCTGCCCCAGGCCGCTCCAGGCCAGCGGGCCGCAGGCGAGGTAGTCCTCGGCGGCGGCCGCGAAGCGCGGCATCAGGGGCTTGAGGCAGATGAGCAGGTCCTTGAAGGCGTTGATCCCGTCGGTGCAGACCCGGTGCAGCCGGTCCCTGTGGGCCGGATCGCGGCTGAGCTCCCAGGGCTTTTCGCGCTCCATGTGCTGGTTGACCAGCTCGGCCTGCGCCATGATCCGCCGGGTGGCCTCGCTGAACTTGCGCGCCTCGTACAGGCCCGCCAGCTCCTCGGCGTCGAAGTCCAGCAGCGAAGCGCCCGGCGCCGCCATCTTGCCGCCGCACTGCGAGGCGAGCAGCCGCGCGACCCGGCTGGGGATGTTCGCGATCTTGCCCACCAGGTCGGCGTTGACGCGCTGGACGAACTCCTCGAGATTGAGGTCGACGTCCTCGATCCGGTCGTTGAGCTTGCTCGCCATGTAATAGCGCAGCCAGTCGGGGTCGAAGCCCAGCTTGCGGTAGCTTTCGGCGGTGATGAAGGTGCCCTTGGACTTGGACATCTTCATGCCGTTGACGGTCAGGAAACCGTGGATGAACAGCCGCGTCGGCGTCCGGTGGCCGGCCTCGCGCAGCATCGCCGGCCAGAACAGGCCGTGGAAGTACATGATGTCCTTGCCGATGAAGTGGTACATCTCGGTGTCGGTGTCGGCGGCCAAGAAGGTGTCGAAATCGACGCCGCGCTCGGCGCACAGGCGCTTGAAGCTCGCGAGGTAGCCGATGGGCGCGTCGAGCCAGACGTAGAAGTACTTGCCCGGCGCCGCGGGGATCTCGAAGCCGAAGTACGGCGCGTCCCGCGAGATGTCCCAGTCCTGCAGGCCGCCCTCAAACCATTCCATCAGCTTGTTCTCGGCCTGCTTCTGCAGCCGCGGGCCGGGGCCGGGGCCCGGCGCGGCGGTCGTCAGCCAGTCCTTGAGGAAGTCGCCGCAGGCGCTGAGCTCGAAGAAATAGTGTTCGGACTCGCGGATCTCGAGCTCGGCGCCGGACAGGGCCGAGCGCGGCTTGCCCAGCTCGGTCGCGGCGTAGGTCGCGCCGCATTCCTCGCAGCTGTCCCCGTTCTGGTCGGCCGCGCCGCAGCGCGGGCAGGCGCCCCGGATGTAGCGGTCGGCGAGGAACTGCTTGTTCTGCGGGTCGTACAGCTGCGCGACCGAGCGCTTGGCGATGCGGCCGGCCTCCTGCAGCCGGCCGTAGATGCCGGTCGCGAGCTCCCGGTTCTCGTCCGAGTGCGTGGTGTGGTAGCAGTCGTAGGCGACGCCGAAGTGGCGCAGGTCCTCCTCGTGCTCCTTCTGCATGCGCCCGATCAGCTCCTCGGGCTTGAGCCCCTGCTGCTCGGCGGCGATCATCACCGGGGTGCCGTGGGCGTCGTCGGCGCAGACGAAATGGACCTCGTGGCCGCGCATCCGCATGAAGCGCACCCACGAATCGGACTGGACGTGCTCGAGCAGGTGGCCGATGTGGATGGAGCCGTTGGCGTACGGCAGGGCGCTGGTGACGAGGATGCGGCGGGTCATGGCGGGCGCAGCCGCAGGATTCTACCCGCCTGCTCCGCCGCCCGCCCCTGCGCCGGTTGCTTAAAATAGGCCCGGGAGCAAAAATGGGAGAGGAGAAAGCAGCTGCCGGCAGCGTGCGCGCCGCGTTCGAGGACGGCGGCAAAATCGCCGTCATCACCGTCGCGAACGAGCGCCGCGCCAACGCCATCGACGCCGCGATGATCGACGAGCTCGCCGCCGCGATCGACGAATCTTCCCGCGCCCGGGCGGTGATCCTCACCGGCGCCGGCGAGCGGCATTTCTCCTCCGGCGGCGACATCGCCTCGTGGGGCGCGATGGAGCCCGCCGCCTACGGCCGCGACTGGATCGAGCACGGCGCCAAGGTCTTCGCGCAGCTGGGCGAGCTGCCCGGCTTCGTCATCGCCGCGGTCAACGGCACCTGCTTCGGCGGCGGCCTCGAGCTGGCCCTGCACGCCGACGCCCGCATCGCCGCCGAGCACGCCCGCTTCCGGCTGCCGGAGACCTCGCTGGGCATGATTCCCGGCTGGCGCGGCGGCCCCCTGCTCGCTGAGGCGGCCGGCCAGCAGGCCGCGCTGCGCATGGCCCTGGCCGGCGAGGAGCTGGACGCCGACGCCGCCCTGCGGGCCGGCGTGGTCAGCGAGGTCCTGCCCGCCGCCGGGCTGCTGGCGCGCGCCCGCGAGCTGGCCGCGGCCGCGGCGGCGCGCTCGCCGGTCGCCAACGCCCTGGCCAAGCGGCTGCTGCGCGGCCGGCTCGACGTCAAGGCCCACGGCGAGCTTGGCGCCGAAGCCCGCGCCAGCGCCGACTGCGCCGAAGGCCTCGCCGCCTTCAAGGACAAGCGCGCGCCGAATTTCACCGACGACTGACATCCCCTGGAGGAGCCCATGAAGAAACCAGCCCTGCCCAAACGCGCCCGCCGCCACGACATGTTCATCGACGGCCGCTTCACCGACGGCGGCGTGGCCGAGCGCATCGTCCGGAAAAGCCCCGCCCACGGCGTCGAGGTCGCCAGCTGGCCGGCCGGCGACGAGCGCAGCGTCAACAAGGCGGTCGCCGCGGCGCGGCGGGCCTTCGCCAGCGGCGCCTGGTCGCGGCTGCACTGCGCGCAGCGCGCGGCGGTGATGCGCAAGGCCGCCGACCTCGTCGAGGCCAATCTGGAGAAGTTCGCGCTGGTCGAAGCGCTGGAGACCGGCAAGCCGATCATGCAGGCCCGCGCCGAGATGGGCGGGGTGGTCAACCTGTGGCACTACGCCGCCGGCGCCTGCCGGACCATCCGCGGCGAGTCCTACAACAACCTGGGCGAGAACCTGTTCGGGCTGACCATCCGCCAGCCGGTCGGCGTGGTCGGCGCGATCATTCCCTGGAACTTCCCGCTGATCGTGCTGTCCGAAAGGCTGCCGTTCATCCTCGCCGCCGGCTGCACCGCGGTGATCAAGCCGGCCGAGCAGACCAGCGGCACGGCGCTGATGCTCGCCGAGGTCCTCGCCAAGGCCGGCCTGCCCGCCGGCACGGTGAACATCGTCACCGGCACCGGGCCCGACGCGGGCCAGCCGCTGCTCGACCACCGCGACGTCGACATGATCTCCTTCACCGGCTCGACCGAGGTCGGCCGCAAGGTCCTCGCGGGCGCGGCGCGCAACATCAAGCACGTCGGCCTCGAGCTCGGCGGCAAGAATCCCTTCGTGGTCTTCGCCGACGCCGACCTCAAGGCGGCGGCCGACGCCGCGGCCTTCTCGATGTGCTTCAACGCCGGACAGTGCTGCGTGTCGGCCTCGCGCCTGATCGTCCACAAGTCGGTCGAGGCGCCCTTCACCCGGATGCTCGCGAAGCTGCTGCGCAGCATCAAGATCGGCGACACGCTCAGCCCCAAGACCCAGATCGGCGCGATCTTCGAGCGCGCCCACATGGACAAGATCATGGGCTACGTCAACAACGCCGACGCCAAGATCGTCGCCGGCGGCAAGCGCGCCGGGCCGCGGCGCGGCATGTTCATCGAGCCGACCCTGATCACCGGCGCCAAGCGCGCCGCCCCGATCTGCCGCGAGGAGGTCTTCGGCCCGGTCATGACCGTCCACGGCTTCTCGACCTACGAGCAGGCGGTGCGGCTGGCCAACGACACCCGCTACGGCCTGTCGGCGACCATCTGGTCGCGCGACGCGAGCAGCTGCCTGCGCGCCTACCGCGACATCGACGCCGGCCGCATCTGGATCAACACCGTGATGGAGGACGGCCCCGAGACCCCGCTTGGCGGCTGCAAGGAGTCGGGCGTCGGCCGCGAAGCCGGCGTCATGGGCATCGAGGCCTACACCGAGGTCAAGACCGCCAACATCAACCTTGGCGAGCGCGAGCGCTGGCTCGGCTAGGCACATGGGCGGCGCCGCGGTAGTCACCGGCTCGGCGCGCGGCATCGGCCGCGCGATCGCGCTGCAGCTCGCCGAGGACGGCTACGACGTCGTCGTCAACGGCAGCAAGCCCAGCGACGCGCTCGACGAGACCGCCGAGCTGGTCCGCGCCAAGGGCCGGGCGGCGGCGACGGTCGCGGCGGACGTCGGCGACCTCGGCAGCCACGAGGCGCTGCTGGCGGCGGCCGCTGAGTTCGGCGGCCTGGCCTGCCTCGTCAACAACGCCGGCGTCTCGGTCCTCAGCCGCGGCGACATGCTCGACGCCAGCCCCGAGAGCTACGACCGCTGCATGGCGATCAACGTCCGCGGCGCCTTCTTTTTGACCCAGCGCGCGGCCAAGGCAATGCTCGCGGCCAAGCCCGACAGCGACGGCCACCGCAGCATCATCTGGGTGACCTCGATCAACGCCACCGCCCTGTCGATCAACCGCGGCGAGTACTGCGTCTCGAAGGCGGCCGCCTCGATGGCGGCGCGGCTCTACGCCCTGCGGCTCGCCGACAGCGGCATCGGCTGCTACGAGATCCAGCCCGGCATCATCAAGACCGACATGACCGCGCCGTCGCAGGAGAAGTACGACCGCCTGATCGCCGAGGGCCTGGTGCCGCAGAAGCGCTGGGGCGAGGGCGAGGACATCGCGCGCGCCGCCTCGGCCATCGCCGCCGGCCGGCTGAGCTTCGCGGTCGGCCAGTCATTGCAGCTCGACGGCGGCCTCGCCGTCGCGCGCTTTTAGCCTTGCGCGACCTCGCCGGCCGGCCCGAGCTGCTGGCGCTCAACACCGCGACCCTCGGGCACCGCGAGCCGCTCGCCGGCGTCATCGACGCGGTCGCGGCCGCCGGCTTCGGCGCCATCGCGCCCTGGCGCCACGACCTCGACGAGTCCCAGGCCGCGGCCGAGGGCAAGCGGATCCGCGACGCGGGCCTCAAGGTCAGCGGCTACTGCCGCACCGCCTATCTCAGCGCCCCGGATGCCGCGGGCCGGGCGGCGGCGGTCGCCGACAACGTCCGCGCCCTGCACGCCGCCGCCGAGCTCGGCGCCGAATGCTTTGTCGCGGTGGTCGGCGGCCTTGCCGCAGGCAGCCGCGACTGCGCCGACAGCCGCAAACAGATCCTCGACGGCCTCGCCCAGCTGGCCGAGACCGCCGCCGAGCTCAAGGTGCCGATCGCGCTCGAGCCGCTGCACCCGGCCTACGCCGCCGACCGCAGCCTGCTGTGCACCACCGCCCAGGCGCTGCAGTGGTGCGGCCAGCTCGATCCGGACGGCCGCGGCGATTTCGGCGTCTGCCTCGACGCCTACCACGTGTGGTGGGATCCCGAGCGCGCCGCCTCGATCGCGGCGGCGAAGGGCCGCATCATGGGCTACCACGTCTGCGACTGGCTGGTGCCGACCCGCGACATCCTGCTGGACCGCGGCATGCCCGGCGACGGCGTCATCGACCTGCGGTCCCTGCGCGCCGAGGTCGAGGCCGCGGGCTGGGACAGCTGGGTGGAAGTCGAGATTTTCTCGGCCGAAGACTGGTGGAAACGACCGAAAGAAGAAGTGCTCGCGACCTGCGTCGAGCGCATGACTTCCCTTTGCTAGAATCTTGAACAAGGAGAGGGGATGGGCCTGAAAATCACGCTGCCGGACGACGACGGCGCCAGGCAGGAATACGCCCTGCGCGGCGAGCCTCTGGCGGTGGTCAAGCGGCCGCCGGCGAAGAGCCGCATCGCGCTGTCGGCCGCGCACGTCGTCTCCCGGCCGGATTCCGCCGTCCATCCGTCCGAAGGCGGCGCCATCGACTGGGAGGCCACCATGGCGTTCCGCCGCCACCTGCTCGAGCAGGGCCTAGGGGTCGCCGAGGCCATGGACACCGCCCAGCGCGGCATGGGCCTGAGCTACGACGGCGCCCGCGAGCTGATCGAGCGCACCTGCGCCGAGTTCGGTCCCAAGCCGCCCGCGCCGATCTTCGCCGGCTGCGGCACCGATCACCTGGCGGCTGGCAGCGCGCAAAACGTCGACGACGTCATCGACGCCTACCTGCTGCAGGCCGAGCAGCTGCAACGCGCCGGCGCGCGGCTGATCCTGATGGCCTCGGCCGAGCTCGCGCGGGTCGCGCAGGGCCCCGAGGACTACGCCAAGGCCTACGCCGCCGCCCTGGCCGCCTGCGAGCAGCCGGTCATCCTGCACTGGCTCGGCGACATGTTCGATCCGCGCCTCGCCGGCTACTGGGGCGCCGCCGGCCTCGACGCCGCGGCGGCCAGCTGCCTGGAAATCATCGCGGCGCACGCCGCCAAGGTCGACGGCATCAAGATCTCGCTGCTGGACAAGCAGCGCGAGATCGACTTCCGCCGCCGCCTGCCGGATGGCGTGCGGCTGTACACCGGCGACGACTTCAACTACCCCGAGCTCATCGCCGGCGACGGCGAGCGCCACAGCGACGCGCTGCTCGGCATTTTCGACCCCATCGCGCCGGCGGCGGCCGCCGCGCTCGCGGCCCTCGACGATGGCGACGAGCAGGAGTTCCGGCGCCTGCTCGACCCGACCGTCGCGCTGTCGCGGCTGATGTTCGAAAAGCCGACCTGGCACTACAAGGCCGGCGTCGTCTTCCTCGCCTGGCTCAACGGCCACCAGCGGGGCTACGCGATGCTCGGCGGCGTCGAAGGCATGCGCTCGCTGCGCCATCTCGCCGGCCTGTTCCGGCTCGCCGACGGCTGCGGCCTGCTCGCCGACCCCGAGCTCGCCGTCAGGCGCATGAAACTGCTGCTCGAGACCCGCGGCTTTGGCGCATGAGCGCGGAGCAGGCCTTCGACTACGTCATCGCCGGCGGCGGCACCGCCGGCTGCGTGCTCGCCAACCGCCTCAGCGCCGACCCCGCCTGCCGGGTGCTGCTGCTCGAGGCCGGCGGCGCCGACAGCCACTACCTGATCCACATGCCGGTGGGCTTCGCGAAGATGACCGCCGGGCCCTACACCTGGGGCTACCGCAGCGTCCCGCAGCGCCACGGCAACGGCCGCGAGATCCTGCTGCCGCAGGCGCGCGTCCTCGGCGGCGGCGGCTCCATCAACGCCCTGGTCTTCACCCGCGGCGCGCCGTCGGACTTCGACCGCTGGGAAGCCGAGCACGGCTGTACCGGCTGGTCCTTCAAGGACGTCCAGCCCTACTTCCTCAAGTGCGAGGACAACGACCGCCTGTCCAAGCCCTGGCACGGCGTCGGCGGGCCGCTGGGCGTCTCCGACCTGGTCAACCCGCATCCGCTCACCAAGGCCTTCGTCCGCGCCGGCCAGGAGTTCGGCCTGCCCTACAGCGGCGACTTCAACGGCGCGGCCCAGGAAGGCGTCGGCGTCTACCAGACCACCACCCGCGGCGGCCGGCGCTGCAGCGCGGCGGTCGCCTACCTGCGGCCGGCCCGCAAGCGGCCGAACCTGACGGTCAAGACCGGCTGCACCGTCCTGCGGCTGCTGGTCGCCAACGGTTCGGCGGGCGGCGTCGAATACGTCCAAAACGGCGGCGCCCCGCAAAAGGCGCGCGCCGAGGCCGAGACCGTCGTGTGCGCCGGCGCGATCGGCACGCCGCGGCTGTTGATGCTGTCGGGCCTCGGGCCGGCGGACGAGCTCAAGAAGCTCGGCATCGAGGTCGCCGCCGACCTGCCCGGCGTCGGCGAGAACCTGCACGACCACTGCGACATCGACATCGTCTACGAGCTCAGGCACTCGAACAGCCTCGACCGCTACAACAAGAAGCACTGGGCGCTGTGGGCGGGCCTGCAGTACGTGCTGTTCAACAGCGGCCCGGTCACCTCGAACGTCGCCGAGGGCGCGGCCTTCAGCTTCCACCGCGACCGGCCGCGCGGCCCGGCCGCCGACTTCCAGTTCCATTTCCTCCCCGGCGCCGGCGCCGAGGCCGGCGTCCCGCCCGTGCCCTCGGGCTACGGCTGCACCCTCAACACCTACCAGGTCCAGCCCCGCAGCCGCGGCACGGTCAAGCTGCGCAGCGCCGACCCCAAGGAGCCGCCGCTGATCGACCCGAACTACCTCGCCGAGGCCGCCGACGTCGAGGCCTCGGTCGAGGCCCTGCAGCAGGCGGTCGCGATCATGGGCCAGCCCTCGCTCGCGGCCCACGTCAAACAGCCGCATCATCCGCCCAAGGCGCCGGCGACCGCCGCCGAATGCGAGGCCTACATCCGCGCCAACGGCCGGACCTCGTACCACCACTGCGGCACCTGCCGCATGGGCGGGAGCGACGACGCCCCGCTCGACCCGCAGCTGCGCGTCCGCGGCGTCGGCCGGCTGCGGGTCGCCGACTCCTCGGCGATGCCGCAGATCATCTCGTCGAACACCAACGCGACCACCTTCATGATCGCGGAAAAAGCCGCCGACCTGATCGCCGCGGCCTCCTGAGCGCGCGCCGCGGCGCGCGCGGCTACTCGATGCGCTTGCCGCTGTCGGGATCGAAGAGCGAGGCCTTCGCCATCTCGCAGGCGAACTCGAAATCCGCCCCCGGCTGGACCTGCGCGTCGGCGCGCAGCCGCGCGGTGCACTCGCAGTCGCCGATCATCGCCACCGCGTAAGTGTCCGAGCCTGCCGGCTCGATCACGCTCACCTTGCCCTTGAGCCGCGGCAGGCCCTCGGCCGCGTCGTCCGGCGCCGCGAAGTGCTCGGGCCGCAGGCCGAGCAGCGCCTTGCGTTCGGCTCCGGCCGGCGCGTTCGCCAGCCGCAGGCGCTGGCCGTCCGCGAGCACCGCGTGGCCGTCCGTGACCGTCACCGGCAGCAGGTTCATCGCCGGCGAGCCCATGAAGGTCGCGACGAAGACGTTCGCCGGATGGTCGTAGATCTGTTTCGGCGTGCCGAACTGCTGGACGTAGCCGCCGTCCATCACCGCGATCTTGGTCGACAGCGTCATCGCCTCGACCTGGTCGTGGGTGACGTAGAAGATGGTCGCGCCCAGCCGCTGGTGCAGCTTCTTGATCTCGGTGCGCATCGTCACCCGCAGCTTGGCGTCCAGGTTGGACAGCGGCTCGTCGAACAAAAAGACGTCCGGTTTGCGCACCAGCGCCCGGCCCATCGCGACCCGCTGGCGCTGGCCGCCGGACAGCTGGCTCGGGCGGCGGTCGAGCAGCTGGCCGATCTGCAGCAGCTCGGCGACCTCGCGCATGCGCTTGTCGCGCTCGGGCTTGGGCACCTTGTGCATCTCGAGCCCGAAGGTGATGTTCTGGGCCACCGTCATGTTCGGGTACAGCGCGTAGGACTGGAAGACCATCGCGATGTTGCGCTGCGAGGGATGGACGTCGTTCATCACCCGCTCCTTGATCGCGATCTCGCCGGAGCTGACCTGCTCGAGCCCGGCGACCATGTTCAACAGCGTGGTCTTGCCGCAGCCCGACGGCCCGACCAGCACGAGGAAGTCGCCGTCCTCGACCTCAAGGTCCACCCGGTGCAGCACGTCGGTCGCGCCAAATGACTTGGTCACGCCCCTGATTTCGAGAAAAGCCATCGTCGTGTCCTCCTTGTCCCTAGCCCTTGACCGATCCCGCCATCAGGCCGCGGACGAAATAGCGTCCGGCGACCACGTAGACCAGCATCGTCGGCAGCGCCGCCATGATCGCGCCGGCGAAATGCACGTTGTACTCCTTGACCCCGGTCGAGCTCTGGACCAGGTTGTTCAGCGCCACCGTCATCGGCTGGCTGTCGATGTCGCCGAAGGAGGCGCCGAACAGAAAATCGTTCCAGATGTTGGTGAACTGCCAGATCACCGACACCACCGTGATCGGCCCCGACGACGGCAGCATCACCCGCCAGAAAATCTGCCAGAAGCCCGCGCCGTCGATCTGCGCCGCGCGCACCAGCTCGGTCGGGAAGGCGCTGTAGTAGTTGCGGTAGTACAGCGTCGTGAAGCCGACGCCGTAGACGATGTGCACCAGCGCGAGGCCGCCGGTCGTGCCCGCGAGCCCGGTGAGGCCTAAAAGCCGCGCCATCGGAATCAGCACGATCTGGAACGGAATGAAGCAGGAGAACAGCATCAGCCCGAACAGCAGGGTGTCGTAGCGGAAGCGCCACTTGGTCAGCACGTAGCCGTTGAGCGCCCCCAGCAGCGTCGAGATCGCCACCGCCGGGACCACCATCTTGATCGAGTTCCAGAAATACGGCCGCAGGCCGGAAGGATCGACTCCGATCTGCGCCGTGCTCCAGGCCGACAGCCAGGGCGCCAGCGTCCATTCCTGCGGCAGCGCCACCATGTTGCCGCCGGTGATCTCCGCCAGCGGCTTGAGCGAGTTCGTCACCATCACGAACAGCGGCATCAGGTAGTACAGCGCGAACAGCCCCAGCGTGCCGTAGATGAGGATCCGGGACGGCCGCGGCGCGGTCACTGCTTCTTCTCCCGCAGTTCGGAGTACAGGTACGGCACCATGATCGCCGCCACCGTCGCCAGCATGATGGTCGCCGAGGCCGCGCCAATCCCCATCTGGTTGCGCGTGAAGGTGTACGAGTACATGAAGGTCGCCGGCAGCTCGGTCGCCCGCCCCGGCCCGCCGCCGGTGAGCGCGATGACGAGGTCGTAGGACTTGATCGCCAGGTGGCTGAGGATGACCACCGCCGACAGCATCGCCGGCCGCAGCTGCGGCAGGATGACCCGCCGGTACATGCTGAAGGCCGAGGCCCCGTCGATCTGCGCCGCGCGCATGATCTCGCCGTCGATGCCGCGCAGCCCAGCTAAAAACATCGCCATCACGAAGCCCGACGACTGCCAGACCGCCGCGATCACCACCGTGTAGATGGCGTAGTCGCGGTCCTTGATCCATTTGAACTCGAAATCCACGAAGCCCCAGGCGTGCATGGTGTGCTCGATGCCGATGCCCGGGTCCATGATCCATTTCCAGGCGGTGCCGGTGACGATGAACGACAGCGCCATCGGATACAGGTAAATCGGCCGCAGCACGCCCTCGCCGCGGATGCGCTGGTCGAGGAAAATCGCGAGCATCAGGCCCATCGCCATGCAGATCGCGATGTACAAGAAGGCGAAGACCACGAGGTTGGTGACCGCGGTCCGCCAGTGCGACAGCTTGAACAGCTTGACGTAGTTCTCCATGCCCACCCAGCCGAAGGACGGCAGGATGCGGCTGTCCGTCAAGGACAGGTAGAAGGTGAAGATGATGAAGCCGTAGACGCAGACGGCGACCAGCGCCACCGACGGCGACAGCACCAGCTTCGGCAGCAGCTCCTGCAGCCGCGCGCGCGTCATCATCGCAGCGGGCCGGCCTCCCGGCCCCAAAGAAAAAAGGCGCGCTCCGCTTTCATGTCGCGGAGCGCGCCCGTCGGGCCCTTGCGAGGCCCGGGGTTGCTTACCTGGCTACTTCGACGGCAGTGACGATTTCCTGCACCGCGGTCGCGGCGTCGTACTCGCCATTGAAGTGGGCCGTGATCACGTCGTACATCGCGTTCTTGACCGCCGCCGGGTTGGCGTGGCCGTGAGCCATCGAGCCGACCATGTTGCCGCTGGAGGCGGCAGCCGCCAGCTCACGCATGCCCTTCTTGCCACAGTCGTCGAAGTCCGTGTCAGGCACGTCGGTGCGCGCCGGGACGGAGCCCTTGACGACGTTGAAGGCCGACTGGAACTTCGGCGACATGACCGCCGAGGCCATTACGACCTGCTCTTCAGCCGCTTGGCCCGTGACCTTGAACATCGCGAACTGGTCCGAGTTGAAGGACACCGAGCCGCCCGAGCCGGGGACCCGGAAGCACAGGAAGTCGCTGCCCGGGGTCTTGCCCGCGTTCAGGAACTCGCCCTTGGCCCAGTCGCCCATGATCTGGAAGGCCGCTTCGCCGTTGATGACCATCGCCGAAGCCAGGTTCCAGTCCCGGCCGGAGAAGTTCTCGTCGACGTAGCCGCGCAGGACTTCCATCCGCTTGAAGGTCTCGAGCATCTCGCTGCCGCCGAGGGCGGCGGGGTCGAGCTGCACGATGGCCCGCTTGTACCAGGCGGGGCCGCCGGCCGACAGCGCGACGCCATCGAAGATGGTCGCGTCCTGCCAGGCCTGGCCGCCGTGGGCCAGCGCGATCTTGCCCGAAGCCTTGACTTTCTCAAGCGCGGCGACGAACTCGTTCCAGTTTTTCGGCTCGCTGACGCCCACGCTGTCGAGGACCGCCTTGTTGGCCCAGACCCAGTTGGTCGTGTGGACGTTGACCGGCGCGCTGATCCATTGGCCGTCATGCTTGGCGAACTGCTGCAGCGCGGCGGGAACCACTTCGTCCCAGCCTTCCTGAGCGGCCAGGTCGTTCAGGTTCGCCAACGCGCCCTGCTCGGCCCAGTCGAGGATGTCGAAGCCCAGCATCTGGACCGCGGTCGGAGCGTTGCCCGCGGTGACCCGGGCGCGCAGGACGGTCATCGCCTGCTCCCCGCCGCCGCCGGCTACCGGCATGTCGAGCCAGCCGATGCCCTTGGACTCGAGGTCCTGCTTGAGGACGTTGAGCGCGGCGGCTTCGCCGCCGGACGTCCACCAGTGCAGCACTTCGACGTCAGCGGTGGCGCTGGTCGCCGCGCACGCCATGGCCAGGGCCACCGCGCGCTTGATGGTTTTGTTCGCTTTCATTGGCATTCTCCTCTGATTGATGCTCCTTGAAGTCAAGCCCGTATTCTAGCAGAGAAACCGCGATTTCAGGCTTTACAGGCCCAGGCCGGGCGCCAGGGCGGGGGCGAAGCCCATGCGGTCGAGGACGTCGCGGCGCGGATCGGCTCCGGGGGCGACCTCCTCGAGGCGGACGCCGTCCGGCTGCAGCGAGAACACCGCCCGCTCGGTGACGTAAACCACCTGCTGGCCGTCGCGGCGGGCGCGCTCGCCGCTGAAGGTGATGTGGCGGACCTTCTCGACCACCTTGGGGACCTCGCCGTAGGCCTCGATCGCCAGGCGGCCGTCCGGCCCGGCGCCGGCGCGGAAGCCCTTGGCCTCGAAGGTGCCGCAGAAGACCACCTTGCGCGCCCGCTGGGTGATCTCGACGAAGCCGCCGGGGCCGACGACGTGTTTGCCCAGCCACGAGACGTTGACGTTGCCGGCCGCGTCCATCTCGCCCATGCCCAAAAAGGCGATGTCCGGCCCGCCGCCGCTGTAGTAGTCGAACTGGTCGGGCGAGCTGACCTGCGCCTGGGCGTGGCGCCCGGCGCCGAAGACCCGGCCGCCCAGCATCTCGGCGTTGTGCCAGCCCTGCTCCACCGAGGTCCAGCCCAGGTCGATGCCGAGCTCGGCGGCGGCCGCCGGGACGCCGTCGGGCATGCCGAAGCCGAAGTTCACCGACATGCCAGGGGCAAGCTCGCGCGCCGCCCGCCGCGCGATCAGGCCGCGGACGCCGGCGGGGACCTCGAGGCTTGGCGGCGCGTCCGGCGGCGGCGCCTCGCCGCTGACCGCCGGATCGTAGTCGTGCTCGCAGGTCTGCTTCTGGCCAGGCGCGATGACCACCCCCTCGAGCAGCACGCCGGGGACCCGCGCGAGCCGCGCCGGCCGCACCGGGGCGTCGCGGCGCTCGGCGACCTGGGCGAAGGCCATGCCGCCGCTGTTGCGGGCTGCGAGCGCGCAGACGTAGTTGTCGATGTCGGCGGCCTCGCGCTCGCAGGACAGGTTGCCGTGCGGGTCGGCCCAGGTCGCGCGCAGCAGGCTGACGTCGATCGGCCGCGGCAGGTAGCGCAGATAGTCCTTGCCGTCCAGCTTGATCTTCTCGACGATGTCGGCCTTGGCCTTGGCGTTGACGCGGCCGCCGCCGTTGGCCGGATCGGCGAAGGTGCCAAGGCCGATCGGCGTCACCAGGCCCGGACGGCCGGCGCCGATCTCGCGGTACAGGTGCATGATCGCGCCCGCCGGCAGCGTGTAGGCCGCGAACTCCTCGGCCGCCGCCATGCCCTGCAGTTCGGGCGACCAGCTCCAGTGGCCGCCGATCAGGCAGGCCAGCATGCCTTCGCGGGCGAGCCGCGCCAGGCCGCTGCCCTCGCCGTCGCCGATGCCCAGCGCGTGCATGACCGTCAGGTCCCGCGGATGGCCTTCCTTGGCGAAGCGTTCGGCCAGGGCCTTGATGAGCTCGTCGGGCTCGAGGACGCCGCCGCCGGAGCCCGACAGCGCGATGGTCGCGCCGTCCGGGATCCGGGCCGCGGCCTCGGCGGCCGTCAGGGTCGGGACCAGGCGCGGCATCTCAGGCGGCCGGCGGCAGCGGGGTCCGGCCGGCGATGAGGTCGGCGCCGCGCTCGGCGACCATGATGGTCGCGGCGTTGGTGTTCGAGGAGACCACGGCCGGCATCACCGAGGAGTCGCAGACCCGCAGGGCTTCGACGCCGCGCAGGCGCAGCTGCGGGTCGACCGCCGAATCCTCGCCGCCACCCATGCGGCAGGTCCCGACCGGATGATGGTCGGTCTTGCCCATGCGGCAGGCGTAGTCGAAGAGCTTGTCCCTGTCCTTGCCGCCCACTTCAGGCCCGGGCAGGACCTCGCGCTTGATGAAGGGCTGCAGCGCCGGCTGCGCCATGATCTCGCGCGCCATCGCCAGGCCGCGCAGCGAGTCCTCGAGGTCGGCGGGCTCGGCCCAGTAGTTCGGGTCGATCAGCGGCGGCTCCGCCGGATTGGCGGACGCGAGCCTCACGGTGCCGCGCGAACGCGGCCGCAGGTAGGCCGAGTTGAGGGTGACGCCGGGGTTGTCCAGCTTGGCGATGCCCTTTTCGATGCCGCTGCCCTGGCCGAAATGGAACTGGATCTCGGGCGAGCGCGCCTGCCTGTCAGAGTACCAGAAGCCGCCGGTCTCGAACAGCGGCGACATGACCGGCCCGGTGCCGAACAGCAGGTACTGGATCCCGGCGGCGAGCAGCCGGTGCGGCCGCAGCACCGAATCGTAGGAATGGTCGCCGCTGCATTCGCACAGCGCGCACAGGTTGACGTGGTCCTGCAGGTTTTCTCCTACCGCCGGCAGGTCGCAGGCCACCTTGACGCCGGCCTTTTCGAGATGGGCGGCCGAGCCGATGCCCGACAGCTGCAGCAGCCGCGGCGAGCCGATGGCGCCGGCGGCGACGATGACCTCGCGGCGGGCGCGCCGGAGCCGGCCGCCGGCCTCGACCCCGACCGCCCGGCCCTGTTCGAGCACGACGCGGCCGACCTCGGCCTCGAGCTCGACCTCGAGGCTCTTGCGCTCCTTGAGCGGATCGAGGTAGCAGAAGGAGACGGCCGAGCGGCGGCCGTCGCGGATCGACAGCTGGTACTGGCCGACGCCCTCCTGGCGGGCGCCGTTGAAGTCCGGGTTGTAGGGCAGGCCGTACTGCTGCGCGGCCCGGATGAAGGCGTCGGCGATCGGCAGCGCCGAGCGCGGCGTCGAGATCCCCAGCGGCCCCTCGGCGCCATGATGCTCGTCGGCCCAGCGCTCGTTGCCCTCGGAGCGCTTGAAATAAGGCAGCACGTCGCGCCAGCCCCAGCCTTCGCAGCCGGCGTCGTCGCGCCAGCCGTCGTAGTCCAGCGGATGGCCGCGGGTGTAGATCTGGGCGTTGATCGCCGAGCCGCCGCCGCGGACCTTGGCCTGGGTGTACCAAAGCCGCCGGCCGCCCATGTGGCGCTGCGGCACCGTCGACCAGCCCCACGAGGCGACGCCCTTGGTCATGCGCGCGAAGCCCGCCGGCCAGCGGAACAGGTAGCCCGCGCCCGCGCCGCCGGCCTCGAGCAGCAGCACGCTGGCGTCTTCGCTGAGCCTCGCCGCCAGCACGCAGCCCGCGGCGCCGGCGCCGACGATGACGTAGTCGTGCTCCTTGGCTCCCATTCCTTCTCTCTCCGCCGCGATTCTACAAGCGTAGAATTGCCGGCTCCCGCCATGTCCGCGACTTCGCTGAACGCCCGGCAGGCCGGCCGACTCTTCGAGATCCTCGCCGCCGCCAACCCCGCGCCCACCACCGAGCTGCGCTACGGCAACGTCTACCAGCTGCTGGTGGCGGTGGTCCTGTCCGCCCAGGCCACCGACGTCGGCGTCAACAAGGCCACCGCCGCGCTGTTCAAGGAGGTCCGGACGCCGGCGCGGATGCTTGAACTCGGCCACGACGCCCTGCTCGGCCACATCCGCTCCATCGGCCTGTTCCGCGCCAAGGCCAAGCACGTCATCGCCCTGTCGCGGATCCTCGTGGAGGCGCACGGCGGCAAGGTGCCGCGCAGCCGCGAGGAGCTCGAGAAGCTGCCCGGCGTCGGCCGCAAGACCGCGAACGTCGTCCTCAACACCGCCTTCGGCGAGCCGACCATCGCCGTCGACACCCACGTCTTCCGCGTCGCCAACCGCACCGGCCTCGCGCCGGGCGCCACGCCGCGCGCGGTCGAGGACGGCCTCGTCGCCCGCGTCCCCAAAAAATACCTGCGCCACGCCCACCACTGGCTCATCCTCCACGGCCGCCATGTCTGCCTCGCCCGCAAGCCGCGCTGCGAATCCTGCGGCATCCGGCGCGTCTGCGCCTGGCCGGACAAAACCGCCGCCTGACGGCGGCGCGCTACCAGCCCTTGTTGCGGCGCCAGTCGCGCTCTTCGATCTTGCGGCGCTTGTCGTGCAGCTTGCGGCCCTTCGCGAGCGCGATCACCGCCTTGATCTTGCGGCCGGCCTTGCGCAGGTCGACCACCATGATGGTCATGCCGGTGCGGCGGTGCTTGCCGTCGATCTTGCGCAGCTCGGCGGCCCGCAGCAGCAGCTTGCGGCGGCGCTTGGGATCGGCGCCCGAAGCGAGGTTGACGTTCGCCTGCGGCGCGATGTGGCAGTTGACCAGCCAGGCCTCGCCGCGGTGGATGCTGACGTAGCTGTCCAGCAGCTGCGCCTGGCCCGCGAGGATGCCCTTGACCTCCCAGCCCAGCAGCGAAATGCCGGCCTCGTAGCGCTCGTGCAGGTCGTAGCCGCGCAGCGCCCGCTTGTTGTTCGCGAGGATCATCGCGGCGGCCCGTGGCGGCGCGCCCGCAGCGGCCGGTAGACCTCGACGCGGTCGCCGGCGGCCAGCGGCGCGTCCAGCGCCGTCCGCCGCGAGAACACCCCCGCCGCTATTTGCCCCGCCGGCCCGAGCTCGGGATGGGCTTCCAGCAGCCCGCTCGCCGCGATCGCGGCCGCGACCGTCGCCGGCGCTTGCAGACTCACCTGGCGGCGGAAGACCGCGGCCGGCGGCGGCGGCGCGTACACCACCTCGACCTCGCAGGCGGCGGTACTCACCGCGGGCCGTAGACCTCGACCGCGCGCTGGGCGAAGGCGGTCACCATGTGCTCGTAGACCCGCGCGAACAGCGGCCCGAGCAGCATGTCCAGCGCGCGGTTCGCGAAGCGGTAGTCGATCTCGAAGGACACCAGGCAGCCGGCGTCTTCCTGAATGAAACGCCAGGTCCCCTTGAGGTCGCGCAGCGGCCCGCGCAGCAGCCCGACCTCGATGCGCAGCGCCTCGCGGTCGTGCCGGTTGCGGGTGGTGAAGCTGTGCCGCAGCGGCCCGCGCTCGAGCGTCAGGGTCGCCTCGATGTCGGCGCCGTCGCGGCGGGCGGCGGCCGCCACGCACCAGGGCAGGAACTGCGGGTAGCTGTCGACGTCGTCCACGAGGTCGAACATCTCCTCGGGCGCGTACGGGACCCGCAGCTCGCGCGCGAAGCTCGCCATGCGGACCGCGCGGGCCGCCTAGGCGTGGAAGTCCTCGGGGTCCTCGGGGCCGTAGGAGGCGCCCGCCTCCTCGCCGCTGCGGAGCCGGTCCGATTCGGTGAAATGGGTGAACTGCGGGCTGAAGACCAGCGGGACCATGCCCGTCGGCCCGTTGCGGTGCTTGCCGATCAACAGCTCGACCTCGTGCTCGTCGCCGTCGCCGTCGCTGAAGCTCGGCTGCCGGCTGAGGAACATGATCACGTCGGCGTCCTGCTCGATCGCGCCCGACTCGCGCAGGTCCGACAGCTGCGGCCGCCGCGGCCGCGCGCTGTCCTCGATCTTGCGCGACAGCTGCGACAGCGCCAGGATCGGGACCTTGAGCTCCCGCGCCAGCGCCTTGAGGCCGCGCGAGATGTACGAGACCTCGGTGGCGCGGTTCTCCTGCTGCCGGTCGCGGTCGGCGTCCATCAGCTGCAGGTAGTCGACGACCAGCAGCCGCAGCCGCTTGCCCTGGGCCTCGACCGTCCGCTTGACCCGCCGCGCCCGGCTGCGCATCTCGAGGATGCTCATCATCGCGGTGTCGTCGATCCACAGCGGCCAGCGGTTGAGCTCGTCGATGGCCTGCGCCAGCCGGCCCCACGAGTCCGAATCGCGGATGTTCGCCGAGCGCAGGCGGTGCTGGTCGATCTTCGCCTCGGTGCTCAAAAGCCGCTTGGTGAGCTGCTCGGCGCTCATCTCGAGCGAGAAGATGACCACCGCGTCGTTGTAGTCGTGGGCGGCGTCCCGGGCGCGGGCGTCGCCGCCGCCGCGGCAGACGTTGCGGGCGATGTCGAGCGCGAAGGCGGTCTTGCCGACGCTCGGCCGCGCCGCGAGGATAAGCAGGTCGGATTCCTGGAAGCCCGAGGTGTACTCGTCGAGCCGGTCGTGGTGGGTGCGCAGCCCGGTCAGCGGCGACAGGCCGGCCTGGACCCGCTCGTACAGCTCGTCGATGCGCTGGTTGATCGGCCCGGTCAGCTCGCCGATCTTCTGCAGCGCGCCGGCCATGCCGCCCTTGTAGTCGTCGGCGATCTTGAGGATGCGGCTCTCGGCCCGGTCGAGGACCTGGCCGCAGCTGAGCTCGCCGGGATGGTGCACCGTGCGGCGGATGTCCTCGGTCTGGTCGTACAGCTGCCGCAGGATGTTCTTGTCGCGGATGATCTTGGCGTACTCCTCGAAGTTCGCCGCGAGGTCGGCCAGCTCGTCGATGCCGCCGAGATACTCCTTGCCGCCGGCCTTGGCCAGCTCGCCCATGTCGTCCAAGGAGCGCGCGACCGTGACCAGGTCGGCGGCGCTGTTCTTCTGGTCCAGCAGCAGCTGGATGTGCTTGAAGATCAGCCGGTGGCGCGGCTCGTAGAAGTCCTCGGCGCCGAGGGTGAAGCCCAGGTCCTCGATGCGGCTGTTGTCGCGCAGCAGCAGGCCGAGGACGAAGCGCTCGGCGTCGCCGTCGGCCGGCAGCGCCGCCGCGCTTTCAGCCATGCCTTCGTCGAATCCCTGCATCTTTAAGTTCCTGCTCCTATTCTACTCACCCCGCCGGCGCGCTCAGCTGC
Source organism: Candidatus Amphirhobacter heronislandensis (assembly GCA_001750625.1). Lineage (GTDB taxonomy): Bacteria > Pseudomonadota > Gammaproteobacteria > Tethybacterales > Tethybacteraceae > Amphirhobacter > Amphirhobacter heronislandensis. Next base: position 34,669 of record MEIE01000002.1, read on the forward strand.
GCTTGGCCAGCAGGTCCTGCCAGGGCGCCGCCACGCCGCCGGCCGCCGGCAGCTCGGCCAGGGCGTCGTCCAGCAGCACCGGCTCGCCGCCGCACCACAGCAGCAGGTCGCAGCCCGCCCGGCGGGCCGCCAGCGTCCGCTCCACCATGTCCAGGCCGATGTCCGCGCCCTCCATCACCAGGTCGTCGGTCATCACCATGCCGCCGAAGCCCAGCCGGCCGCGCAGCAGGTCCTCGATGATCTCCGGCGCGTAGGTCGAGGGCTTCGCCGCCAGCTCACGGCAGTGGACGTGGGCGACCAGCACCGCGTCCAGCATGCCGGCCGCGAACAGCTCGACGTAGGGCCTGAGGTCGGCGGCCAGCAGGTCGTCGAGGCTGCGGTCGTCGACCGCGACCTCGAGGTGGGTGTCGGCCTTCGCCCAGCCGTGGCCGGGAAAGTGCTTGCCAATCGCGATCATGCCGTGCTCGTGCAGGCCCTGGCAGAAGGCCAGGCCCAGCGCCGCGACGCCCTCGGGGTCGGCGGCGAAGCAGCGGCTGTCGATCATCGGGTTGCGGCCGTAGTCGATGTCCAGCGACGGCGCGAAGGTGAAGTCGATGTCCACCGCCCGCAGCTGCTGCGCCATCGCGCCGCCGCGCTCGACCGCCTCGGAGATCGCCGCCTCGCGGCTGCGCTCGTAGGCGGCGCCCAGCGTCCGCGGCGCCGCGATCGGCGGGAAGCCCTCGCCGACGAAGCGCTGCACCCGGCCGCCCTCGTGGTCGACGCCGACCGCCAGCGGCTTGCCGGCGCAGGCGCGCGCGTCCTTGACCAGCCGCACGAGCCGGCCGGTGGTGTCGTAGTTGCGCGCGAACAGGCAGACGCCGCCGACCGCCGGCTGCCGCAGCCGCAGGTGGTCCTGCTCGGTGAGGTCGAGGCCGTCGAGGCCGACCATCAGGCGGCCGGTCAGATCCAGCGGCGCGTCGGCCTCCATGCCTTTAGCCCGCGTCCTCGAGCACCGCGACCGCGACCGCCTGGCCACCATCGTCGCTCAAAGAAAGATGCGTCCGCGCCACCTTGCGCCGGCGCAGCAGTTTGGCCAGCTCGGGGCCGAAGGCGAACCGCGGCGCGCCGGCTTCGTCCCGCTCCACCGCGACCTGCCCCAGCGTCACCGGGTGGGCGAAGCCGGTGCCCATGGCCTTGGCGAAGGCCTCCTTGGCCGCGAAAGCCAGCGCCAGCCGCCGCGCCCGCGCCGCCGCGCTCCGCGGCAAGGCGGCGATCTCCGAGGCCGCCAGCACCCGCTTGGCGAGGCGCCCGCCCCACTTGGCGTCGAGCCGCTCCATGCGCGCGACCGCGACCAGGTCGACGCCGACGCCGAGGATCACAGCCCCAGCGCCTTGCGCATCCGTCCCACCGCCTGCGGCAGGCCGCAGAACAGCGCGTCGCAGATGATGCTGTGGCCGATGTTGTACTCGACGATGAAGTCCAGCTGCCGCAGCCGGCCGACGTTCGCCAGCGTCAGGCCGTGGCCGACGTTGACCGTCAGGCCCTTGGCCCGGCCGTGCGCGGCGGCGGCCGCGACCAGGGCGTACTCGCGCGCGGCCGCCTCCTCGTTCGCCGCGTTCGCATAAGCGCCGGTGTGGATCTCGACCGCATCGGCGCCGGCGCCGGCTGCCGCGTCGATCTGTTCAGGATCCGGGTCGACGAAGACCGAGACCTCGATGCCGGCGGCGCGCAGCGCGGCGGCTGCCGCCTGCGCCGGGGCGGCGGCGGCGCCCTTGACGTCGAGGCCGCCCTCGGTGGTGAGCTCCTCGCGCCGCTCGGGGACGAGGCAGACGCTCTTGGGCTGCCAGCCGCAGGCCGCCTCGACCATCGCCGGCACCGCGGCGATCTCGAGGTTGAGCCAGGTGCCGCTCGCGGCCATGATCGCCGGGACGTCGGCGTCCTGGATGTGGCGGCGGTCCTCGCGCAGATGGGCGGTGATGAAGTCGGCGCCGCCGGCCTCGGCGGCTTCAACCACTTCTTTAATCGCCGGGTAGGCGGCGTGGCGCACCTGGCGGAGGGTGGCGGCGTGGTCGATGTTCACGCCCAGCAGCGGCGCGGTCACGCCTTGCTGCCGGCGACGATCTCCTCCGGCGTCAGGTTCGGCATCGCATCGAAGTGGACGTCGGCGCCGATCGGAGCGCCGTCGGCCGGCAGGCCCACGACGAACAGCCCGGCCGCCTTGGCCGCGGCGGCGCCCGGCGCCGAATCCTCGACCGCGATCGCCTGCTCGGGCCCGATGCCCAGCAGCCGCAGCGCGCGGGCGTAAGGGTCGGGCGCGGGCTTGGGCGCGCCTTCGCCGTCCATGACCACCAGCGCGTCCAGCTCCTCGAGCAGGCCGAGCTGCGCGAGGGTCGCGCGCACCGGCCGGTCCTCGCCGTTGCTCACCGCGGCCTGGCGGCGTCCTTCGCTGCGGTAGCGGCGGAACATCGCGACGGACTCCCTCATCGGCTCAAGGCTGGCGATGTTAGCACAGAACCAGTCGTCCGCGTCCTGCAAAAAGCGCTCCGCGGCCGGCATGCCGGGGTACTTCTTCGCGAGGGTCGCGTAGAGCTTTTGCTGGGTGCCGCCGAGCATGTCGTCCTCGGGCCCGGCCTTGATGCCGTAGCCCGCCAGCGCCTCGCACATCGCCCGGTGGTGCATGGGCTCGCTGTCGGCGAGGGTGCCGTCGACGTCCCACAGCACGGCCAGCGGCGCGGCGCTCACACGATGCCTCCTTCGATGCCGAGGCGGGCGAGCTGCGCCGGCTCCTCGTCCCAGCGGCGCCGCAGCGTCACCCGCAGGTCGAGGTAGACCTTGGTCCCCAGGTAGTCCTCGATGGCGCGGCGGGCGCCGGTGCCGATGCTGCGCAGCATGCGGCCGCCCTTGCCCACCACCATCGCCTGCCGCGACGGCGTGTCCACGATGATGTCGGCCATGATCCGCGTCAGCTTCTTGCCTTCAGGCCGCTCCAGCGCCCGGACCTCGATGCCGACCGCGTGCGGGACCTCGGCGTCCAGCCGCCGCAGCACCTGCTCGCGGATGAAGTCGGCGATGAAAAACGCGTCCTTGCGGTCGCTGCGCTGCCCGGCGGGATACATCTTTTCCTGCTGCGGCAGCAGGGCGCGCAGCTCGACGGCGAGCGCGTCGCAGCCCTTGCCGGTGCGCGCCGACAGCGGCACGATCGCCCGCAGCGGCCGCCATTCGCGCAGCTCGGCCGCCAAGGGCAGCAGGCTGTCGGTCGACTTGGCGAGGTCGGCCTTGTTGATGCCCGCGACCACCGGCAGTTCCTCCGGCAGCAGGGCCAGCACCTCGCGGTCCGCCGGCCGCAGGCCGCCGGCCTCGACCAGCAGCAGGCCGGCGTCGGCGTAGGGGACGCCGCCGGCGGCGACCCGGCTCAGATGCCGGCTCAGGCGGCCGCGGCCGCGCGGGCCCCAGCCGGGGGTGTCGATCAGCACCAGCTGGCTGTCGTCGGCATCGACGACGCCGCGGATGCAGTAGCGGGTGGTGTGCGGCTTGGAAGTCGCGATCGACAGCCGCGTCCCCAAAAGGCGGTTGAACAGCGTCGATTTGCCCACGTTCGGGCGGCCCGCGACGATGACGCAGCCGGCGCGGGTCTCAGGCATCGTCCGCCGCCGCCGGCACGGCGTCCCCCTCTGCCGCGGCCGCTGCAGCGGCCGCCTTTTTTTCAGCTTCGAGCGCCGCGAGCATGCGCGCCGCCGCCTCCCGCGCCGCCGCCTGCTTGGAGGCTCCCTCGCCGTAGGAGACGCGGTTCCCGAGGCGGCAGGTGGCCTGGAAGCCGCCGCGGAGGGTCTCGTAGGCGTACTCCGGCGGCAGCACGGCCTCGCCCTCGAGGTGCTCGTTGAGCCGGGTCTTGACGTCCTTGGCGACGCGGTTGGACGGGATGTTGTCGATCTGGGCGCCGAAGACGTCCGCGACGCAGGCGGAGGCCGCCGGCAGGCCGGCGTCCTCGAGCACCGCGCCCAGATAGGCCTCGAGCACGTCGGCCGCGCCCTTGAGGCCGGCCTGCTCGTCCACCAGGCCCAGCTGCCGGGCGACCCTCGCGAGGTTGCTGTTGCTGACGATCAAGGAAATCGCCCGGCTGAGGTCGGCCTGGTCGCGGCTGGGATGGCGGCGGTAGAGCAGCTGCGCCACGGCGCAGCCCAGCGCCCGGTCGCCCAGCCATTCGAGGCGCTGGAACTGCGGATTGCTGCGGTCGCGGCAGGCCTCCTCGAGCCCGGCGTCGGCGAATTCGTGCGGGAAGCCCATCGTCAGTCCGCCGGCGCGTAGGGGTCGGCAGCGGCAGTCTTTTCGGGATCGAAGCCGTCGATCGGCGCGGCCTCGGCGGTCAGGCCGAGCCCCGAGAAGGAGCGGCCGATGCTGTCGAGCGACAGCGCGACCGCGAAGGCCGGCCCCACCAGCAGCTCGCGCGGCACGAAGCCCCAGACCCGGCTGTCGTTGCTGCGGTGCCGGTTGTCGCCCATCACGAAGTAATGGTCCTCGGGCACCGTGCAGCGCAGGCGCGCGCCGCCGTAGCTCGCCTCGCACTCGGGGCCGCGGTACGGCGCGTCCGGCGCCAGGTAGACGTCGCTCAGCAGCAGCGGATGCCAGCCGCCGGGCAGCTCTTCCCACAACAGGACGCTTTCGACCGCCTCGCGGTCGCCGGCGCCGAACAGCCCTAGCAGGCCGTTGCCGAAGCCCGGCGCGGTCTCGTGGTAGACGTAATCGTCGGCCGCCGGGCCGCGGTAGGACGCCGGTTCCTTGCCGTCCTGCTCGAAGATGAGCTGGTTGCCGTTGACGGTGAACTCGTCGCCGGGCAGCGCGACGATGCGCTTGATGTAGAAGACCTCCTCCTGCAGCGGGAAGCGGAAGACCACGATCTCGCCGCGCGCCGGCTCGCGGCCGCGGCCGAGGCGCTCGCCGAGCAGCGGGATCCGGGCGCCGTAGCTGCGCTTGTCGACGACGACGAACTCGCCCTCGCGCAGCGTCGGCTGCATCGACGCCGACGGGATCCAGAACATCTCGTAGAGGAAGGCGCGGAACACCGTGACCGCGAACAGCGCGATGAAGTAGCTGCGCAGGCCGATGACGCCGCCGGCGAGCGCCCGGGCCGAGCCCGCCAGGCTGCCGCGCCGGCCCGCCGCCAGCAGCGCCAGCAGCGCCGCGCCCAGCCAGGCCGCCGCGGCGACGAGGCTCGCGAGGGCGAACAGGTCATCCATCGGCGTTCGCGTCCTTTTGCAGCACGGCTAAGAAGGCCTCCTGCGGGATCTCGACGCTGCCGAACATCCGCATCCGCTTCTTGCCCTTCTTCTGGCGCTCGAGCAGCTTCTTCTTGCGGGTGACGTCGCCGCCGTAGCACTTGGACAGCACGTTCTTGCGCAGCGCCTTGAGGTTCTCGCGGGCGATGATCTTGCCGCCGATCACCGCCTGCAGCGGCACCTGGAACTGCTGGCGCGGAATCGAGCCGGCGAGGCGCCGCAGCAGCTCGCGGCCGCGGCGCTCGGCCTGCGAACGCGGCACCAGCATCGCCAGCGCCGGGACCTTCTCCTCGTTGACGAGGATGTCGACGCGGGCGATGTCGGCGGGCTCGTAGCCGGCCAGCTCGTAGTCCAGCGAAGCGTAGCCGCGCGTCGCCGACTGCAGGTCGTCGATGAAGCCGGTCACCAGCTCGGCCAGCGGCATGCGCCAGCGCGAGACGCTCTGGGCGCCGGTCTGCTCGAGGCCCTGCTGGACGCCGCGGCGGGCGATGCACAGCTGCATCACCGCGCCGAAGTGCTCGGCGGCGGCGATGATGGTGACGTCGGCGACCGGCTCGCGGATGGACGCGATGCGCTCGGGCGGCGGCAGCTCGTAGGCGGCCCGGACCATGCGCTGGCTGCCGTCGGTGAGCGCGACCTCGTGGGCGACGCCCGGCGCGGTGATGATCGAGCCGGCGTTGTGCTCGCGGACCAGCCGCTCCTGGACGATCTCCATGTGCAGCATGCCTAAGAAGCCGCACTTGATGCCCTGGCCGAAGGCGACCGAGTTCTCGGTCTCGAGCTCCAGCGCCGCGTCGTTGAGCTTGAGGCGCTCGAAAGCGTCCTTGAGCTGGCCGAACAGGTCGGCCTCGAGCGGGAAGAAGCTGGCGTACAGCTGCGGCTTGGCGGTGCGGAAGCCCGGCAGCGGCGCCGCCGCCGGCGCCGAAACGAGCGTCAGGGTGTCGCCGACCCGCGCCGCGGCGATGTCCTTGACGCCGGCGATGACGTAGCCGACCTCGCCGCAGCCAAGCTCCTTGACCGGCAGCCGCCGCGGCGTGAAGCGGCCGAGCTCGGTCACCGGCCGCTCGGCGCCGGTCGCCATGAAGCGGACGCGGTCGTTGGCGCGCAGGGTGCCGTTGACGACGCGCACGACGATGACCACCCCGGCGTAGGCGTCGAAATACGAGTCCGCGACCAGCGCCTGCAGCGGCCCTGCCGGGTCCCCCGTCGGCGGCGGGATGCGGCCGGCGATGGCGTCGAGCACCGCGTCGATGCCCTCGCCGGTCTTCGCCGAGCAGCGCAGCAGGTTGGCGGTGTCCAGCCCGACGATGTCGCGGATCTCGCCGGCGACCCGGTCGACGTCGGCGACCGGCAGGTCGATCTTGTTGACCACCGGGACGATCTCGAGGCCCTGCTCGACCGCCTTGTAGCAGTTGGCCAGCGTCTGCGCCTGGACCCCCTGGGCGGCGTCGACCACCAGCAGCGCGCCCTCGCAGGCGTACAGCGAGCGCGAGACCTCGTAGGCGAAGTCCGCGTGGCCGGGGGTGTCGATGAGGTTGAGCATGAAGGACTCGCCGTCGGCGCGGCGGTAGTCGAGGGTGGCGGTCTGGGCCTTGATGGTGATGCCGCGCTCGCGCTCGAGGTCCATGCTGTCGAGCACCTGCGCGGTCATCTCGCGGTCGCTCAGGCCCTGGCAGCGGCTGATGAAGCGGTCCGCCAGCGTCGATTTGCCATGGTCGACGTGGGCGATGATCGAGAAGTTGCGGATGCGCTCCATGCCTCAGGCGCGGCCGGCGGCCGGCGGCGGGGCGGCCGCGGCCCGAAGGCGGGGGCGGAGGGGAAAGCTCAAGGCGGCTGTGCTAAAATTGGCGGTTTTAATTGTAATACGCACAAGGACCCTCCGCATGAGCAAGGCCCTCTTCGACTTCATCAAAAAGAACAAGATCGAGTTCATCGACCTGCGCTTCACCGACATCCTGGGGACCAACCACCACGTCACCCTGCCGGCCCACAAGTTCAAGCCGGACATGCTCAAGGACGGCAAGCCCTTCGACGGCTCCTCGATCCGCGGCTGGAAAGGCATCGAGAACTCCGACACCATCCTGGTGCCGGACCCGGCCGCCCACTTCATCGACCCCTTCCGCGAGGCGCCGACCCTCAACATCGTCTGCGACGTCTACAACACCGACGGCAGCGCCTACAACCGCGACCCCCGCGGCCTGGCGCGCCGCGCCGAGCAGGCCCTGCGCAAGTCCGGCGTCGCCGACACCGCCTACTTCGGCCCCGAGCTGGAGTTCTTCGTCTTCGACGAGATCAGCTGGGAGGTCGGCATGGGCCGCTCTTTCTACGAGATCAAGTCGATCGAGGCGGCCTGGGACACCAGCAACCCCGAGACCAACATCGGCCACCGGCCGGGCGTCAAGGGCGGCTACTTCCCGGTGCCGCCGACCGACTCGCTCGCCGACCTGCGCGCCGAGATCTGCCAGGTCTGCACCAAGGCCGGCATGGAGGTCGAGGTCCACCACCACGAGGTCGCGACCGCCGGCCAGTGCGAGATCGGCACCCGCCTCGGCCAGGCGGTCGAGCGCGCCGACGACAGCCAGAAGTTCAAGTACATCGCCAAGAACGTCGCCTACGAGAACGGCAAGATCCTGACCTTCATGCCCAAGCCGCTCGCCGGCGACAACGGCACCGGCATGCACGTCCACCAGTCGCTCGTCAAGAAAGGCCGCAACGTCTTCCAGGGCAACAAGTACGGCGGCCTGTCGCAGACGGCGCTGCACTACATCGGCGGCATCCTCAAGCACGCCCGCGCCATCAACGCCTTCACCAACCCGACGACCAACTCCTACAAGCGCCTGATCCCGGGCTTCGAGGCCCCGACCATCCTGGGCTTCTCCGCCCACAACCGCTCGGTCTCGATCCGCATCCCGCACACCGCCGACGCCTCGCAGCGCCGCTGCGAGGTGCGCTTCCCGGACGCGGCGGCCAACCCCTACCTCGCCTTCCCGGCGATGCTGGCGGCGGGCCTCGACGGCATCAAGAACAAGATCGATCCGGGCAAGCCGATGGACAAGAACATGTACGAGATCTCCGAGCGCGAGGCGCTGCGCCTGCCGCAGGTGAGCGCGACCCTCAACGACGCGCTGGTGGCCCTCGACAAGGATCGCAAGTTCCTGACGGCCTCGGGCATCTTCGACGACGACCTGATCGACACCTACATCGACCTCAAGATCGACGAGAGCAAGATGTTCCGCTCCTCGCCGCACCCGATCGAGTTCGACCTGTACTTCGGCTGCTAGCCATAGTAGAATAGGCTTCCCATGTCCCGCGTCTGCGCCATAACCGGCAAGAAGCCCATGTTCGGCCACAACGTGTCGAAGGCCAACAACAAGACCAAGCGCCGCTTCAACCCGAACCTGGCCAAGCGCCGCATCTGGATCGCCAGCCAGCAGCGCTACGTCAAGCTGACGATCTCGCACCAGGGCCAGCGCATCCTCGACAAGAACGGCGCCGAAGCCACCCTCAAGAAGCTGGGGCTGATCTAAGATGGGCCAGAAACGCAAGCGCGAGCGCATCAAGCTGGAGTCGAGCCTCGGCACCGGCTACTTCTACGTCACGACCAAGAACCGCAAGCTCAAGCCGGACAAGATCGAGATCCGCCGCTACGACCCGATCGCGCGCAAGCACTGCGTCTTCGTCGAGAAGAAGATCAAGTAGCGCGCCGGCCGCCGCCCGCGGCCAACCTCACTGACAAGCCAATTGCCCTGCGCCAGGGGCAGCCCCGCCGCAGGCGCGGCAGGGACGGGCGCGGCGCGCCGCGCCGCGCGCTAAGGAAAGACTAGGCCGAAGCCGGCTGCGGCAGGCTCGAGAAGCCGCGCAGCTCCTCGGCGAAGCGCTTCAGCGATTCGATGCCGCTGCCTTCGGCCTTGCGGCACCAGCTGCGCAGGCGCTCGATGAGCTGCTCCATGCTCGCGTCGCGGTCTTCCCACAGCGAGGCCAGCTCCTTGTTCATTTCCCTGATCTTGCCGACGACCGCCGAGTGCTCGGCGAGCTTGCGCAGCGATTCGCGCTCGCCCTTGCTCAGGCGGTGGCCCCGGAAGGACAGCCACTTGCGGTAGGCGCCGCTCGCGAGCGCCGGGGCGCCGCTCTTGGCGAAGAACTTGCGGCCTTCCTCGACGCAGGTGCTGCGGACCGATTCGGTGAACTCGGTCATCACCTCGAAGCGGTTGGTGATGATCGACTGCAGCGTGTCGAGGTCGCAGGCCGGCTTGGCGTGCCGGTGCAGCCGCGGCGCGATGCGCTTGACCTTCGCCAGCTTCATCATCTCCAGCAGCCGGATGTAGCCCCAGCCCAGGTCGAACTCGTACCACTTGGACGACAGCTTCGAGGAGGTCGGGTAGGCGTGGTGGTTGTTGTGCAGCTCCTCGCCGCCGATGAACAGCGCCAGCGGGACGATGTTGCGGCTCTCGTCGTGGGTCTGGAAGTTGCGGTAGCCCAGGTAATGGCCGACGCCGTTGATGACGCCCGCCGCCCAGAAGGGAATCCAGATCATCTGGATCACCCAGATCACGACGCCGATCCAGCCGAAAACCAGCAGGTCGGCCAGCAGCATCACGTAGATCCCGTAGTTCTGGAAGCGCTTGTAGAACTTCTCGGCCGCGTCGTCCGGGGTCCCGAAGCCGTACTTCTCGATAGTCTTGTCGTTGCAGGCCTCCTCGTGGTACAGGCCGGCGCCGCAGAACAGCACCCGCCAGATGCCGGCGACCTGCGGGCTGTGCGGGTCGTCCTCGGTCTCGACCTTGGCGTGGTGCTTGCGGTGGACCGCGGTCCACTCCTTGGTGTTCATGCCGGTCGTCAGCCACAGCCACAGCCGGAAGAAGTGGCTCACCGGCGGCGCGAGGTCGACCGAGCGGTGCGCCTGGTTGCGGTGCAGGAAAATCGTCACCGCGGCGATGGTTATGTGCGTAAGGCACAGGGTGGCGACCACGTAGGCCCACCAGGGCAGATCGCCCGCAAATCCCGTAAAGTTCACTCCATTTCCCTCCTTGCGTAGGCTGGAATCACTGCGGGGATTTTACACCAGGACG
>MEIE01000020.1 GCA_001750625.1 Candidatus Amphirhobacter heronislandensis
CCCAACGACCTCATCGGTCCCGGCGGCGGCAAGCTCGGCGGCATCTTAGTGGAGCTGCGCGACGGGCCGCGGCGGGCGGTCTGCGGCATCGGGCTCAACCTCGCGGCGGGGCCGGCGCTGCGCGAAGAGCTGCCGGGCGCCGAGGCGCTGGACGAGCACGGGCCGCGGCTCGTACGCGACGAGCTGCTGCTGGAAGCGGCGCCGGCCGTCCTTGCTGCGGTCGAGCGGTGGCGGGATGAAGGCTGTAAAGCGGTGCGGCAGCGCTGGCTGGCGCTGACGCTGCACCGCCCCGGCGACGAGCTCATGGTGACGGTCCCTGGCGGCGCGCGGCGGGCGCTGGCCTACGAGGGCCTGGGCGAAGCGGGCGAGCTGCTGGCGCGCGCGGCCGGCGGCGGCCTGGAGCGGATCGCGAGCGCGGAGGTCGAGCTGGATGGACGTGCTGGCGGTTGACGCGGGCAACACCCGGATCAAGTGGGCCTGGCGCCGCGGCGCCGCGGCCCCGTGGACGGAACATGGCGCGGTGGCGACGGACGGCCCGCTGGACCCTCTTGCCGCCGCCGCCGCATCAGCGGCCGAGGTGTGGCTGTGCGACGTCGGCCCCAAGGCGCGCGCGGCGCGGCTGGGCGCGGCCCTGGGGCAGGCGCCATCGCTGCGGCCGATCGCGGCTGCTGCTGCAGCCGGCGGCGTCCGCAGCGGCTACGCCCGGCCCGAGCTGCTGGGCGCGGACCGCTGGTGCGCGCTGCTGGGCCTGCGGGCGCTGCTGGGCGCGGCGGCCGGGACGGTGGCGCTGGCGGGGACGGCGCTGACGATCGACTGCCTGGCGGCGGACGGCCGCCATCTCGGCGGCCTGATCCTGCCGGGCCGGCGGGCGCTGCTCGAAGCCCTGACGGCGCATACGCCGCTGCGGCTGGACGCGGAGCTCTTCACGCGGCCGGCCGCCGAGCTCGACGACACCGCCGCGGCGGTCCGGGCGGGGATAGGGGCGGCGGCGGCCGGCGCGATCAAAGAGCACGCCGCGGCGCAGGGCCTGGCGGAGGCGCCGGTGGTCCTCGCCGGCGGGGACGCGCCCTGGCTGGCGGCGCTGCTGCCCGCGGCGCGGCTGGAACCGGACATCGTCTTCGCCGGCATGGCGGCGGCGGTTAATTAGAATCGGGGGATTTAAAAAAGATGATGATGCTCCCGTCAGGCCGCCTGCTGCTGGCGCTGCTGCTGCTGGGCTTTCTGGCGGCGGCCGGCCAGGCCAGCCAGGGCGGCCCGCGCATCGCGTCCAGCGACATCCGCTTCGCCGAGAACGCCGCCCACGTCAGCGTCCGCATGGACCTGGACCTCAACCAAAGCCTGGTCGACGCCCTCGACGGCGGCATGCTGGTGTTCTTCACCCATGAGCTGGAGATCGTCGAGCCGCGGCTGTGGGGCTGGGGCGAGCGGGAGCTGTACCGCTTCTTGGCCCAGGCGAGCGTGCGGCGCAGCGACTACGGCCCGGGCTTCGAGTACCGCGGCTTCCGCTCCAACCTGTGGCGCCGCGCCGAGACCCTCGACGAGGCGCTGGCGGCGATGGCCGTCCATGAGCTGGTGCTGGACGATCCCCTGGTGCTGGGGACGCTGCGCCGCCTCGACGCCTTCGTCCAGAACCGCATCGAGGTGGACCTGGACAAGCTGCCCAACCCGATCAAGATCGAGCTCATGACCTCCGCAGACTGGCTGTTCTCATCGCCATGGACGCGGCTGCCCAACTAGGCCGACGCCGCTTCGGCCTGCCGGCGCTGCCGGGCGCGCTGCTGTACGGCGGCAGCGCCGCGGTGCTGCTGCTCGGCCTCGCGGCGACGGTGCTGCTGATCGCGTCGATCCAGTACCCCTCCTCGGCGCTGGGCGCCTGGCTGCCGTCGCTGCTGGGCGCGAGCCGGCTGCTGCCGTTCGCGATCGGCGCGCTGCTGATCCTGACGGTGCTGCTGTTTCTGCGCGAGCGCACCAAGATCGCCACCTCGCTGCTGATGCTGATGCTGTTCCAGGCGGCGCTGGCGATCGTGATGATGCTGCTGGTGCTGTTTTGGGTGGTCAACACCACCGTCACCAGCAGCCACGACCAGGCGGTGGACGACTCGGTGGCGCTCAGCGACAGCCTCGGCGACGGGCTGCTGGCGCAGGCGCGGGCGGAGCTCGCGGCGGTGGCGCGGCAGGCGGCGGCGGCGCTGCCGCCGCTGGACGGCGAGGGCGCGGCGCGGATCGGCCGCGAGCTGGACGAGCTGCGCGGGGCGCACGATCTGGCGCTCGCGGCGGTCTTCGACGGCCGCGGCGGCCTGGAACACGTCTCGCCGGTGTCGACGGTGGTCGAGGACCTGCCGCCGTTCACGATGCAGCGCATCAGCGCGGGCCTGGCGCCGGCGGCGCTGAGCGCGGAGGGCGGGGACGCCGGACTGCTGCTGGTCGAAATCGTCCGCCTCGAGCCGGCCGGCCTCGGCGCGCCGCCGCCGCTGCTGTGGATCGAGGCCAGCCTGCCGCCGGCGGCCGCCGCCGACATCCGCGCCATCGAGCAGGTCGGCCAGGCCTACAAGGCGGCGCGCTCGATGCGCGCCGGCGTCCGCCAGGCGATCTACATCATCTGCTACAACATCGTCTCGATGCTGCTGCTGCTGGCGATCAGCATGTCGGTGTACACCGGCTCGCGGCTGGGCCGCCGGCTCGGCGAGCTCAGCGGCAGCATGCGGGCGATCGCGGCGATGGAGCACCCGCAGGGCGAGGCGCCCGAGACCAAGAACGACGAGGTCACGGCGGTGGCGCGCTCGTTCAACGCGCTGGTCGCGAAGGTCAGCGCGACGCTCGGCCGCGAGAAGCGGATCCGCGAGGAGCTCGAGCTGATCCAGGAGTCGCTGGACGCCGGCGTGCTGGTCATCGACGGCGCCGACCGCGTCCGGCGCTGCAACGAGGCGGCGCGGCGCATCCTCGGCCTCAACCCGCTCGAGCATCCCGCGACGCTCGAGAGCATGGCGCGCCGCCGCCGGGTCCTGCAGGAGTTCTGCGAGGCGGCGGCCGGCGGCGGCCGCCACAGCGGCGAGATCGCGATCGGGCCGGTCAAGCTGTGGCTGCACGTCGAGCCGCGCGAAAGCGGCGAGGGCCGGGTGGTGATGGTCACCGACATCAGCCAGCCGATGGCCTACGAGCAGATGCGCGCCAAGCAGGAGGCCTTCGGCTACACCCTGCACGGGCTGAAAAACCCGCTGCAGCCTTTGCTGTACCACGCCCAGGCGCTGGCGAAGCTCGACGAGGCGGTCCCCGACCCGGCGGCGCGGGCGCAGCTCGTCAAGCGCCGCGACGCCATCCTGCACAACATCGAGCGCATCAACGAGCAGGTCGATTCGATGCGCTCGATGACCTCCGAGGCGCCGAAGCGCTACGTCCGGGTGGACCTCAACCGGCACGTCGAGCGCTTCGTCAAGCACCGCAAGCCGTCGGGCGCCGACATCAAGACCGCGCTCGCCGCCGAACTGCCGGCGGTGATGTACGACGAGAACGAGCTCAAGGACGCGATCGAGAACCTCTACACCAACGCCGAGGAGCAGTTCAAGCAGAATCGAATCGCCAAGCAAGAACTTATAATTAGGACGCAGGAAACCCAGGAGGTGGTCGAACTGATCTTCGAAGACAACGCCGGCGGCATTCCCGAAGACGTAATGCCGCAGATCTTCAAGCCGCACGTGTCGTACAAGACCGGCGGCCAGGGCATCGGCCTCGCCCGGATCAAGCGGGCCATCGAAGGCGCCGGCGGCTCAATCGCCGCCGCGAACGTCCAGGGCCCGCACGGCCCGGGCGCCCGCTTCGTCCTGCGCTTCCCGCCGGCGCATGACTAAGCGCAAGAAGGAAGCAAGCAAGGCCAGCAACGGGCGGCCGGCCGCCGCCGCCGAGCCGCAGCGCGCGGCGCCGCGGCGCATCCTCGTCGTCGACGACGAGCTCGGCATCCGCGAGATGTACGTCGAGATGCTCGGCGACATGGGCCACAAGGTGCTCGCGGCGAAGGACGCGGCCGAGGCGATGCGGCTGGCGCGGCGCGAGAAGATCGACCTGGCCTTCGTCGACATCTGGATGCCGCCGGGGACCGACGGCGTCGAGCTGGTGCGGCAGTGGCGCGACGACGGCCTGCTGACCTTCCCGGTGGCGATGGTCTCGGCCTACGCCGACGTCAAGATCACGGTGGCGGCGATGAAGGCGGGCGCGACCGAGGTCCTCACCAAGCCGGTGGACCCGAAGACCTTCGAGGACTTCGTGCGCAAGAACGCGGTGCGGCGCTCGACCGCGCTGTTCGCGCCGGCGGTCAAGAACCTCAAGCTCGGCGACTCGCCGACGATGGTCGAATTGGCGGGCGCGCTGTTCAAGGCGCTCAAGATCGGCGGGCCGGTGACCTTCGTCGGCGGCCGGCGGGCCGGCTGCGAGTATTTCGCGCTGCTGCTGCACCCGGTCGGCAAGCCCTGGATCAGCATCGACGGCCCCGGGCAGCTGGACTGCGACCCGGTCGGCCGGCTGGCGGCGGCGCGCAACGGCTCGGTGTTCGTCAAGCGGCTGGAAAGCCTCGACGCCAAGGAGCAAAAAGGCCTGCTGCAGCTGATCCGCAACGCCGAGGCGCACGGCGTGAACGTCTTCATCGAATCCGAGAAGACCGCCGCCGAGCTCGAGGAGGCCGGCGGCCACGGCGAGAGCCTGCTGCGCTCGGTCGCGAACTCCCAGATCCGGGTGCCGGAGATCGGCGAGTACGAGAACGACGCCCTGACGGTGCTGCGGACGCTGGCCAAGCGCCTGCACGTGGTCGAGGGCTGCGCGCCGGCGGAGATCAGCGAGGATTGCCTGCGCGGCGTCTACGTCTCGGCCAAGCGCTGGCGCCACGGCGGCCTGGACGCCCTCGCCGGCGTGCTGCGCATCCTGCTGCGCTCGGCGCCGAACGGCGAGGTGAGCCCGCAGCAGCTCAGCGACATGTTCAACAGCGACCACGTCGGCAAGGTGCACGTCCGCGACGACTTCCTCGACATCGAGCTGCGCGAGGCGCGGGTGGGCTTCGAGCGGATGTACTTCGCGCGGCTGCTCGAGCGGGTCAACAACAACATCTCCGAGGCGGCGAAGCTCGCCGGCCTCGAGCGCACCTACCTGTACCGCAAGGTCAAGACGCTGCTCGGCGAGGACGTCCTCAAGTCGATGCAGTGAGCGGCGCCGCGGCCCGCGCCTTCATCCAGCTCGCGCTCCGGCACCAGGCGCTGGGTTTTGGCTCCTTCACCCTCAAGTCCGGCCGCCGCAGCCCCTATTTCTTCAACGTCGGCCTGCTGAACGCCGGCGCGACGCTGGCCGAGCTCGGCCGGCTGTACGCCGGGCGGCTGGCGGCCTACCTGGAGGAGTCCGGCCAGCTGGCGGCGCCGGAGGGCTTCATGCTGCTGGGCCTGCCGTACAAGGGCATCCCGCTGGCGGCGCTGGCCTGCGCGGCCGCGGCCGCCGACGAGCGGCTGCGCGGCGCCGACATCAGCTACGCCTACCTGCGCAAGGAGGCCAAGGAACACGGCGAGGGCGGCCTGCTGGTGGGCGGCGAGCCCGGCGGCCGCCGGATCATCGTGATCGACGACGTCCTGACCACGGGCAAGGCGCTGCAGATCACCCTCAAGCATCTGCGGGACGTGTGGCGGATCAAGCCGCTAGCGCTGCTGGCGGCCTTCGATCGTCTCGAGCGCACCGCCCCCGAGGACGAGGACTGCGCCTCGCGGCTGCTGGCGCGGCGGGAGGAGATGGACGTGATCAGCATCGCGACCGTCCGGGACCTGCTGCCGGAGCTCGAGGAGCGGCAGCGGGAGGAGATCGAGCGGCACCTGGCGGAGCACGGGCCGGCGGCCGTCTAGGCCCCGCAGGCCCCGCCGGCAGGGCCCAAAAAGGCCGGTTTTGCGGCAGCCGGCAAAGGGCCGCGGCCCGGGATTTGAAAATCCATTCGAAAAGATGTATAATAGGGATAAATGGAAAAAAGGAGCATCAACCCCAAGCGCCTGCAATGGTGCCTGGACCACTATGAACTCAGCCTGAAAGAACTGGCTGAGGATGCCCATATTGAGCTGTCCACGCTTGAGAGGGCGGCGACGGGCGAAGAGGCGCTGAGCTACAGGGAACTGCGTCGCCTGGCGGAGAGCTGCGAGCTGGAATCCCTGTTCTTCACCAGCAATGGAGAACTCAACGGCAAGTACGCGACGCCGCAGCTGCGCGGCGCCAAGGCCTGCCTGCCGCCGCATAGCGTCGACATGCTCAAGTTGATCATGCGGGTGGAGCGCCGCCGGGACGACTACGAAGGCGTCTTGGAGGGACTCGGCTGGCAGGAAATGCTGCAGGTCGAGGGCCTGCCCCGCTTCAGCGACAATAGCGATTTCGCCAGCAACGCCGCCAAAGTCCGCCAGTGGCTTGGCATCAAGGGCGGCGAAGGGTTTGACGACCTGCGCCGGCTGGTCGAGGACAGGAACATCATGGTTTTCCTGAGTCAGCACTACGAGGGGCGCTGGAAGGTCCCCGAAGAGGAAAAGGTGTCCAAATTCAAAGGCTTCACGCTTGACCACGCCAGCCTGCCGGTGCTTTTCGTCACCAGGCATCAAGAAACCGAGGAACAGGCCTTTGCCATGATGCATGGGCTGGCGCACCTGATCATGCACAAGGGCAGCAAAGTCGAGAACGCAGAAACCCTGTCTTTCTTCCCCAAGGAGGCAAGCAAGGAGGAAGAAGAGGCGAACATGCTGGCCAACTGCATCCTGCTGCCGGACAGTGCCGTGGCAGGAGTGCAGGCTCAGGATTTCGACAGCCTCAAGCCGGAGGAAATAAAGGACCGGCTCCGCCCAATATGCGCGAAGCACTGCGTGAGCGCGGCGGCCGTCCTTGCGCGGCTGCACAGGGCGGGCAAGGTGTCCGCGGCGGCTTGCCAAAGATACGAGGAATGGACCGCCAAGCAGTCAATTGAGCCCAAGCCGTGCGAGCACATTGAAGAGTGGCTGCATGTGTTTGGGCACAGATACGTGAGGACCATCATCTCGGCCGCGAACTGCCGGGTCATAACCGGCCACAAGGCCATGGTGTACATGGAAGCGGATTTTGACACTTACATCGAGCTGAAGGGCTGGGCCAGATGATCTACGTCTTTGACACCTGCGCGCTGATAGAAATTCGGGAGTACTATCTCCGTAGCACCGGCCTGTTCAAACACTTCTGGGGCTGGCTGCTGGGGCTCATGCACACGCGAAGGATCATCATTCCCGATGCGGTCTACCAGGAGCTGCAGAGCAAGAAACTGTCGAGCAGCCAAACGCAGGCCGCGCCCGCGGAAGGCAAAAAAGACGCGTTCTTCAAGATTCTGGTGGCGGAAGGGATTCCGCCCCTGGAGGAGGACGCTGCGATCAAAACGCAGGCCAAGGTCCTCAACGCAGCCTTGAGCCGATTCACTTCCGGACTCAGCGAAGAGGACGGAGTAATCATAGCCACGGCGAAAGCGCTGGGGGCTACGCTGGTGACTGCGGAGAACCCGCAGGAGAACCTGCCTCCGGAAGGCAGTTCGACGCCGTACAGGATGCCGGGGGCCTGCAAACTTCCTGAGGTCAACGTCAAGTGCGTTGGCATAAAGGGTTTCATGAAAGAGATCGCCAAAGAGCGGAGAGAGCGGCGCTGCAGGCCCAACGAGCTGCTGTAAGGAACGCTGCTGGGCCTGCGCCAAGCACCCCGCAAGCCGAGGTCGGCTTGCAATCAGGTTAGTTTGCCGCTGAAGCCCCCTCGAGATTGTCATTGAGCCGCTGCAGCTCTTCTTTGATGCCACGCAGCTCGAGGCGGGTCTTCCGCAGCTCGTAGATGTGGTCGCGGTAGTAGCGCTCGACCCCGAACACCAGGCTGTAGCGCATGACGCCCGCGTCCTCGAGGCCGGCTTCCTCGGCCGCCAGGCGCTCCTCTTCGCTCTCGTTGCTGCCGCAGCCGGCGGCCAGCAGGGACAGGGACAGCAGCGCCGCCGCGATCGCGGCTTTCCTGAAATCAGTGTAAATCATTCTTTCCTCCCAGAAACAAGAAAAGGGAATTCTATCATAAATACATATTTTTTAGCGGCTTATCCACATCGTGGATTGCCGTGAGGTGCCGAAAGGCGGTTTTCTATTTGTTTTGCCGGGATTTTTTTATTTTGAGAAGGCTGCGAGCCCGACTGGTGCAAGGTGCTCGATGGTCGTCCGGAGGAGGCGGGCCGGGCCTTGTTTGGCAGGCATTAGGGGCCGGGGGAAATAAAAAATCAATAAAAAGTTGATTTTTACTGCCAAATATCATATAATAAAGGCATGCATAAGACGAGCATCAATCCTAAGCGCCTGAACTGGTGCCTGGAATACTACCGCATGGGGCTGGAAGAACTCGCCGCCAAGGTCAAAATCAGCCCGGCGACCCTCCGGCGCGCCCTTGACGGCAAGCCCGCGCTCAGCTACACGCAGCTGCACAGGCTGGCGGACATGTTCGCAGTGGGTGAGTTGTTCTTCTCAGGCGAAAGAGAAGTCAGCCCGCAGAGGATGTTGACGCCGCAGTTCCGCGAGATCTACGCCAATCTGCCTTCAGGCCGTCGCTTGGAGGTCGCCAGGCTGGTCAGGCGGGTGGGAATGCACCAAGCCATGCACAAAGGGATTCTCGAGGAAATCGACTTGGACGTGAACTGGCTTGACCCGCGGCCGTTCCCAAGCCTCGAGGACAGGACCGATTTCGCCGCCAACGGCAGCAAGATCCGGCGCTGGCTGGGCATCAGGGGGAGCGAGAACTTCGCCGAGCTGCGCCAGCTGGTCGTGGAAAAGAACATCATGGTGTTCGTCAGCCTCAGCCAGGGCCGCTGGCACGTCCCGCAGGACGAAAAGGGAGGTCAGGTGCGGGGTTTCGTGCTCGACTATGAAACCCTGCCGGCGATCTTCGTGACCAAGCTGCGGGAAGAGAAGGAGCAGGCTTTCACGATGATGCATGAGCTCGCGCACCTGATCATGCACAAGGGCAGCAAAGTGGATGATGCGGAAAGCATCAGCTACCTGCCCGCGGCGAAGCGGGGCGAGGAGTGGGAAGCGAACATGCTCGCCAGCCACATCCTGCTGCCAGAAAGGGAGCTGCGGGGCATCGACGCCTATCATCTCAGGATCTCTTGGGGGCCTGTCGAGACCAAACGCAAGCTGAGGCGGGTCTGCGAAGCATGCTGCGTCAGTCCTGCTGCCGTGCTGGCGCGGCTGTGCCTAGCCGGCAAACTGCCCCGCGAGAACTATGAGAGCTATCTGCAGTGGTCCAAGAATCCCCCTGAAGCGGCAAATGCAAAGGGCATGAGCCGGGCCTGCAAAGAAAAAATACATGTCCTCGGGAGCAGATACATACTCACAGTGCTTGAGGGGGCGGCGCAAAAAGAGCTGACCACGTACAAGGCGATGGTCCATTTAGATACAAATGGCGCCACTTTCGACGAGCTGGACAGGCTGGACTGGATTGGAATGCCCGGCTTGCCTCATCATCGCTAAGAAATGAAGTGGAAAGTCAATCCTGAGCGCCTGCAATGGTGCTTGGACTTCTACGGCATCAGCCTGGAGGAGCTGGCCAAGCATGCCGACATTGCCCTGCCTGCCCTTGAAGAAGCCGCCGCTGGCAAAGAGGCGCTGAGTTACGATGAGATGTACTACCTTGCGGCAAGCTGCGAGGTGGGCAAGTACTTCCTCACAAGCGGCAAGCCTTTGAAGGAAGACGGCTTTCCAATGACGCCGCAGGTGCTCGCCGCCTGTGCCTGTCTGCCGCCACGCAGCTTCTACATGCGCAGGATGATCGTGCATGCGGATCGGTTCCGGGACCACTATGAGTTCATCCTGGAGGACCTTAATTGGCAGGAAATGCTGCAGGTCGATGGCCTGCACCTCATGGGTTACAGCAGCGATTTCGCCGCCAACGCCGCCAAAGTCCGCGAGTGGCTTGGCATCAAAGGCGGCGAGGATTTTGACGGCCTGCGCCGGCTGCTCGAAGACAAGGGCATCCTGGTTTTATCAAGCCTGAGCTACTACGAAGGGATGTGGAAGGATCCCGAGGCCGGCAAAGAAGTGGCGCATTTCAAAGGCTTCACGCTTGACTACGACAGCCTGCCGGTGCTGTTCATCACCAGGCACCAAGAAAAGCAGGAGATGGCCTTTGCGATGATGCATGGGCTGGCGCACCTGATCATGCATCAGGGAGTCAGGTTGGAGGATGCGCAAAGCTTGGCTTTCTTCCCCAAGACCTCAAACAAGGAGGAAGAAGAGGCCAACATGCTCGCCAGCCACATTCTGCTGCCGGACGACGCTCTTGCAGAAATCCAGACCCGGGGTTTCGGACGCCTCAAGCCGGCGGAAATCCAGGAACGACTGCGCCCCATATGCGAGAAGCACTGCGTCAACGCGGCCGCGGTTCTCGCGCGGCTGCACGGGGCGGGCAAGATCGCCGTCAAAGCCTGCCAGAGACAAGAGGAATGGCGGGACGAGCAGGCGACGCAGGCGACAACTCCGGGCAAGGATGCCAGCGAGATTGACGAATTGATTCATTTTTTTGGGCGCAAGTGCGTGATGACTGTCGTCAGCGCCGTTGATCGCAGGTCCATAACCTGCGTCAAGGCCGCCAACTATATGTCGACAAGCATTAAGACTTACGAGGAGCTGGAGGAGTGGGCACATAAGACACCTTACTGACCGCAGCCGCAGGAGCCTGCGATCACGCTGGCGGCAGAGGAGGAACGCAGCCGGCGGGCGGCGGCAGGCGGGGTGGGCCCAGCTGGACTTGAACCAGCAACCTACGGATTATGAGTCCGCTGCTCTAACCAATTGAGCTATGGGCCCCGACGGTCCGTCGTGCGGCGCTCAGACCATGTCGAGGCCGCCGTTGACGGGCAGCGTCGCGCCGGTTATGTAGCCCGCGGCGTCCGAGGCCAAGAAGGCGACCAGCTCGGCGACCTCCTCGGCGGCGCCGGTGCGGCCGAGCGGGATCTGGGCGAGCAGGCGGTCGCGGACGTCGCCGACGAGCACGTCCTTGGTCATGTCGGTGTCGATGAAGCCCGGGGCGACCGCGTTGGCGGTGACGGCGCGCGCGCCGAACTCCCGCGCCAGGCTGCGGACCAGGCCCTCGAGCCCCGCCTTGCTGGCGGCGTAGTTGGCCTGGCCGGCGTTGCCGAGGCGGGCGATGACCGAGGAGACCATGATGATGCGGCCGAAGCGGGCCTTGGCCATGCCGCGGACGTACTGCTTGGCGAGGCGCATCGGCGCGAGCAGGTTGACTTCGAGGACGGCGCGCATGTCGTCCTCGGCCATCCGCATGAACATCCCGTCGCGGGTGACGCCGGCGTTGCAGACCAGCACGTCGACCGCCGGCACCGCCGCCGCGAGGGCCTCGTAGTCCGCCTCCTCGTCCGCCCGGAAGGCCACGCCGCTGCCCTCGGCGCCGAGCTCGGCAAGCCGGGCGTCGATCGCGGCGGCGCCTGCGGCGGTGGTCGCGGTGCCGTGGACCCGCAGGCCGGCGGCGGCGAGCCGCGCGAGGACCGCGGCGCCGATGCCGCGGCTCGCGCCGGTCACCAGCGCCGTGCGCTTGGCGTCCTCAGCGGCCATCGATGAAATTGGCGAGCATCTCCATGCCGCGCTCGGTGGCGAAGGACTCGGGGTGGAACTGGACGGCGGCGACCGGCAGCTCGGCGTGGCGCAGCGCCATGACGTCGCCCTCATCGCTGGTGGCGGTGACCTTGAGCTCGGCGGGCAGGCCGGCGAGGGCGAGCGAATGATAGCGCATGACCGTGAGGGGGGATTCTAGTTTTTCGAAGACCCCGGTCCCGTCGTGGCTGATCCGGCAGGTCTTGCCGTGCATCAGCTCCTTGGCGGCGACCACCTCGGCGCCGAAGTGCATGCCGATCGCCTGCATGCCGAGGCAGACCCCGAACAGCGGCAGGCGGGCGGCGACCGCCGCTTCGACCACCTGCAGCAGCACGCCGGCGTCCTCGGGGCGGCCGGGGCCGGGCGACAGCAGCACGCAGGCGGGCTTTTTCGCGACGACGTCCTCGGCCGCGACCGCGTCGTTGCGGGCGACCTCGACCTCGCGGCCGTCGGCGCGCAGCATCTGGTACAGGTTGTACGTGAAGGAGTCGTAGTTGTCGAGCAGGAAGATCATCCCTTGGCTCCGGCGGCGGCGAGGCCGATCGCCTCGAGGGCGGCGCGGGCCTTGGCCTGGGTCTCGCGGAACTCGGTGGTCGGATCCGAATCGGCCACCAGGCCGCCGCCGGCCTGGGCGTAGGCCTTGGCGCCTTTTTTCATCGCCATGCGGATGCCGATGCAGCTGTCGCAGTCGCCGGCGTAGTCGATGTAGCCCACCAGGCCGCCGTAGAGGTTGCGGCGGCGGTCCTCGAAGCCGTTGATCAGCTGCATCGCCCTCACCTTCGGCGCGCCGGACAGGGTGCCGGCGGGGAAGGTGGCGCGGAGGGCGTCGAAGACGCTGCGGCCCGGCGCGAGGCGGGCGGTGACCTCCGAGGTGATGTGCATCACGTGCGAGTGGTCCTCGACCTCGAGCAGCCGGACCAGCTCCACCGAGCCCGGCGCCGCGACCCGGCCGAGGTCGTTGCGGACCAGGTCGACCAGCATGCGGTGCTCGGCGCATTCCTTTTCGTCGGCGAGCAGCTCGCGGGCGCGGGCCTCGTCCTCGTCGCGCTGGCCGCTGCGGGGCCGGGTGCCGGCGAGCGGCCGCATCGTCAGCAGGCCGTTGGCGCAGCGCAGCTGGGTCTCGGGCGAGGAGCCGGCGGCCTCGAAGGCGCCGAGCTTGAGCGCGAACATGTACGGCGAGGGCGTGCGGCTGCGCAGCTGCCGGTAGATGGCGACCCCGTCCGCGGCGCAGTCCAGCTCGTAGCGCTGCGAGGGCACCACCTGGAAGACGTCGCCGGCGCGGATGTGGCGCTTGGCGCGCTCGACCACGTCCTCGTAGGCCGCCTGGTAGCCCGGCGGCTCCGGCAGCGGCGGCGGCGCGGCGCCGATGAGCTCGGCGACCTTGGTCCCGGCGAGCGCCGGCGGCCGGAAATGCCGGTCGATGAACGCCTCGATCTGCGCCATCGCGGCCGTGTAGGCGGCGTCCTCGCCGGCGGCGAGGTCCGCCGGCAGCAGGCACTTGGACAGGAAGATGGTCGCGTGGACGTGGTCGAAGCCGACGACGATGTCGGTCTGCAGCCAGGTCATCTCGGGCTGGTCGAGCTCGTCCGGCAGCCAGGGGCCCACCGGCTCGAAGTAGTGGACGCAGTCGTAGGCCATGTAGCCCACCAGGCCGCCGAGCAGCGGCGGCAGGTCCATGCCGGCCGGCCAGGCGGCGCGGCAGGGCGCGAGGACCTCGGCGAGCGCTGCTAGCGGGTCGCGGCCCTCGAGCTGTTCGGGGTCCTCGCCGGCGGGGCCGGCGGCATGCAGGACGCCGTCGGCGTAGCGGTACACCCGCCGCGGCTCGCAGCCGAGGAAGCTGTAGCGGCTTTGGCCAGCGCCCTGCTCGACGCTTTCGAGCAAGAAGGCGTGCTCGGCGGCGGCGGAGAAGTTGGCGTAGAGGCCGACCGGGGTGTGGACGTCGTTCGGCAGCGCGACGATGAAGGGGACCGGGCCGCCGCCGCAGGCGGCGACCGCCTTTTTGAAGGCGGCGCGGTCCATGTTGGTGAAGGCGGCGGCGGTCATGCCTGCAGCAGCGCCGCGATCGCGGCCTTGCCGTCGATGCTGTGGCAGGCGGCGGCGGGCGCGATGCGGCGGTTGAGGCCGGTGAGGACGTTCTTGGGCCCGCATTCGACCAGGCAGCCGCCGTCGGCCAGCAGGGCGCCGACGCAGGCGATCCAGTCGACCGGCGCGACCAGCTGCGCGACCAGGTTGTCGGCGGCGGCGGCCGGATCGGCGGCCGATCACCGGGACCTCGGAGGCGGCGAGCGTGACGTCGGCGAGCGCGGCGCGCAGCGGCTCCTGGGCCGGCGCCATCAAAGGGCAGTGCGAGGGGACGCTTACCGGCAGGGTGAGCACCCGTTTGGCGCCGGCTTCCTTGCAGGCCGCCGCGGCGGCCGCGACCGCCTCGGTACGGCCGGCGAGCACCGCCTGCTGCGGCGAGTTGCGGTTGGCGACCCAGGCCTCGGCGTCCGGCGGGCAGGCGGCTTCGACCTGCGCCGGCGCAAGGCCGAGCACCGCGTCCATGCGCCCCGCGCCGGCGGGGACCGCCGCCTGCATCGCGGCGGCGCGGGCGCCGACCAGCCGCGCCGCCGCGGCGAGCTCCAGCCGGCCGGCGCAGACCAGCGCGGCGTACTCGCCGAGGCTGTGGCCCGCCATCGCGACGGCTTGTTCGCCGCCCGCCGCCCGCCAGGCGCGCCAGGTGCCGACCCCGGCGGCCAGCAGCGCCGGCTGCGCCACGGTGGTGAGGCGGACCTGCTCCTCGTCGGCGGCCAGCGCGAGCAGGTCCACGCCCAGCGCCGCGCCGACCTCGGCGGCGGCGGCGAGCACCTCGGCCGGGACGTCGTCCCCGGCGAACATGCCCGCGTGCTGCGAGCCCTGCCCGGGGAAGACGAAGGCGGCGCGGCCTAGGCCCGCCACAGCACCGAGCCCCAGGTGAAGCCGCCGCCGGCGGCCGTGAACAGCACCCAGTCGCCGGGGACGATGCGGTCCCACACCGACGCCAGCGCCAGCGGGATCGAGGCGGCCGAGGTGTTCGCGTGCCGCGCCACGGTCCGCACCACCCGCTCGTCGGCCAGGCCCAGGTCCTTGGCGACGCGGTCGATGATGCGCAGGTTGGCCTGGTGCGCCACCAGCCAGGCGAGGTCCGCCGGCGCGACCGCCGCCTGGTCGCAGACCGCCCGGGCGGATTCGGCCATCTTCTCGATCGCGACCTTGTAGACCTGCGGGCCGTCCATCGCGAAGGCCCCCGTGCCCTCGAGGCGCTGGCCGCTGACGCGGCCGGGGGTCTCGATGATGGCGGCGAGGCGGCCGTCGGCGTGCAGGTCGACCGCCGCGATCCCCGTCCCTTCGGTCTCGGTCGCCGTCACCACCGCCGCGCCGGCGCCGTCGCCGAACAGGATGCAGGTGCCGCGGTCCTGGTAGTCGAGGATGCGCGAGTACATGTCGGCGCCGACCACGAGGACGCGCTCGGCCTGGCCGGCGCGGACCGCGGCGTCGGCGAGCTGCAGGGCGTAGACGAAGCCGCTGCAGACCGCCTGGACGTCGAAAGCCGGGCAGCCGGCGGCGCCGTCGAGCCGCGCCTGCAGCAGGCAGGCGGTCGCCGGCATGAACTGGTCGGGGGTGGTGGTCGCCATGATGATCAGATCGAGCTCGGCCGCCTTGACCTTGGCGCTGGCCAGGGCGCGCTCGGCGGCCGGCAGCGCCAGGTCCACCAGGCTCATGTCCGCCGGGGCGCGGTGGCGCGCCTCGATGCCGGTGCGGCTGACGATCCAGGCGTCGTCGGTGTCCAGGTAAGAAGCGAAGTGCGCGTTGCCGACGGGCTCGCCGGGCAGCTCGCCGCCGACGCCGCTGATGGTGGCGCGGCGGCTCACTTGGCCGTAGCCGCCGCGAGCTCGGCGCGGATGGTCGCCACCAGGTCCTGGCGCAATTGCTTGGCGGTGAAGTCCAGCGCCGCCTCGAAGGCGACCGCGTCGGCGTTGCCGTGGCTCTTGATCACCAGGCCGTTGAGGCCCAAGAAGGCCGCGCCGTTGTACTTGCGGACGTCCATCACCTCCTTGAGGCCCTTGAGGACCGGCAGCGAGACCAGCGCGCCGACCTTGGCGACCGGGTTGGCCGCGAAGGCGTCGACCAGCATGTTCTTGATCATGCTCGACAGGCCTTCCATGGTCTTGAGGAAGACGTTGCCGGTGAAGCCGTCGCAGACCACCACGTCGGCGGCGTGGCCGTACAGCGCGCCGGCCTCGACGTTGCCGATGAAGTTCAGGCCGCTCGCGGCGAGGATCTCGCCGGCCTCCTGGATCTCCTTGCCGCCCTTGATGTTCTCCTCGCCGATGTTGAGCAGCGCCACCCGCGGCTCGGCGACCTCGGGCTTGATCGCGCGGTGCAGCGCGGCGCCGAGGTGGGCGAAGGAGACCAGCATCTCGGCGGTCCGGTCGGTGTTCGCGCCCAGGTCCAGCATGCAGAACTCGCTGCGGCAGCGGTCGCAGGGGACGAAGGAGGCGATCGCCGGCCGGCCGCAGCCGGGCATCATCTTGAGCTGGATGCGCGCCATCCCCATCAGGGCGCCGGTGTTGCCGGCGCTCAGCGCCGCCCCCGCCCGGCCTTCGGCGACCGCCTCGATCGCCTTGAACATCGAGCTGCCGCGGCGCCGCAGGACCTGCAGCGGCGGGTCGTCCATCGCGATTACCTCGGGGGCGTCGAGGACCGCGGCGCGTCCGACGCCGGCGAGGGCCGCCTCGAGCTCGGCCTGCGGGCCGTAGGCGACGATCTCGAGTTCGGGATCCTTGGCGAGGACCGCCTTGATCGCGGCGATCGCGGGGGCGCTGCCGCCGTCGCCGCTGGCGGCGTCGACGGCGATGGTGAGGGACATTTAGGCCGCGCGGCCGGCGACGGCGGCAAGCCGCCGGGACCGCCTAGGGCCGCTGCGCAAGGGGGCCGAAGCCCTGCTCGCTATCCTCGTCAGGGCGAATCACCTTTTCCTTGGGGTGGAAGAACCGGAAGCCGCGGTAGATGCCGTCGCCGCCGAGGTGGTGGCGGCGGCGCAGCTCGCCGGTGCCCTTGGCGTCGCGGCCCGGCAGCTCGGCGCCGCTTTCGAGGCACAGCGCGGGGCTGGCGGTGCGCAGGTGCTGGCGCCGCATCCGGCTGCGCGAGCGCGACTTGCGATTCTGCGGGACGGCCACGGGGAAGCCCCTGCCTAGAAGTGGAAGGACAGGCCGATGCCCGCGCCGGCGACGTCGAGGTCGGCGGTCTTGTAGTTGTCGTAGGCGGCGAGGACCCGCATGTTCGGGGCGAGCTTGTACTCGGCGCCGAAGCCGTAGGCGAAGTTGGTGCCGCTGCCGGAGAAGTCCACGCGGCTCAGGTTGGGGGAGCTGGCGGTGGCGGCCGAGCCCTCGCGCTTCCAGTTGTGGAAGCCGAGGCGGACGAAGGCGTTGACGGTCTCGGCCGGCAGGATCAGCTTGACCGCCGCGCCGGTGAACTGCATGTGGTACTCGCCGGTCAGGAGGCCGATGTTGTTGTCGTGGTTCACCTGCTCGACCGCCATGTCGTTGGTCTCGGCGTAGAAGAACTCGCCGGCGACGTGCTCGGAAAACTCGAAGCCGCCGCGGAAGCGCAGCAGCAGGCCGTCCTTCTCGCAGTCGTTGATTCCCAGGCCCGCGCAGTACGAGCCGGTGTCGTTGCTGCGGCCGGCGCCGATGTCGAAGCCGACGTAGCGGGTCTGTTCGGCGCTGGCGGCCGCGGCGAGCGCGGCGGCGGCGGCGATGGATGCGAGGATGCGGCGGGCTTTGCTCATCGTGGGCGTCTCCGGGGCGTCAGAACTTCAGGGCCAGGCCCACGGCGATGTTGTTGACGTCGACGCTGTCGCCTTCGAGCTGGCTGTAGGAAATCTCGCCTTGCAGGTTCTCGCCGAAGTGGACCTCGGCGCCGATGCCGTAGGTGAGGCCGTCGCCGTCCTGCTGCAGCCGGGCGACCATCGCGTTGAATCTGTCGCGGTCCGTCTGGGACGGGTTTGGATTTCTGGGGGTGAACCGAATCTCGGCGTCCCGGTCCCAGACGTGCAGGCCCACGCTGCCGTTGACGTAGATGTGCGGGGTCAGCGGGTAGCGGCCCTTGAGCGCGCCGCCGAAGCTGTGATAGTTGATCACGCCGGTCTGGCCGCGGTTCCAAGACTGGGCGGTGGCCGGGATGTCGTCGATGGTCAGGTAGCGCGCCTCGAAGTTGAGGTGGTCGGTGAAGCCGAAGCCGAACTTGCCGACGTAGGCGTAGCCGCGGTCGTCGCAGCGCTCGCAGATCTGCTTGAGCTCCTGCAGGCGGGCGCTGCCGAGCTCGACGCCGAAATACGAGTACGGAGCCTGCTCGGCCTGGGCCGCCGTGAGGGAGGCGCCAAGCAGCAGGGCGACGGAGCCGATCAGTCTTTTCATAGGGGCAGAACGCAGCATTATGACCGCCTAATTATAAATGAACGGGGGTCTGGGGCCGGATTAGAAGGAGTAGGACATGCCGACCCGAAAGCCGCTCATGTCGCTCCACAGGCCGCCGTTGTACTCGTCGTAGCCGCCCTCGAGGACCATGCGGTCGCTCATCAGGTACTGCACGCCGACGCCGTACATCAGGTCGGTGCCGTCCTCGGCGAGCGCTTCGAGCTTGTCGCGGTTGCCTTGGCCGGTGCCGCTGACGCCCGACTCGAGCTCCCACATGTGCAGGCCGATCCGCCCGAAGCCGTACAGGCCGGGGACGGTGCCCTGCAGCAGCTCGGCGCGGGCGACGCCGGCGAGGCCGTAGCTGGTGTACTCGAGCTGGGACGAGGCGCTGGTGTTGGCCGGGTTGTCGGCATCGGTGGCGGTCATGCGCTGGGTCCAGGCGAAGTGGCCCTCGACGGCGAACATCTCGTTGGCCTGCACCCCCGCCTTGACGCGGATGTACGGCACCGAGTCCGGACAGCTGTCGACTTTCTGCGTCGTGCAGTGCCCGAGCAGGTTCTCGGTGTCGAAGTTGCCGATGTCGGCGCCGGCGTACAGGTTCTGCTGCGCGAGCGCGGCGGAGCTGGCGCCGAGCAGCCCGAGCAGGGCCGCCGCCAGTGAAAAGCCTTTAGTGTGCATGGTCGTTTCCTATCAACTGAAGCGCTTGAAATTGCCAAATTATATCTTTTTTCGGCCGGATTTCCAGCATCGGCTCCCCGGCGAGGGCGATTTGGCCCCCGAAGTGTGGGATTTTAAGCCGGCTAGAAGCCGTAGGACAGCCCCACGTAGGCCAGGCCCAGCCGGGTGTCCCCGGCGGGCAGGAAGTCGTAGCCCGCCTCGATCTCCAGATCGCCGGTGGCGTGCTTCAGCCCCGCGCCGGCCAGCAGGTCGACGCCGTCGGCGGTGAAATGGTCCTTGATGAGGGCGACGTTGGAGTCGATCTTGCGCTTCCACCAGTGCCCGCCGGCCCGGCCGAAGGCGAACAGGCTCGGGCTGAGCTCGTAGCGGTGCATGACCGCGAAGCCGAAGCTCTCGTAGCCGACCTCGGCCTCGAGGTGGGCGCCGGCGCCCTCGTAGTCCTCCTGGCGCAGGTAGGCGTCCTTGGCCAGCAGGTAGGACAGCTCGACCGCGACGTCGTCGGCCAGCGCCACCTTGAGGCTGAGGACCCCGGCGAGGCCGTCCTCGTCGCAGCGGTGCCTGATGCCGACCTCGGCGCAGACCTCGGTGAGGTTGTGGATGCTCAAAAGCGCCGCCTCGGCGCCGGCGTGGATGCGGCCCTCCTCGTCGGCGGCCGCGCCGGCGGCCGCGGCCAGCAGGCAGGCGGCGGGCAGCAGGGCGCGGAGGCGGGGCACGGCGGCGAAAAAGGGGCGGGGCGGGAGGATTCTAAGCCCTGCGCGGCCGGCGGGCGGTGAAGCGCAGGCGGCCGCGGTCCTTGCGGACGCGCGCCGCCGGCCAGCAGCGGCCGTGCATCGCGATCCAGGCCCCCGGCGGCCGCAGCTGCGCGCAGGCGCAGGCGTAGCCGAGGTTGAAGGCCGCGTCGCTGCCAGCAAAGACCGCCGGCCGCATCGCGCCGGTCAGCACCACGGTCTGGCGGGGCTCGGGGCCGAGCCGCTGGGCCAGGTGCAGCGCGGTCTCGACCATGGTGTCGGTCCCGTGCACCACCACCGCGGCGCGCTGCCGCGCGGCGAGCAGCTTCGCCGCGACCAGCTCGCGGTCGGCGTCGTCCATGTCGAGGCTGTCCTTTTTAAGCACCGAGACGAGCTCGACCCGCGCGACGCCGGCCTCCTTGAGCAGCAGGCGCGCCGCCGGGTCGCCGCAGACGAACTTGCCCGACCGGGTGAAGCGGGACTTGTCGAAGGTCCCGCCGCAGCACAGCAGCAGCAGGCCGCCGGTGGCGCGGGCGGCCTCAGCCATGGCCGGCCTGGGCGCGGGCGAGGTCGATGGCGTTGCGCATCAGCATCGCGACGGTCAGCGGCCCGACCCCGCCGGGGACCGGCGTGATCCACGCCGCCCGGGCGGCCGCTTCCTCGAAAGCCACGTCGCCGCGCAGGCTGCCGTCCGGATCGCGGGTTATGCCGACGTCGATGACCACGGCTCCTTCCTTGACCATCTCGCCGGTGACCAGCCCGGGGCTGCCGGCGGCGGCGATGACGACGTCGGCGGCCCGGCAGGCGGCGGCGAAGTCGGCGGTGCGGCTATGACAGGCGGTGACGGTGGCGTCGGCGTTGCCGAGCAAAAGCGCCAGCGGCCGGCCGACGATGCGGCTGCGGCCGATGACCGCGACCGTCTTGCCCTTGGGATCGACGCCGGCGCGCTCGAGCAGGTATAGGCAGGCCCGCGGCGTGCAGGCGACCGGCTGGCCGGTTCCGCCGGCCGCGAGCAGGCCGAGGTTCTCGGGGTGCAGGCCGTCGACGTCCTTGCGGGGGTCGACCGCGTACAGGACGTCGCCGGGGTCGATGTGGGCGGGCAGCGGCAGCTGGACTAAGATGCCGTGGCAGCCCTCCTCGTGGTTGAGCCGGGTGATCTTCTCGACCAGCTGCAGGGCGGAGGCGGAGGCGGGCAGCTCGATGACCTCCGAGACGATGCCTATTTGCTTGCAGGCGCGCTGCTTGGCGTTGACGTAGGTCCGGGAGGCGGGGTCGTCCCCGACCAGCAGCAGCGCGAGCTTGGGGTGCAGGCCGCGGCCGGCGAGCTCGGCGGCCTCCTTGGCCATGGCGGCGCGGAGCTGGGCGGCGTAGGCCTTGCCGT
>MEIE01000200.1 GCA_001750625.1 Candidatus Amphirhobacter heronislandensis
GAGCTGTCGGGGCCGTGCTCGGCCTCGATCAGCATGTCCAGCGCGCACAGCCGCGGCGTCGAAGTCGAATCGGCCAGGATGATCGCCTCGCTCGGGCCCGCCGGCAGCCGCGAGGCGATGCGGCCGGCCAGCAGCCGCTTGGCCGCCGCGACCCAGGGGCTGCCCGGGCCCTCGATGCGGACGCAGCGCGGGACGCTGGCGGTGCCGTAGGCGGCGGCCGCCACCGCCTGGGCGCCGCCGGCCTTGACCACCGTCTCGACGCCGGCGAGCCGCGCGGCGTACAGCGTCGCCGCGTCGAGGCTGCCGTCCGGCGCCGGCGGCGTCAGCAGGACCAGCGTCGGGACCTTGGCCAGGGCGGCCGGGATCAGCCCCATCAGCGCCACCGACGGGAAGGAGCCCTTGCCCCGCGGGCAGTAGCAGGCGGCGCTCGCAACCGGCGCCAGGACCTCGGTGACCGTCACGCCCGGCCGCGGGCTGTGGCTGCGTTCGAGCGCCGCCGGCAGCTGCGCGGCGTGGTGGGCGCGGATGTTGGCGGCGGCGTACTCCAGCGTCTCCTTGAGCGCCGGCTCCAGCTCGCGCTCGGCGCGGTCGAAGTCCGCGGCGGTGGCGCGCAGCTGCGCCGGCGCGAGCTCGGCGCCGTCGAACTCCCGCGCGCAGGCCGCCAGCGCGGCGTCGCCCTCGGCCCGGACGCGGTCGATGATCGCCTGGGCCGGCGCGAGGAACTCGGCCAGGTCGTCCTCGGCGCGCAGCAGCAGCCGGGCGCGGGCCGCCGCGTCCAGGCCGGCGAGCTCGATGCGGCGGGGAGCGAAGGGCTTTGGATCACCAAGCTGATCAAGCCCTGCGGGCGCCGTGCCGCCAGCTGCGCGTTTGGCATCCTTCGAATCAAGTCGGCGGATTCTTCGGTTGCTTCTGCCTGTCCTTGAAGTAGCTGAAAAAAGAAGGGATGCCGGGCGCCGTCTCGTCGTCGACAGTCCAAATGAAGCCATCCTCGCGCAGATTCTCATAGATTTCTTCAGCCCGGTCCTCGTCAACGCCATCGTTCGCCGCGACCAAGGCGTCGGTGACGGCGTCTTCGTGGACCTTGCCGCCGTTGCGTTCGAGTAGCTCCATGACCTGGCGCGCGTAGGGCAGCAGCCTGTTTTTCTTCATCCGGTCGTAGGCCTGCGTATAGATCGTCCTTCTGCCTTTCCGCGCCTGCTCCTCAACCTGCTTCACCAGCGCGATATCGACGTCCTTGCGGCCGGCCTTGCTCGCCGCCCGCCAGACCTCCCGTCCCACGTACTGGATGAAGTACGGATAGTTGTCGGTCTGCGCCGCCATCGCCTCCAGCGCGTCCGGCGCCACCGTGACGCCCACCTGCCTGAGAGGTTCTTCCAGCGCCTCCCGCGTCGCTGCGTCGCTCAGCGTGTTGATGTGGATCTGGTCACAGCGGGAGATGAAGGTCGAGCTGGCCTTGGCCAGGTGGCTGTCCAGCCCCGGGGTGCCCGCCAGCACCATCCCCAGCGGATAGCCGTCGCTGATCAGCTGCTGGTTGACCTGCAGCAGCTTGCCAAGCGGCCGCAGGTCGAAGTGATGGACCTCGTCCAGCAGCAGCAGCAGCGGCTTGGCTTCCACGATTTTTGCGATCAGATGCTCGTAGGTGTCGGCCGGCCGGTCCGTCTGGAAGTTCAGGCCGAAGCCGCCCGGCAGGGAGACGCCGGCCGCCTTGAGCGTGTCGAAGACCTTGGCGGGCCACTTTTTCATGGCGTTCACCAGGCTGTCCATGGGGTCGCCGGTCTTGTCGTCGTCGTCGAGATAGGCGCAGCGGACGACGAGGACCTTCTCGTTTTTCTCCGCCCGCCGCTTGGTCCAGGTCAGCAGGGCGGTCTTGCCCACGCCGCGGGGGCCGACAATCTTGATCGGATCGGAGGGCGGGTGCTGCAGATAGCCTTTCCCGTCGACGCTGTCGCCGAGCAGGGACTCGATCACTTCTTCGAGCAGGGAAGTCTCCTGCTCGCGGCCGGCGAGCTTCAGGGGCAGGTGGCCGCCGCCCGGCGAGAAAGGCCGTGGTTTCGTTTTACGCCGCCCGCGCCGCCGATTTGCATTTCCGGCGCAGATGTTGTAGAATTCGGTTTTGATATATCCGCACATAGGAGTATAGCAATTATGAAAATACAAACC
>MEIE01000201.1 GCA_001750625.1 Candidatus Amphirhobacter heronislandensis
TGGGTCCACTCCAGGTAGCGGCCGAGCGGCAGCCGGTCCTTGACGACGCCGAAGTCCTTGCCGATGTTGTAGGGCGGGTCGGCGATGACCTCGTCAAAGCTGACGTCGGCGGGAAGGGCGCGCAGGACCCGCAGGGCGTCGCCGTGGACCAGCCGCGACCGGAACGGCTCCCCCGCCGCGTCCCGTCTTCCCCGCCGCTGAACCTGCTGCCCCATCGGGCCTATTGTATTATCGATAAGCCATAGCTGAGCCCTGCCGCAGGCGCTGCGGACCAGGCGGTCGATGGCGGCCGGCAAACCCGGCGGGCCTGCAAGAGAGGCCTGGCGCAGGCGGGGCAGCCAGCGCATTTTGGATAGGGCATATTGTAAAATTTATACTATGACGATCAAGGCCGACGACAATCCATTCCAGCCGGGTGCCGGCCACGTTCCCGAGCCGCTGCTGGGACGGGACAAAGAGACCGAGCTGCTGACGCTGGTTCTCAACCGGCTGGCGAGCCCGCGCGCCGGGTTCAGGGGCGCGCTGGCCAAAACGCCGTATTCACCGGTCAGGATAGTGGGTCCCCGCGGCCTGGGCAAGACCGCGCTGCTAGGCTGGGCCGAGAAACAGGCCAAGAAGCGCGGCATCCGCTGCGTCTCCTGCGAGGGGCTCAAGTCGAACGAGGAAGGCCACACCATGCACGAGCTGCTTGCGAACGTCAGCATCGTCCCGCGGTTGCTCCAACGGCTCAAAGGGGGCAAAGTGGATGTGCCCGGCAAGGTGGGCGCGGGCGTGGAGCTGGACCAGTCCCGGCCCGGCTTCGCGAGCGTGGCCGGCTTAGCTCTTTGGTTTAAGCCGCTGCTGCTGCTGCTGGACGAAGTGCAGAGCTACGAGATGTCGCTGCTGCGGGAAGTGCTGCTGGGCAGCCAGCGGCTGATCAGCGATGGCTACCCGCTGGGTCTGGTGCTGGCGGGGACGCCGGGACTGGACAGCCATCTAGCCAAAGCCGAGGCGACGTTCATCACCCGCAGCAAGCACATTTACATCAACACGCTAAGCGACGCAGCGACGCGGGCCGCGCTGCAAAAACCGTTCGAGCAGGAAAAGATCACAGTGGCGCCCGAGGCCTTGGAGGCGATGGCGGCGCAGACCGACAACTACCCGTTTTTCATCCAGCTAGTGGGAGGGGAGACATGGAACGAGTTGGCCAGATCCGGTCGCAAGGAGGTCGATGTCGAGCTGGTTGGACGGATTGAAAAACAGGCGCGGGAAGGCCGGGAAGAAATCTATGCGGAAGCTTTCGATCGAATTGCGAACAACAATCTGCTGCCGCAGGCCCGGCAGGTGATGGAGGCGAGCTGATGAAAGCCAACGCAGGCGTGGACGACGAGCGCGCACGCGAAATCTGCTCCAGCCTGCGGGAGGACGGCTTCATCTGGACGGTGCGCGGCAAGACCAGCCCGGGCATTCCGTCTTTCTTCAGCTACTGCAGGGCCAAGCAGCAAAAAAACAAACCGGCTGAGCCGTCAGGCTAAAAGCCTCCCTCTCCTTTGCCTGCCTGCGCGCCTTAGCGGCGCGGCGGCTAGCCTTAGTCGCCGAAGCGGATTTCGAACTTGAACTCGTCGGTTTCGGCGCGGTAGCCCAGTCCCCAGCTGCGGCGCTCGCCCGCCTCCAGCCGCAGGCC
>MEIE01000202.1 GCA_001750625.1 Candidatus Amphirhobacter heronislandensis
GAGCATGTGCCTTCCTCCAGTGACAAAGGCCCTCTCAATCTAGCAGGGTTTTTCCTCAAGCCGCACACGCTTGTCATCAAAAGGGAGAAGTCCGTGAGCCGTGAAATTTTCACGCTGGCGCACGAACTGGGCCACTACCTGCTCAACAGGGAAGACGTAGACCGGCACGGTTTCGAGAAAGAAATTCGAAGCGAAGAAGGATGGTGCAATGAGTTCGCTTTCCATTTTGTTCTTGGAAAGGACGGCATCAAGCGGCTTGACCAGATAACAGGCGCCAAAAAAACCGGCATGTTCGAGGAAATCCTCAAGTTCGCGAAGGACAGACATGTAAGCCTACGCGCCATCAGCCGCCATCTGTCCGCAAAAGGAGGGGCGAAGGCGTCCATAAGCAGGGAAGTGGACCAAGCAATAAGAAATGGCTTGGCTTTCAAGCCCAATTCCATCAGCCGGAGCGGCAGGATTATTTCGCCGCTTGAGACGGATATTTTCCTTGACGCATGGGACGAAGGCTTGGTGGGAGAGGTGGAACTGGATGATAGATTCGGCGACGCTTGGGTGACTGCGAACATTTATCAAGGTGGATGGGAGAATCCGGCCTTTAATGCGTAGAGGCAGAAAGCGACAATTCATCATCGACGCCAGTTCCCTCATGATACTGGTGCGGTACCTGCTGCCCTTCGACGAGGATGGCACTCTGCGCAGGCTCATTCTTTCCTGCTTCGATGACGGGAGGCTGATCCTGCTGGCGAGGATAGCCTGGGAAGTCAGGAAAGTGCCTGCCCTGAGCGGGGAGAACGGCCTGCTGAACGGCCTTGAGGACAAGCAGAAAGGAGACGTGTTCCTCGACGAGATCCAAGACAGGGTCAAGTACAAATGGACCAAGCCAAGAAGGCTTAAAAAGCTTCTGCCGGACAGGCTGGAAGCGGTCTACAAGGCGTACACGAAAAAGGGCGACTACCAGCTCTTGGCTTACTGGCTTGATATGCGGGCCAAAAAACCCGAAAAGGATCTCATGATCATCACAGAAGAGACGCTTCATGACAATGATCCCAAAGACTTCCAGAAAATACCGGCGATCTGCCTGTCGGAAAACATCCCCTGCGGCGACTTGATGGATTTTCTGCGAATGCAAGGCGTCAGGGCTCGATTCCGCATTGCAGAACAGAAAGGTTGACGGGATTTTCCAAGAATTGGAAAGACGGTCTAGCTCTTGCTGAAAAAGGCTTTTCGGCACATAAAATAGCCGCCGTTCATCTGTCACAAAGGAGCCAGCGATGAAATACCTGCACACCATGATCCGGGTCGCCGACCTCGAAAAGTCGGTCGACT
>MEIE01000203.1 GCA_001750625.1 Candidatus Amphirhobacter heronislandensis
CCTCATCGGCCTCGCGGTCGAGGGCGAGGACGGCGAGCGGCTCGGAACCGTCGCGGGCATCGCCGAGAACAGGGCGAGCGCGCTGCTCGAAGTGAACGCGGCGGACGGCCCGCCGCTGCTGATTCCGCTGGTCGACCGCTACGTCGCCGCCGTCGACCTGGAGCAGGGCCTGGTCCGGACGCGCTGGCGCGCCGATTACTGAGGGGCGGGAGCGTGCTCGACGTCATCGCGGTCACCCTGATGCCGGGGATGTTCGAGGCCCTCACCGGCTACGGCGTGGTCGGCGACGCCTTCCAAAGCGGCAAGGCGCGGCTGCGGACCATCGACCCCCGCGCCTACGCGGCCGACGCCCGCGGCACCGTCGACGACGCGCCCTACGGCGGCGGGCCGGGAATGGTGCTCAAGCCCGAGCCCATGGCCCGGGCGATCGACGCGGCCAAGGCCGAGCTGCCGGCGGCCCGCGTCTGCCTGCTGAGCCCGGACGGCCGGATCTTCGCGGCGGCGGACGCCGAGCGCATGGCGGCGCGCTCCCAGCACATCTTCGTCTGCGGCCGCTACCTCGGCATCGACCAGCGCATCATCGACAGCCGCGTCGACGACGTGATTTCGCTCGGGAGCTTCGTCGCCTCCGGCGGCGAGCTGCCGGCGATGGCGGTGATCGAGGCGGTCGTGAGGCACGTCCCCGGCGTCCTCGGCTGCGGCGATTCGCTGCGGGCTGAGAGCTTCGCCGGCGCCGCGCGGCTCGCGCCGCCGTGCTACACCCGGCCCGAGGAGTTCGAGGGGCAGAAGGTGCCCGCGGTGCTGCTCGGCGGCGACCACGGCGCGATCGAGCGCTGGCGGAAGGAGGAGGCGGGCCGCCGGACCGCCGCCTGGCGGGCGCGGCAGGACGACGAAACGCCGCGTTGATGCTAGAATACAGCGGTTATGAACGCCGTCGAGCAGTTTGAGCGCGAGGAAACCAAGCGCTTGGGACGCCAGGACCCCGCCTTCGGGGTCGGGGACACCGTGGCGGTCTCGGTCAGCATCGACGAGGGCAAGAAAAGCCGCGTCCAGGTCTTCGAGGGCGTGGTGATCGCCAAGCGCAGCCGCGGCCTGAACTCGTCCTTCACCGTCCGCAAGATCTCCGCCGGCGAAGGCGTCGAGCGGACTTTCCAGACCTTCTCGCCGGTGATCAAGGCGCTCAAGGTGGTCCGCAACGGCGATGTCCGCCGGGCCAAGCTCTACTACCTGCGGGACCGCAGCGGCCGCTCGGCCCGCATCAAGGAAAAACTGGGCAAGAAAAAGGACGT
>MEIE01000204.1 GCA_001750625.1 Candidatus Amphirhobacter heronislandensis
CAGGGCAGCAGCGCCTCCGCGAGCACCGGCCTGAACAACATCACGATGGACAACGGGGCGGGAACGAACAATCATCACGTCCGCCTGTTCTTCAAGGCGAACGCTGGGGTGACCGGCGGCAGCACGGTTAGCGTGACCGTGGTGGCGACGCCGAACTCCTCGTGCACCGATGCAGCGACGCCGGCGCCCGTGACGGTGGCGTGGATGATGACGATCGCCGAGACCAGCGGCTGGGTCAACCAAGGCTCGGATTCGACGGCGGCCAGCGGCACGTTCTCGGCGCTGACGCTGACGACGGCGGCGAACCGCACCGACACCGGCTTGGCGTTCCACCGCAGCGCCGAAGGCTGCCGTCAGATCGACGTGGCGCTGTCCGGCGACACCGGCCAGGTCGAACTGCTCCGCTACCAGGGCGGCGCCGCCGCTACGCCGCCGTCCCTGAGCAACATCACCATGCACAGCGCCGCCGATCCGGCCAGCAGCAACCATCACGTCAAGCTGTTCCTCAAGGCGCGCGCCGCCGTGAGCCAAGGCGCCGTCCTTGACCTGACCATCGTCGCGACGCCGAACGACTCGTGCACCGACGCCCGTACCCCTGCGCCCTTGACGGTCAGCTGGAACGTGACGATCGCGACCGCGGCGAACTGGGTCAAGGAAAGCAGGGATGATGACAGCGCCAGCGGCGCCTTTTCGCCACTGCGGCTGGCCGCATCCAGCAACCGCACCGCCACCGGCCTGGCGTTCCATCGCAACTCGGACGCCTGCAAGCGCATCGACGTCGCGCTGAGCGGCGACACCAGCCACGTCGAGCTGCGTCGCTATGCTGGCACAACCGAGGCCAGCAGCCAGGTTCTGAGCGACATCACCATGGACGATGGCGTGGCTGGCAACGCCAATCAACATGTGAGGCTGTTCTTCAAGTCGGGCGCGGCGGTCGCTGGAGGCAGCACGGTGCACGTGACCTTGGTCGCGACCCCGAACGCAGCCTGCGTCAATCCAGCCACGCCGGCTCCGCTTACCGTCGGCTGGGCTGTCACCGTCGCCTCCACCAGCCCGTGGGTCAACCAGGGATCTGATTTAACGACCTCTAGCGGCCCGTACTCAGCTCTGACGCTGGCGGTGGCGACGGACCGCACCGACACCGGTCTGGCGTTCCACCGCAGCGCGCTTGGCTGCCGGCAGATCGATGTCGCTCTGAGCGGCGACACTGGCCAGGTGGAATTGTTGCGCTACGCGGGCAGCGCCGCCGCTACGCCGACGTCCCTGAG
>MEIE01000205.1 GCA_001750625.1 Candidatus Amphirhobacter heronislandensis
GTAGGTGGCGCCGAAGCGGAAGCCAGAGGCTTTGTCCGAAGTGCTGTCGGGGTTGGGAACGGTAACGGTATCACCACCTTGTTGGTAGGTCCTAGAGGTAGCAGCATCCGTCTTCCGGTCCTGGCTTTCGTAGCCGGCGGCCATCGTCAGGCCGATCGGCAGCTCGTAGTGCGCCATGAGGTTCAGTTCGTCCAGCGAACCTTCCACATCGTCGTCTTTGCTGCCGTCAACCACGCCGGACAGGCCCAGCTTGAGGCCGTTGATCCGCGGGCTTTCGTAGCGCAGCTGGCCGGGGCTGTTGCCCGTCAGGCCGACCGCTTCGGCGCCGGCGATGCTGTCGAGGCCGCCGCCGGGGACGTTGGCGTCGGTGACGCCAGCCACGTGGCCAGCCCACAGGCTGCCGAACGGAGCCTCGAGGCCGACGTGGTAAGCGTCGACCCACAGCTCAGCCGGGTCGTTGTCTTCGGTCTTGATGGTGAAGCCGTAGGTCGACTTC
Organism: Candidatus Amphirhobacter heronislandensis; assembly: GCA_001750625.1. Taxonomy (GTDB): domain Bacteria; phylum Pseudomonadota; class Gammaproteobacteria; order Tethybacterales; family Tethybacteraceae; genus Amphirhobacter; species Amphirhobacter heronislandensis. The sequence continues at coordinate 497 of MEIE01000205.1, forward strand.
ATGCCGCCGCCGAGATCCGCGCTGCCGCCGTACGACAGGACGATTTCCTTCAGGGTGGTCGAGCCGTCGACGCCGTCTTGGTCGGTGTCCGTGAACAGGTTCACGACGACCGCGCCGCTCAGCCCCTCGGAGGCCGAGACGTAGGCCATCCCGTCGCCGTCGATGGCGGCGAAGGCCGGTACCGCCAGAACGGTGGCTACGGCGCTCGCCAGAATGCTTGTTCTTTTCATTGCTGTCTCCTTATCCGTTGGCGGGGGCCGCCGGGGCCAGATCCCGGCCCCGGGAGCCGGGCAAGCCCTCGCCAAAGCCCCCAAGGGCCGCCAGCGGCCGCCCAGCGCCTTGATCCGGGGGGGGGCTGGCGGGGCTGGCGGCCCGCGGCGAGGGCCTGCGCGGGCGGTCCAGGCGGCTGCGGGCCCCCTGGCACAGGACCAGATCCAGCCAGGCGGGCGCCAAAAACGCCGGCTGGCGCGGGGCTGGGACGGGGTTTGGGGCGCAAATCCCCGTAAAATAAAGGTTTTGCTGCTCCCGAAGCCCCTGTTTTACGGGCCGTACAAGGGCTGAGGGCGGCTCCCCGCCTGTGGTTTATAAACAACGCAAAAGGGGACTGGACCGGGGTAGGCTGGCTTTTCCCCCTTTAAAGATGGCACAATAACAGCAACACTTCTACTTCGTAAAGGAGATACCAATGAACAAAAAGAGCATTCTGGCCAGCGCCGTAGCGACCGTGCTCGCGGCTCCGGCCCTTGCCGCCATCGACGGCGACGGGAT
>MEIE01000206.1 GCA_001750625.1 Candidatus Amphirhobacter heronislandensis
GACGTCGTGGATCTTCGCGGCGGCCGCGACGCCGTCGTTGGCCAGGGCGTGCAGGATCTCCTTGGCGCCGAAGGCGCAGATCTCCAGCTTCTCGTTCGCCAGCAGCTTGGTTAAAAAGGCCAGCGCGGCCTTGCGGTCGGCGGCTTGGTCTTTCTCCTCCTCGATCGGCGCCAAGGCGACGTACAGCGCCCGGTCCTCCATGTAAATCGCCAGCGAAGCGATTTTCTTGCCGCAGGCGTCGCCGGGGGTCAGCGCCGCCGCGACCCCCAGCCGCGCGGCGCCCTGCAGCAGCCGCGCCGCCTGGGCGAAATCCGCCGCCGCCGCAAGCCGCTCGGCCGCGACCGCCTTGACCGCCGCGCCGGCGGGGGCCTTGCTGCGCAGCATCCGCGCCTTGATCTGCGGGTTGAAGCTGAAGCGCTGGCAGATTTCCTCGACCAGCGCCGGGTCGGCTTTGAGCTGGACCAGCCGCCGCGACAGCTCCAGCTTGTCGAGGTTGGCGCGCAGGTTCTCGCCCACCTTGCCCTTGATCGCGTCCCTGTTGGCGACCACGCCGGCGAGGTCCTTGTACTCGAGCAGCCACTTGGCCGCGGTCTTCGCCCCGACCTTCGGGATGCCGGGGATGTTGTCGGCCGCGTCGCCGCACAGCGCCAGGTAGTCGTTCATCAGCTCCGGCGGGACGCCGTAGCGCTCCTTGATGCGGCGGGCGTCCTCGATGCTGCCGTCCTTGGGGTCGATGATCCTGCAGCCCGCCGCGACCAGGTACTTGAGGTCCTTGTCCGAGGAGGCGACGTAGACGTCGACGCCGGCGTCCAGGCCCTGCCGCGCCAGGGTCGCGATCACGTCGTCGGCCTCGACCCCCGCGACGCAGTACAGCGCCGCCCCCAGCGCCCGGACCACGTCCTTGGCGGGCTCGATCTGCGCGATCAGGTCGGGGTCGGTCTCCTTGCGGGTCCCCTTGTACTCGGGGTAGAACTCGTGCCGGAAGGTCTTGCCGCGGGCGTCCATCGCGCAGGCGAGCGCCGCCCCCGGGTGATCCTCCCGCAGCTTGATCAGCGAGTTCGCCAGGCCGTAGACGGCGTTGGTCGGCTGGCCGCCGCGGATCCGCTCCCCGAGGGCGTGGAAGGCCCTGAACAGGTAGTTGGTCCCGTCGACCAGCAGCAGCGCGGGGCGCTCCGCCTCGGCCATGGCATCCGCTCCTAGCCCCGCCGCGCGACGAAGTCCTTCATGAACCCGATCAGCGCCTCGACGCCGGCCTTCGGCATCGCGTTGTAGATCGAGGCCCGCATGCCGCCGACCGCGCGGTGGCCCTTGATGCCGAGGATGCCGGCGTCGAGCGCGCCGGCGACGAAGTCGGCGTCCAGATTCTCGTCCGCGAGCCGGAACGGGACGTTCATGCGCGAGCGGCAGGCGGGGTCGACGTTGTTCGAGTAAAAATCCTCGCCGTCGATGTAGCAGTACAGCAGCTCGCTTTTTTCCCGGTTGAGCTCGTCGAGCCTGGCGACGCCGCCCTGGGCGTCGATCCACTCGAGGGTCATCTCGAGCAGGCGGTACTGGAAGGTCGGCGGGCGGCGCCGCGCACAGGTCCTTGCGGACCACCACCACCGCGAGCCCGGTCGGCCCGAGGTTCTTCTGCAGACAGGCGAACAGCGCCCCGACCGGCTTCATGTCCAGCGGCCGCGACAGGATGTTCGACGACTGGTCGACCACCAAGGGCACGCCGCCGGCGTCCGGCAGCGCCGGGAACTCGACGCCGTGGATGGTCTCGTTGTCGACGATCGCGAGGAACTTGCTCTCCGCCGGGATGTTCCAGTCGGCGACCGGCGGCAGGGCGCGGCAGTCCGGCGAGGTGTCGACCGCGACCTCCGCCTTGCAGTAGCGGGCCATCTCGCGCATCGCGATGCGGCTCCAGTGGCCGGTGATCGCGACCGCGACCGGGTCGTTAGGGCCGGCGAGGTTCATCGGCACCGCGGCGTACTGCCCGATCGCGCCGCCGGGCAGCAGCAGGACGTGGTACTCCTCCTCGGCCGCGCCGAGCATGCGCCGCAGCGCCGCGAGGATGCGGCCGTGGCAGGCGAGGACTTCCTTGCTGCGGTGCGACAGCTCGATGAAGGAGGCGCCGGCGTCGCCGTACTCGAGGATCTCCTCCCGGTAGCGCTCGAGGATGGACGCCGGGATGGTGGAGGGGCCGGGGTAGAAGTTGTATTTGCGCATCGCTGCTGG
>MEIE01000207.1 GCA_001750625.1 Candidatus Amphirhobacter heronislandensis
GTGCGGACCTACGGCATCGGCGCGCAGATCCTGCGCGACCTGGGCGTGCGCGACATGCGGCTGCTGTCGTCGCCGCTGCGGCTGCCGAGCATGGAGGGCTTTGGGCTTAACATAGTGGAGATCCTGGCGAAATGATTGAAGGAAAAGAAAATTACCGCATCATCAAGGGACACAAGGGCTTGTCCTTGAATGTCGCAGTCGCGCGCAGCGAGTTCAACAAGGAAGTCGTCGACGTGCTCTGCGATGGCTTTTACGCAGAGCTGGAGAAGCGGGCGGCGGCGGACAAGAACCATCCGACCGTTCACGTGTTCGAAGTTTGCGTTCCCGGCGCCTTGGAGATACCCTACGCGCTGAGCCGGATCGCAAAGACAGAGTTCAAAAACGACTCTCGGCCCGGAGTGCTGGCTGGGCTCGGCTGCGTGATCAAGGGCGAGACCTTCCACTTCGACATCGTCAGCCAGACCAGCGCCGCCGGGATCCAGAAGGTGTCTCTGAAGACCAAGCTGCCGGCCGTCAACGGCATCCTGACCTGCTACACGGCATACCAGGCCCGAGAGCGCGCGCAGCGCAACGCCGCCGGCTACGCCGAGGCGGTGCTGTGGATGGGAACAATGTTCAGAAACGGCGGTCCGGAGAAGCTTTTTTGAAGAAGGGCAGGCGCTACCGCGCGCGCTGCATCGCGCTGCAGGCGGCGTACGCCTGCGGCGAAGAGCTGCGCGGCGACCTGCGCGCCAGCGTCGCGACCATCCGCAGCGCACGCGCAGAGGAGGGCGGCGACCTGGAGCCGTACGACGAGCGCATCGTCGAGGCGATCTGCGACACCTGGGAGGACAGCAGCGAGGCGGCGGTCGCCGCGCTGAAAGAAGCGATGCCGCATGCTGCTGGCGCTGGTCGAGCTGCGCAGCGAGCTGGGGACCCCGCGCAACGTCGCGATCAGCCAGTGGGTGGAGGCCTGCAAGGAGTACGGCTCGCCCGCCGGCTACAAGATGGTCAACTCGGTCCTCGACGGCATGGACCTTGGCTAGCGGAGGCAGGCTGGACGAAGCCGCGGTCATCGACCGCTTCCGCCAGCGCCTGCGGGACGCCTCGGTCCTGTGCGGCATCGGCGACGACGCCGCGGTGCTGCGCTACGCCGGCCCGCTGGCCGCGACCTGCGACGTCCTCGTCGAGGGGACGCATTTCAAGCCCGGGACCAATCCCTACTACCTGGGACGCAAGGCCCTGGCCGTCAACCTGTCGGACCTGGCGGCGATGGGCGCGGCGCCGAAGCACGCGCTGGTCGCGCTGACCCTGCCGCGCGCCGACGCGGCCTGGCTCGCCCGCTTCGCCAAGGGCCTGCTGGCGGTCGCGGCCGAGCACGGCGTCAGCGTCGTCGGCGGCGACGTGACCGGCGGCAGGACGCTCAGCATCTCGATCACCGCGCTCGGCGCCGCGCCGAAGCGGCCGCTGTATCACTCGGGCGCGAAGCCCGGCGACGATCTGTGGGTCTCGGGCGAGATCGGCAAGGCCGCCTGGGAATGGGAGAGCAAGGCCAAGCCGGGGCCGCGCTCGGCCCTGCACAACCCCCGGCCGCAGGTCGAGCTGGGCCAGTTCCTCGCCGGCGTCGCGGCGGCGGCGGTGGACCTGTCCGACGGCCTCGCCAAGGGCATCGCCGTCCTCGCCAAGGCCAGCGGCTGCGGCTTCGCCGTCGACGCCGCGGCGGTCCCGTTCCACCCCAAGATGGCCGGGGACGCCGTCAGCCGGCGGCGGGCGCTGACCTTCGGCGAGGACTATCAATTGCTGTTCGCGGCCCGGCCCAAGCAGCGCGCCGCGATCGCCGCCTACGGCCGCCGGACCGGCCTGGCGCTGAGCCGGATCGGGAGCGCGGAGGGCAAGGCGAGCTTCGTGCTTGACGAGGGCAAAAAGATATCAATTCAAAGGCTTACAAAGGAAACATACGATCATTTCAAGAAAAGCCGCAGCGAAATTACGATTGGAAGCGACATGCATGGCGG
>MEIE01000208.1 GCA_001750625.1 Candidatus Amphirhobacter heronislandensis
CCCTGGTCCTCGATGAAGGAGCCGGGAGTGCGGTTGTCGGTGGCCATGACGCCGCCAGTGGTCGCGCCGGCGAAGATCACCGGGCTGGCGCAGGATGACAGAAGGGACGCGGCGGCCAGGGCCGCCAGGGCGAGATGTGCTTTATTCATGCCGCAAATTATAATTCGCAATCGGCCACATCCGCCCCGCAGGCCTCGGCGGCGGGGATGAAGCCAGCCTGCTCGGCGAGCGAATCCAGCGGCGTCAGCAGCCCCTCGTCGATCTCCAGCGGCACGCCGCTGCGGATGAAGCGCCCGTCGCGCAGGACGATGGTGCCGCTGAGGCCGGCGTAGCTCCAGCTGCGCGCCCCGCCCCAGTACGGCGAGCGGCGCACGATGCTGTAGGCGTCGGCGCCCGCCGCCAGGTAGCGCTGCAGGCCGGCGGCGATGCCGCGCGCGTAGTCCGCCGCCAGCTGCGGCTGGCCGCCGCGCTGCAGCTCGAGGACGTAGGGCATCTCGAAGTAGCGCACGCCGGACAGGCCCAGCAGCGAGCGGCCGCTGCCGTCGAGGCCGCCGGCCGAGGACGCGAGCACGTAGACCGGCAGCGCGGTCGGGACGCTGGCGCGGGCCTGCGAGGCGAACTCCGCGTCGCCGGCGACGAAGACCGCCGGCGGATGGATTTTTTCGCGCGGCCCGCCGTCGTCCGCCGCCTTGGTGTCGTCGAGCAGGTCGCGCAGCTCCTTGTGCAGCTCGATCCAGGCCTCGGCGTTGGTCACGGTCCGGACGCGCAGCGCGTACGCCGCCGGCTGCGGGGTCCAGCGCCGGCTGAACATCGCGACCAGCCGCCGGCCGAGGCCGCCGGGCTGCGCGAGGATGTAGATGTCGCGGCGCGGATGCTCGGCGACCGCGAGCGCGCCGAACTGCTCGACCTCGGCCTCGGCGCCGAGCGGGTAGGTGTAAAGCGGCAGCGCGCCGAGCTGGCCGGCGAAGGTCGGCCGGGGCGTGTCCTGCAGCAAAAGGGTCGGGACCGTCTCGGCCTCCTCGAGCGCCGTGACCAGCTCGACCGAGCTGCGCAGCAGCGGCCCGACGACGAAGCGGGCGCCGTCGGCGACCGCCTGCCGGTAGGCGAGTTCGGCGCTCGCGGGCGCGCCGTCGGTGCGGTAGGTCTCAAGGGTGAAGACGTCGCCGTAGCGCTCGGCCGACTGCGCGAAGCCCTCGAGGAAGGCGTTGGCGACCTCGCCGAGGTAGCCCTCGGCGTCCAGCGGCAGGAC
>MEIE01000209.1 GCA_001750625.1 Candidatus Amphirhobacter heronislandensis
TCCGGCTGTTCTTCAAGGCGCAGGCGGCGGTGACCGGCGGCAACACCGTAAGCGTGACGGTGGTGGCGACGCCGAACGCCTCGTGCACGGATGCGGCGACGCCTGCTCCTCTGACGGTGGCATGGAACATGACGATCGCGGAGACCAGCGGCTGGGTGAATCAGGGCAGAGACGATGCGGTTTCCGACGGCCCGTTCTCGGCGCTGACGCTGGCAACGGCGGCGAACCGCACCGCCACCGGCCTCGCGTTTCACCGCAGCGCCGAGGGCTGCCGGCAGATTGATGTGGCGCTGTCCGGCGACACCGGCCAGGTGGAGCTGGTCCGCTACGCGGGCGGCAGCGTCGCGACGCCGGCGGCCCTGAGCAACATCACCATGCACAGCGCTGCGACCGGCAACAACGACCATCACGTCCGGCTGTTCCTCAAGGCCCGGGCCGCTGTGGCCCAAGGCGACGTCCTCGACTTGACCATCGTGGCGACGCCGAACGATTCGTGCACCGATCCGCGGACCCCGCCGCCGCTGACCGTCAGCTGGAACGTCACGATCGCAACCGCGGCGAACTGGGTCAAGGAAAGCAGGGACGACGACAGCGCCAGCGGCTCCTTCTCGCCGCTGTCGCTCGCCGGGTCCAGCAGCCGCACCGCCACCGGTCTGGCGTTCCACCGCAACTCGGACGCCTGCAAGCGCATCGACGTCTCGCTGAGCGGCGACACCAGCCATGTCGAACTGCGCCGCTACGCCGGCGACAGCGAAGCCGGCAGCCAGGCCCTGAGCGACATCACGATGGACGACGCCGCCAATCCGGCCAGCGGCAACCAGCACGTCCGGCTGTTCTTCAAATCGGGCGCGTCCCCGTCCGCCGGCAGCATCCTCAACGTCACCATCGTCGCGACTCCGAACGCCGCCTGTACTGATGCACGGACGCCAGCGCCATTGACCGTCGGCTGGAACCTGACCATAGCCTCGACCAGCCCGTGGGTCAACCAAGGCAGCGATGTCGCGGCGTCCAACGGCCCATACTCGGCGCTGACGCTGACAACAGCGACCAGCCGCACCGACACCGGGCTGGCGTTCCACCGCAGCGCCGAGGGCTGTCGGCAGATCGACGTGGCGCTCAGTGGCGACACCAGCCAAGTCGAGCTGTTCCGTTACCAGGGCAGCAACGCGGCGACTCCGACGGCATTGAGCAACATCACGATGCACAGCGCCGCGACCGGCAACAACGACCATCACGTCAAG